>CAZZGQ010000006.1:2857-32220 GCA_964653765.1 uncultured Elusimicrobia bacterium | reverse complement strand
ATTACTGGCGCGAGGCGCCGGTCTGGACGCCGCAGAGCATCGCCGGCGCCACCGAGGCCTGGTTCAAGCACCTCGGCCGCGAGCGGGAGAAGACGCGTGCCTAAGGCGAAGACCGCTCCCGCGCCGTCGAAAGTGAAGACTTTAGATGAACTCGCTGTCGTCCTTGCCGCGGCGCGCAAGAAAGGCCTGAAGATCGTCCACTGCCACGGCGTATTCGACCTGGTCCATCCCGGCCACATCGTCCATTTCCGCGAGGCCCGCAAGATCGGAGACCTGCTCGTCGTGACGATCACGCCGGATCGCTGGGTCAACAAGGGCCCGGGCCGGCCGCTCTTCAACCAGCAGCTGCGCCTCGACAGCCTCGCCGCCCTCGAGATGATCGACTACGTGGCGCTCAACGAGTGGCCCACGGCGGTCGAGACGATCAAGAAGCTCAAGCCCGATTTCTACGTCAAAGGCAGCGACTACGTCGACGCCAAGGCGGACGTCACCGGCAAGATCACCGACGAGGAAGCGGCCGTGCGCTCCGTCGGTGGCCGCCTAACCTTCACCGACGGCTTCACCTCCAGCTCGAGCCACCTCATCAACCGGATGTTCTCGGGCTATCCGATCGAGACGCAGGAGTACCTGCAGGGCCTGCGCGGCCTGTATTCGGCGGAGCGCATCCTGGAATACATCCAGGGGCTCTCCAAGACGAAGGTCCTCGTCGCCGGCGAGGCCATCCTCGACCAGTACAGCTACTGCGTCCCCCTCGGCAAGACGACGAAGGAGACGATCGTCGCCTCCAAGTTCACGAGCGAAGAGCTCTTCGCCGGCGGCGCCGTGGCCACGGCCAACCACATGGCCGGCTTCTGCGGCGAGGTCACGCTGCTGACCAGCATCGGGCCCGACGAGAAGGAGCTCGAGTTCATCCGCTCGAAGCTGCGCCCCAACGTGCGCCTGGAAGCCGTGCGCACGCCTGACCGCCCGACGGTGCGCAAGCAGCGCTACCTCGACTCCGACCAGCTGCGCAAGATCTTCGAGATCCAGTTCCTGGACGATACGCCGATCTCCGGCGCCGTCGAGGCCCAGGTGGGCAAGAAGCTGGAGAAGGAATGCGGCCGCCACGACCTGCTGGTGGTCAACGATTTCGGCCACGGCCTGATGAGCGAGGCGCTGCGGCGCCAGGCCACGATGTGCGGCAAGTTCTTGGCGCTTAACACCCAGTCCAACGCCGCCAACAACGGCTTCAACGCCGTCACCAACTACGCGCGCGCGGACTACGTCGCCATCGACGAGCCCGAGTTGCGGGTCGCCACGCGCGACAAGTACGGCCGCATCCCCGAGCTGTCCGAGCGCGTGAAGAGCAAGATGGGCGTCTCGACCTTCCTCGTCAGCCGCGGCGCCGCGGGCTCCGTGGCGCTGACCGACGACGGCTGGCACGAGTCGCCCGCCCTCGCCCGCCGCGTCGTCGACCGCGTGGGCGCCGGAGACGCGCTTTTCGCCGTCACCTCGCCGCTCGCTTTCCGGAAGGTCCCGGCCGACGTGCTCTGCTTCGTCGGCAACTGCGTTGGCGCGCTGGCCGTCGAGATCGTCGGCAACCGCGAGCCCGTCAATCCCACCGCCCTTTTCAAGTTCATCCAGACCCTTTTGAAGTAACCAGGAGATCTCCCATGCCCACCGCCGCCGCCAAGAAGCTGCACGTCCCCTACTCCTACCTCCCGCGCCAGTTCGACGAGATCGACCACATCTTGGCCGACATCAAGAAGCTGGTGCACTCCGGCGACTTCACGCTGGGCAAGGTCATGCAGGAGTTCGAGGAGAAGTTCGCCAAGATCATCGGCACCAAGTACGCCGTTGGCGTGGGTTCCGGCACGGACGCGCTCTTCCTCTCGCTGCGGGCGCTGGACATCAAGCCCGGCGACGAGGTCATCACGATGGCCAACACGTTCGTGGCCACCGCCGGCGCCATCGAGACGGCCGGCGCGCGCATCGTCTTCGTCGACTGCGACAAGAAGGGCGTGATCGACTGCGACAAGATGGAAGCCGCGATCACCCCGCGCACGAAGGCCCTCATGCCCGTCGTCTGGGGCGGCCAGCCGCCGAACATGCCGCGCGTCATGGAGATCGCCAAGAAGCACAAGCTGCCCGTGATCGAGGACTCCTGCCAGGGCATCGGCGCCGCCATCGCCGGCCGCAACTGCGGCTCCTGGGGCCTGATGGCCGGCTTCTCGCTGCACCCGCTCAAGAACATCAACGTCTGGGGCGACGGCGGCGTCATCACGACGGACTCCAAGGAGATGCGCGACAAGCTGCACCTGCTGCGCAACCACGGCATGTCCAATCGGGATGAGTACGCGTTCTACGCCTACAACAGCCGCCTCGATTCCCTGCAGGCCGTCGTCGGCAACCACCTGATCAAGGACTTCCGCTCGATCACCGACACGCGCATCGCCAACGCGAAGACGCTCGACAAGGCGCTGTCCAAGCTCAAGGGCAAGGTCACGCTGCCGCCGCGCAGCGCGGATGAGGTGCACGTCTACCACCTCTACCAGTTCCACGCCACGCGCCGGGATGAGCTGCTCAAGTTCCTCCAGGCCCGCGGCATCGAGGCGAAGGTGCACTACCCGACGCCGCTGCACCTGCAGCCCGCCAGCCGCCCGCTCGGCTACAAGAAGGGCGACTTCCCGATGGCCGAGGCCGACGCCGCCGCGACGATCACGCTGCCCGTCCACCAGCACCTCACCAAGCAGGAGATGGACCACATGATCGCCTGCATCGAAGAGTTCTACGCCGCGTAAAACGATCGCTGTCGTCGGCGCCGGCAGCGCCGGGATGCGCCACGTCAAGGCGTTCTCGGCGGCGGCCGACGTCGTGGCGATCCCCGCGCGCGAGGAGCGCCGCGGCGAGCTCGAGGCCCAAGGGCTGCGCACGGCGGGCTCGCTGAAGGAATCGGGGGCCGCGGCCGCCGTGATCGCCACCGACACCGGCCGCCACGGCGCCGACGCGCGGACCGCGCTCGAGCTGGGCATGGACGTCCTCATCGAGAAGCCGCTCGCCCTCGACGCCGCCCAGGCCCGCCGCGTCGCCGACGCCGCCCGCAAGGGCCGTCGCCGCGCCTTCGTGGCCTGCATCCTGCGCTTTTCGGAGTCGCTCGGCCGCGCGCGCGAGCTGCTGCCCCGGCTCGGCCGGCTTTCTTCCGTGCGGATCGAATGCCGCTCGTATCTGCCCGACTGGCGCCCGCAGCGCGACTACCGCCAGAGCTACAGCGCCCGCGCCGACGAGGGCGGCGTCCTGCGCGACCTGATCCACGAGCTCGACTACGCGCTCTGGCTCTTCGGCCCGGCGGTCTCGCCGGAGGGCCGCTGCTCCAACTCCGGGACGCTCGGCATCGAGTCCGAGGACGCCGCGGAGCTCAACTGGCGCACGCGCGACCGCGCCGAAGTGAGCGTCGGCCTCGACTACCTGGGCAAGCCGCCGCTGCGGCGCCTGGTCGTCCAAGGAGAGAGCGGCACTCTGACCTGGGACGGCGTCGCGCAGACGACGACGCTCGGCGCCGACCGCTTCGAGAGCCGCCAGACCGTCGAGGACCGCTTCGCCGCGCAAGCGGCCGCCTTCCTCGCCGCCCTGGACGGGAAGAACGACGAGCGCCTCTGCGATCTCGAGGCGGGCGTCGCCGCGCTCGAGCTCTGCGACCTCGCCCGCCGAAATCAGGTGACGGCGTGAGCGCGCGCGTCCTCGCCGTCGTCCCGGCGCGCGGCGGCTCCAAGGGCCTGCCCGGCAAGAACATCCGCCCCATGCTCGGCCTGCCGCTCATCGCCCACTCGATCCGGCTGGCCAAGATGTGCCCGGAGATCACGCGCTGCGTCGTCTCCACCGACGACCAGGCCATCGCCAAGGTCGCCCGCGAGCACGGCGCCGACGTGCCGTTCACCCGCCCGGCGAACCTCGCCCAAGCGGATACGCCCATGTGGCCCGTGCTCCAGCACGCCCTGGCCGAGGCCGAGCGCGCCGAAGGCAAGCCGTACGACTTCCTGGTCCTGCTCGACCCGACCTCGCCCACGCGCCTGCCCGAGGACGTGCGCGGAGCGCTCTCGCGCCTGCAAAAGACGCCGGACGCGGCCGGCATCGTCTGCGTCTCGCAACCCGAGTTCAACCCGCTCTGGCACACGGTCGTGGAGAAGGACGGCGCGATGGCCGATTGGCTGGACGGGGCCTCGGCGATCCAGCGTCGTCAAGACGCTCCGGTGATCTACCGCATCAACGGCCTGCTCTACGTCTGGCGCGCCGACTTCGTCCGCAAGAGCCCCGCCTGGCGCGGCCACGGCCGCCATCTGATGCTCGTCGTCCCGGACGCGCGCGCCTGCTCCATCGATGACCTCGAGCAGTTCCAGCGCGTCGAGGCGCTGGCCCAGGCCGGCCTGCTGAGCTTTCCCTGGCTTCCAGCGTTCAATCGTTGAACGCAAAATGATAAAATTCTGATTCGATGCCCTCGACCCGATCCGCCTTCTCCAAGCTCGCCGACCTCTCCGGTCGCCGCGCCGTCGTGGCCGGCGGCGCCGGCCACATCGGTCGCGTCGTCGCCGAGGCGCTGAGGGCCCAGGGCGCCGAGGTCGCCGCGCTGGACGTGGTGAAGGCGCCCGGGGTGGAAGCCTGCGACCTCTCCGACGCCCAGGCCTCCCGCGAGGCCCTGCGCCAAGCCGTCAAGAAGCTCGGCGGCCTAGACATCCTCTTTCACTGCGCCGCCTTCGTCGGCACGACCAAGATGAAGGGCTGGGCTGAGGCCTTCGAGAAGCAGAGCGCCGAGGCCTTCGACGCCGCCCTGCGCGTGAACCTGACCTCCGCCTTCGTGCTGGGGCAGGAAGCGGCCGGCCCTCTGGCCAAGTCCGGCCGCGGCAGCATCGTCCTCTTCTCCTCGATCTACGGCCTGGGCGGGCCGGACATGAGCCTCTACGAGGGCACCTCGATGGCCAATCCGGCCGGCTACGGCGCCTCGAAGGGCGGCGTGATCCAGCTGACCCGGCACCTCGCCACCACGCTGGCGCCGCGCGTGCGGGTGAACTGCATCTCCCCCGGCGGCGTGCTGCGCGGCCAGCCGGAGAGCTTCCAGAAGCGCTACGTCCAGCGCACGCCGCTGCGCCGCATGGCGCGCGAGGACGACCTGCTCGGCGCCGCCGTCTACCTCGCCAGCGACCTGTCCGCCTACGTCACCGGCCACAACCTGGTCGTCGACGGCGGCTGGACCGCCTGGTAGCCATGAAGACGCTGCAACGGCTGGTCAACAAGATCAACGACCACGGTCCGTTCATCCTCCTCACCCCGTGCATCTCCGTCATCGGCAACTGCTCCGAGGAGATCTACTTCGGGCTTCTGCGCGCGAAAGACGAACGGAAAAAGCTCGTCATCCTCTACCCGTACGATCTTCCGTGGAAGTTCCGCTTTCCCGTGACCAACCGGGAAGTCTTCCAAGTGGAGTCGCCTCATGGCGCCAAGGTGCCGCGCCCTCTCCTTGTTTTGGGCCGTCTGGCTCTTACTGCCGTCTACGGTCCCATGCGCGCTCTGAGCTTGATCCTCGGCAAAGTTCTCGGACAGTGGGCCCATCTGCCTGGGCACATGTCGCATCCCAGCCTGGGCGCGACGACGCTCTGGAAAAGAGAGGAGGAGCCCGACCGATTCCGCTGGGACGAAGTTCAAGCCTATCGCTGGACCGAACGGATGGGGACGAAGCTAGAAGTGGGGCTGGCACCACAGAAACGCGCTCGGGCTCACGCCATGCGGCTCGAGATGGGTATTCCGGAAGGGGCCTGGTTCGTCGGCCTGCACGTGCGCGAACGCGGCTTCTATAACGACAAGGAAGAATACACCTGCCGCAACGGCACGATCGCCAACTATCTCCCCGCCATCAAGGAGATCACCTCCCGCGGCGGCTGGGTCGTGCGCCTCGGCGACAAGTCGATGACGCCGCTGCCTCCGATGGAGCGCGTCATCGATTACCCACATACCAAGCAGAAGAGCGACTTGATGGACATGTACTGGCTGAGCGAGTGCCGCTTCTACATCGGCATGTCCTCAGGCATCCTCGATACGGCCTGGCTCTTCCAGCGCCCGATGGTGCTGACCAACATGACGAACATGACCTTCGTCTACCCGCGCAAGCCCGGCGACCGCGGCATCGCCAAGCACGTCTATTCCAAGAAGCTGGGCCGCTTCCTTTCGGTCAAGGAGCTGTTCGAGGACTTCGATTCGCAGCATTTCCACGTCCTGGGCGACGACTATGAGCAGGTCGAAAACTCGCCTGAGGAGCTGCGCGACGTCGTCCTCGAGTTCATGGAGGGCTTGGACGGCCATCCTCAGCCCCTAACCGACCTTCAGCAGGAAGCCAACCGCGAGCGGATCGAGGGGGGACGAAAGATGCTGGAGAACGTGCTCTTTGGGAACCACTACGACGACATGCACAACCGCTACCGGATGGCCTCGCGCATCGAGTCCTCGCAGGGGGCCTTGGGGCGGAATTACCTCGCTGCTAATTGGGAAATCAATAGCCGCAACAAGGCCGCCGTCGGAAAAGCGGCCTCATGAGCGTCATAGGTCTGGTATAATATCGCGATGTCGGTTTCCTCTCTCTCTCAAGAGCATCAGCAGCTGATCCTGGACGGCACCAAGATCGCCTGGCACCAGGAGCGCGTCGACGCCTGGCTGCGCGGCGAGCGCATCGCGCCGATCACGATCGACATGGCGCTCACCCGCGCCTGCAACTACGGCTGCCATTACTGCTACGCGATGATGCAGGAGAACGAGCGCTATCCCATCACGAAGCAAGTGATGATGGACTTCCTCGAGGACTGCGCCGAGTTGGGCGTGAAAGCCATCAGCTTCGTCTCCGACGGCGAGAGCACGATCTCCCCCGTCTTCGTCGACAGCGTCATCCGCGGCAGCGAGCTCGGCATATCCATGGCCGTGGGCACCAACGCCTACGTGCTCACCGAGCACAAGCTGCGCCAGGTCCTCCCCCATCTGACGTACCTGCGGGTCAACATCACCGCCGGCGAGCGCAAGCGCTACGCCGAGATCATGGGCGTCAAGGAAGCCTATTTCGACCAGGTCGAGAAGAACATCGCCGACATGGTCCGCATCAAGAAGGAAATGGGCCTCAAGGTCACGATCGGCCTGCAGATGGTCCTCATGCCGCAGTACGAGGACCAGATCATGCCGCTGGCCGAGTTCGGCAAGCGCCTGCGTCCGGACTACCTCGTCATCAAGCACTGCTCCGACAACGAGGACGGCTTCCTCGGCGTCGACTACAAGGGCTACAAGCCTCTTTACGACAAGCTGCGCGCCGCCGAGGCCCTCTCCGACGACGAGTACAAGGTCGTCGTGAAGTGGTCCAAGATCGAGGCCGAGGGCAAGCGCAGCTACCAGCGCTGCTACGGCGCGCCCTTCATGATCCAGCTCTCCGGCTCGGGGCTCGTCGCCCCCTGCGGCATGCTCTTCAACGAGAAGTACAAGAAGTTCCACATCGGCAACATCACCCAGGAGCGCTTCAAGGCCATCGTCCGCGGAGATCGTTACTGGGAAGTGATGAACTACCTCGCCGGCCCCGACTTCAACGCCCAGAAGATGTGCGGCAGCCTCTGCCTCCAGCACAAGGTCAACGAATACCTCGACGGCGTGATGAAGGGCGACATCGAGCCGAAGCAGCCCTCCGGCGGCGAGCCCCAGCACATCAACTTCGTCTGACGTCTACCTGCAGTGCCGCTCCGCTGACAAGCGATTCGATGGTCAAGGTATCAGCGAAAGCTCCGCAAGTCGCCGTAGTCATGTATCACTACGTGCGAGATCTCCGGCGCTCCCGATATCCAGCCATCAAGGGTAGGGATATCCAGGAGTTCCGTCAGCAGCTGAGATTCATCCAGAAAAACCATACCGTGGTCTCGATCGAAGACTTTGTCGCGGCACAGCGCGACTATCGGGACACTGGGACCTGGAATCTGCCGAAGAATGCTCTGATCCTGACGTTCGACGACGGCTACAGCGATCATTACGACTACGTCTTTCCGCTTTTGGATGAGCTGGGCATGCGCGCCGGCTTCTTCCCCCCCGCGAACGCGATCCTGCACCGCAAGCTTCTCAACGTGAACAAGATCCACCTCATCCTCGCCTGTCAGCCTGACAATACGGCAACCGTCCAGGAGATCTTCAGGGGCCTCGACGCGCATCGGTCCGAATTCTCGTTGGCGACGAATCAGGAATACTACGCGCGCTACGCCTCGCCTTCTCGGTTCGACTCCGGCGACGTCGCCTTCATCAAGCGGGTCCTGCAGAAAGCCTTGCCCCAGCCTGCGAGGCAACTCTTGGTCGATGCGTTGTTCGCGAAATTCGTCTCAAGCGACGAAGGCGCTCTGGCCGAAGAGATGTACATGACTCAGGATCAGCTTCGGTGCCTGGTTCGACGCGGGATGTGCGTCGGAAGCCACGGCTATTCGCACTCGTGGATGTCGGAGCTCTCACCGCAGGAACAGCGGTCGGAATGCGAGTCGTCGCTGGCTTTCTTGACGGATCTCGGGGTGCGAAGACAGGACTGGATCATGTGCTACCCCTACGGCGACTCGAATGAATCCCTCCGGTCCATCATCGCCGATCTAGGCTGCGCCGCGGCTTTCACGACACAGCCCGTTTTAGCCGACGCATCCAGCGATCCGCTCCTGATCCCCCGGATCGACACCAACGACCTACCGGTCGCCTAGCTAAAGGACGTTCGGCCGATCCTGATCGGCGTCGCCCTTCACGATGTTAAACGCGCCACCCGCGCCCGCGATCTTGTAGGCAAAATCGATGTCTATGTTCTCGGCTCGGAAGGGCTCGAAATAGTTCGGGACCACCACCTTATCGCCCACGGACCGCCGCTTGAAGCCGGCCGCCTCGAGATGGTCAGCGGCCGCGCCGAGCGTAAGGAAATCGACAAACTCGGAGTTGGTCTCAACGAGAAGATCGGCAAAGGCGGCGCCCAGCTCCCCGAAGTCGGCTGGAGCGCCATGGAAGTCCACGATGCGCAGAGCTGCAGCGCCTTCGTGAGTCGAGCGCCTGACGACCACGAATCCACCCGGCGTCTTCGCACCCTGCCAAGCTAGGAAGTCATACTTGTAGATCGGATGCTCCGCGTACCTGCGGCGATAGTAGGTCAGAGTCTTCTTGGGGGCGGCTTGGCTGCGCGAACCGAATGCGGGCGCCAGCACATCGAGCTCGGAAAGTCCTACTCGCTTCAGGGCCAATCGCCCGCTGCGTCCGCCTCTGACAGACGCCGGGACGGCTCCCGAAAGAAGTTGAAACTTCTTCATCCGGGGATTCCGCAGGTAATACTGCGGCAGAGTCCCCATCGTGAACCGCAAAGCGCGATATATCGGGATAACGAGCTTACTGATCCCTACCGAGGCCACGAGCTTAGGCTGCTGGGTACGGAGGAACGTCAGCATCAGATTCAGACCCAGCCCGGGCGCCTTCACGTCATCGCGGACCTTCCAGATCGCCAGCCAGACCTGCTTCTCCGGTTCTAATGCGGGATCGAACTGGCTCGTAGGAATAAATCCAAGGATCGCGTGTATCTCGCCGCTTCGATGCCGGGCGATCAGGAAGTTGTAGGAACGGGTCTTGGCATCATAGTGCTGCCAATCCATCAGTTCCCGGCTCTGGGCCAACGCATGGCCCTTACGCCAATGCGTGTCGATGAATCCTTGAAGAGCGGGCAGATCGGCCGCCGGGCAGACACCGATCTGATACTGCGGCTTGGAACGAGGAGACACGTCAGCGGCCGGCGCTGATGCGACGCATCTTCTTGAAGCGATAGTTGTGCTGATTCCCGTCGGCAACGACGATCTTGGCCGGGACCTTATAGGGCGCGAGCTTCCCGCGGCAAAAGAGCCTGATCTCCTTCTTGATGTCCTCGATCGGCGAGCCCTTGAGGGGCGTCACCTGCGCGACGATCATCTGCCCTAGGATCGGATTTTTCTCGCCCCAGACGCTGACGTCCGCGATGCCCGGCATCTTCAGCAAGACGTTCTCGATCTCGCTCGGATAGACCTTTTCCCCGCCGACATTGATCATCTCATTGCGGCGACCCTTTATGAGCACCCAGTCGCCGTCGACGTCGACCATGTCGCGAGTATTGAGCCAGCCCGCCCGATCAAAGGGATCCGGCGCATTGAGGTAGCCCAGCATGGCCGTGGTGGACTTGACCCACATCGTCCCATCGACGATCTTGATCTTATAGTGGCGCGGGTCAAAGCGGATCCAGGGGCTATCGCTCGAACGCGGCGTCGAGAGGGCCGAGCCCAGCTCCGTCATGCCGAACTTATTGACGAACTGGACTCCAGGGAAAGCGGCGACCGCCGATTCCAACAAGGTGGAAGGCATCGGCTCGCTGCCGTAAGTCACGATCTTCAACGACGAGAGATCGAGGTCGCGATACGACCCGGACATCAACCAAAGGCGGAGAAACGAAGGCGTGGCTGAGAGCGATTCCACCTTATAACGCGCGATCGCCTGGGAGATAGCTTCCGGATTCCGGGATCCGATCATGATGCAGCAGCCGCCCGTAGCGATCGTATACAGCATCTTATCGAGACCGGCGATGTGATCCCAGACGAGGAAAAGAAGCGTTCGAACCGGCTTGTAGGGAGGGTGGTACTTCGTCATCAAGCGATCGAGGCTATGCAGAACGATCTTCGGATCGCCCTCGCTCCCGGAGCTGAACAGGATCATTCCGGCCTGCTTCGAGCCTCTGAGCTTCTTCAAGAGAGGATGGGTTCGATCAACGGCGCGCCGCTGGTGCTTGACCGCACCGCCTTGATCGAAAGAAAGCACGTGCTCCACTTCAGCCCAATCCTGCAATCGCTCCTGGTTGCCGGGCGTGTTCGCCGTCAAAGGCATGATGATGTTGCGATTGAGGGCGAGCGCCCAAAAGCAGGCCAGGGTCTCGAGGGCGTAGTCGCCCTTCAGCGCAACCACCGATCCGCCGGTGATACCCAAATCTTCGAGGTTCTTTCGCTGCCGGACGATCTCAGCGTGGAGCTGGAGGAAGGTCGTGCGTCGTCCGTCTCGGTCGATGACAGCTTCCCGGTCTCCCCAGGAACGCAGCTTGGGGAGCATCCGGCCGATCAGCATATTCCGCCCAGATAGATGACTTGCCCGGTGATGAAATCGCTCTCGGGCTTGATGAAGAAGTCGACGGCATTAGCCACATCGGAAAACTTGCCGAAACGCCGGATGGTCTGTCGCTTAATGACGGCATCCATCGTGTCCTTAGGAAAATCCTTGGTCATGTCCGTCTTGATCGGCGAGGCCCCGATGGCGTTGCACGTCACGTTCATGCCGCCAATTTCCTTCGCCAAAATGCGCGTGAAGCTCTCCACCGCCGCTTTCGACGACGCGTAGGCAGCTTCCCCGTCGAGACGCAGGGGTACGGCGATGCTGGAGAAATTCACGATCCGCCCGAATCTCTTACGAGCCATCACCTTCGCGGCCTCGCGAGAGAAGAGGAAGGTACCGTACAAATTGGTCTTGAAGATCGTCTCGAAGGAATCCAGCGGGGTCAGAAGGCTGTGATTCATCGAGGTCACGCCCGCATTGTTTATCAAGATATCGATCCTCGATTCGCGCTTGGCGACATCGAAGATCATGCTCTTGACGGCCGCCTCGTCCGCGACATCGACCTCATAATGCGTGTAAGCTCGATGCCGGAGGTCCGATTCGCCACGGCTGCATCCCGCTACGACGTGTCCCTTCCTTAAATAATACTCGGCAAGGTGCCGGCCTATCCCTTTTCGGGAGCCAGTGATGATGATGACCTTCCGATCCATCACGCCTTTCCGGCAGTCAGCAGCTTTTCGATCTTATCCGTCAGGGTCTTCGGCGATCTGAAGGGACTATTCTTCGCCATGGCAAATTCGTCCGAAAGCACCACCTTGATCCCATGGTCGGTCTCCAAGCGCTCTTCCAACTCTATGAGCAAGTGGACGATCGACAACGAGTCAAAGCACCCTTTTTCTCCGAACAAGCAGGTCGAGGTCTTAATAGACGCTGACGGGATGTCGTTTTGTTCGGCGATGGTCTTCGCTGCCTTGATGACCATCTTCTCGATTTCCTGGCGTTTCATGATGCGAAATCTCCTCTGACCCGATAAGTAATCCGGCTAGATCAGCTTGTCGGTGCGCTGGGTGCGCACGGCGCGGCGGTTGCGGTCCTCGAGGCTTTCCAGCTGGACTTCCATGCGCGGGTCGAGCTTGGCTTTGACGCGGCTCTCGAGGTGGAGCATCTGGGGGGCGAAGGTGGGCTTGATCGTCTCGGGGTTGGCGGCGAGGACGATGCGGCAGCCGCCGAGGACCTCGAGGACTTCGACGCCCTGCGTGGAGATGGAGAGCTCCTTGCAGGCGGCGGCGACGGCGTCCTTGGAGCGGCGCAGCTTTTCTTCTTGAGAAAGGGCCGACCAGGCGGCGGCGGGCGTGTCGTCCCAGAAGTTCCAGCCGGGCTTGGCGCCGGACTTGGCCAGCCACTGCTTGTAGGCGGCGCGGAGCATCGCCAGCGGCTGGGCGAAGACGGGGTCGGCGTTGCGCGGCGTGAGCAGGCCGACGACGGGGGCCGGCACGGAATGATCGCGGAGCTTGGCCTCGAGGCGGATCAGGGCATGGTCGGCGCCTTCCTGGAAGGTGCGGCCGGGAAGGAGGTCGCAAACGCCGTCCAGCAGGCCGCGCAGCTCGGCCTTGGCGCCGCTGTGGCGCGCTTCCTTCACCAGGCCGTCGGCGGAGACGGCGACGAAGAGCTTGGCGGGGCCGTCGGCGGCTTCAACGAGCAGGCCGCCCGCCGGAGCGGCGGGAGCGGCGCCCTCGTGCTTGGGCGCGGCCGACAGGGCAGCGATTCCTTTTTTATAAGCCGGGTGGATGCCCTCGTGCTTCTTGGCGGCCGGGGCGGCTACCGCCTTGGCGGCGCGCTTGACGGCCTTGGGCGCGGCGACGGCCACGGCGGCGTGGACCGGCTTGTCGGAGAGCTTGGCCTCGATGTCCCAGCCGCCGTCCTTCTGGCTTTGGATGCGGATGGCGCCGAGTGGGGCCAGGCGCTTCTCGAGCGCCGCCTTGTCGATGCGGGAGACGGTCTTGGCGCCGATGACGAGCGAGAGATCGCGGCAGCCGGCCTCGCGGGCGGCGGCGAAGAGCTCGTAGAGGCTCGTGGCGTCGTCCTCGTCGTGGACCCAGGTGGCCAGGAACTCGGGCTCCACGGCGAAGTTGCGGAGCTTCGAGTGCAGGCTGTCGAGGTAATCGCGGACGAGATCGTCGTAGACGAGGCGCATGGCCAGATTATATCAAAGCGCCAGCGGGCCCGTCCCACGAATGCTAAAATTTCAAGATGCGGCTTTCACGCCGGCTCTGGCGTCACATCCTGCCCGGCCAGCACGGGCGCTTTTTGCTCGTCCTGGGCATCGGGCTGGCCGGCGGCGTCATGGAGCTGCTGGGCGTCAGCTCGGTGATGCCGTTTCTGGCGCTTTTGAGCCGGCCGGACCTCGTGAAGACCCAGCCCTTCGTCCACGCCGTCTTCGTCCGCGGCGGCTTCGCCGATCCGCGCTCGTTCTTGATGGCTTGCGGCGTCTTGGCCATCGTCTTCCTGATCGTCGCCAACGCCTTCGTGTTCTTCAAGACGGCGGTGACGCTGCGCTTCTCGATGGGGCAGATGCCGCGGCTGGCGGCGCGCGTGCTGCGCGGCTACCTGGCGAAGGACTATCCCTTCTTTCTCGAGCGGCACTCGGGTCAATTGGCCAAGGACGTGCTGGTCCAATCCGACGCAGTGGCCAACGGCGTGCTGCAGTCCTGGCTGACGGCGTTGTCCGAGAGCGCGACGATCCTGCTGCTGACCGGCCTGATCCTCTGGGCCGACGTGAAGACGGGCGCGGCGGTGCTGGCCAGCATCGGCGCCATCGTGGCGGGAAGCTACTACCTGATCCGCCGCCGCATCACCGCCCTGGGCCAGCTCAACGACGAGGCCAACGGGCGCCGCTTCGAGCGCTGCCTGGAGGTCCTGGGCGCGGCCAAGGAGATCAAGGCCGCCGAGGCGGAGGACTACTTCGCCAAGACGTTCGAGCCTCTGGCCGAAGAGCACGCCCTCGCCTACCGCAAGTCGATGGTGACGCAGGCGCTGCCGACGAGCTTGGTGCAAGCCGTGGCCGCCAGCCTCGTGCTGGCCATGGCCGTCTGGCTGCTGTCGCGCGGCGAGGACCCGGTGCGCGTGGTCACGCTGCTTTCCCTTTATGCCGTGGCCGGCTACCGGCTCCTGCCCTCGCTGCTCAAGTTCTCCGGGGCCTTCTCGCAGCTGCGCCAATACCACTCGATCTTCGACAACGTCGTCGAGCTCCTCGCGGCGGAAGAGAGAGCGCCGAAGGAAGCCGCCGCGGGTCCGCTCTCGTTCCAGAAGGAGCTGCGCCTGGAGAAGGTGGTCTTCCGTTACCCCGGCCAGAAGGAAGCCGTGTTCGACGGGCTGGACCTCGCGATCGAGCACCGCGAGTTCCTGGCGCTGGCGGGCGGCTCGGGCGCCGGCAAGTCCACGCTGGCGGACCTTTTGCTCGGCCTGCAGCGGCCCCAAGCGGGCCGCATCGCGGTCGACGGCGCGGCGCTGGACGAGAGCACGCTTCCTGCGTGGCGGCGCTCCGTGGCCTTCGTGCCCCAGAACGTCTTCCTTTTCGACTCCACGATCGCCGAGAACATCGCCTTCGGCGTGGAGCCGCGGCGCATCGACCTCGCCCGCGTGCGCAAGGCGGCGGCGATGGCGCAGATCGCCGACTTCATCGAGAAGCTGCCGCAGGGCTACCAGACCCGCATCGGCGAGCGCGGCGGGCGCCTCAGCGGCGGACAGCGCCAGCGCCTGGGCATCGCCCGGGCGCTTTACCGCGAGCCCTCGGTGCTGATCCTGGACGAGCCGACCAGCGCCCTCGACGGCATCACGGAGACGGAGCTGGCGCGCGCCCTGGAAGGCCTCAAGGGCCGGCTCACCCTCGTCGTCATCGCCCACCGCCCCTCCACGGTCAGGCTCGGCGACCGCGTCATCGTCCTCGAGCACGGCCGCATCTCGGCCTCGGGCCGCTACGACGACCTCGTCGCCCGCCATCCCCATTTCGCCCGCCTGATGTCCGAAAGCGGCGGAGGCCGTTCAATCTCTGAACAAGAAATGTTAAACTGAACTCCATGCCCTCCAAAGCCCTCCTTAAGGATCTCTACCGCCGGATGCTGCGCATCCGGCTGATCGAGGAGACGATCGCCCACCGCTACGCCGAGCAGGAAATGCGCTGCCCCGTCCACCTGAGCGTCGGCCAGGAAGGCCCGGCCGTGGGCGTCTGCATGGGCCTGCGGCCCGACGATCTCGCGATGAGCAGCCACCGCTCCCACGGCCATTACTTGGCCAAGGGCGGCGACTTGAAGGCCATGCTGGGCGAGCTCTACGGCCGCGCCACGGGCACCAGCGGCGGCAAGGGCGGCTCGATGCACCTCATCGACGTTTCCTGCGGTTTCATCGGCGCCACGCCCATCGTCGGCAGCACGATCGCCATCGCGGTCGGCGCCGCCTTCGGCGTGAAGATGAAGAAGCAGAAGAAGGTCGTGGCGGCGTTCTTCGGCGAGGGCTCGACGGAAGAGGGCGTGTTCCACGAGGCGCTCAACTTCGCCCAACTCAAGAAACTCCCCGTCGTCTTCGTCTGCGAGAACAACCTCTACTCGGTCTATTCCCCCTTGTCCGTCCGCCAGCCTCCGAACCGCCCCATCACGGGCCTGGCCAAGGCGCACCACATCAAGACGCTCGAGGGCGACGGCAACGACGTCTACGAGACGATGCAGCTCACGGCGCAGGCGGCGCAATACGCCCGCTCCGGCAAGGGCCCCGTCTTCCTGGAGCTGACCACCTACCGCTGGCGCGAGCACTGCGGCCCGAACTACGACAACGACATCGGCTACCGCACGCCGGCCGAGTTCGAGAAGTGGAAGAAGCAGGACCCGATCGCCCGCCTCGAGAAGAAGCTGCTGGCCTCCAAGGCCCTCAAGCGCGAGGAGATCGCGGCGATGACGGCGACGATCAACAGCGAGATCGACGAGGCCTTCCGCTTCGCCAAGAACAGCCCTTATCCGGACAAGTCCGAGCTGATGAAGGACATCTACGCTCCCGATCCCGTGCACGCCGCGGCCCCGGCCGCCGACGAGGTGGCCGCATGAACCGCGAGCTCAAATACTACCAGGCCATCCACGAGGCCCTCGATCTTTGCCTGGCCAAGGACCCGTCGGTCTACCTGATGGGCCTGGGCGTGCCCGATCCCAAGGGCATCTTCGGCACGACGCTCGGCCTGCAGAAGAAGTACGGCGAGGGCCGCGTCATGGACATGCCCACGGCCGAGAACGGCATGACGGGCATCGCGCTGGGCTCCGCTCTCGTCGGGATGCGGCCCGTGATGGTCCATCAGCGCATCGATTTCGCCGTGCTGGCCATGGAGCAGATCGTCAACCAGGCCGCCAAGTGGCACTACATGTTCGGCGGCAAGGCCAAGGTGCCGATGGTGATCCGGCTGCTGATCGGCCGCGGCTGGGGCCAAGGCACGCAGCACTCGCAGAGCCTGCAGGCCTGGTTCGCCCACATCCCGGGCCTCAAGGTCGTCATGCCGGCCACGCCGGCGGACGCGAAGGGCCTGCTGATCTCCGCCATCGAGGACGACAACCCGGTCATCTACATCGAGCACCGCTGGCTGCACAACGTGAAGGGGCCGGTGCCGACGGGCGTTTCCCGCGAGCCCATCGGCAAGGCGCGCGTGGTCCGAGAGGGCCGCGACGTCACTCTCGTGGGCGTCTCCTACATGACGCTCGAGGCGATCCGCGCCGCCGAGTACCTGGCCGAGGACGGGATCTCGGCCGAGGTGATCGACCTGCGCAGCGTGCGGCCGCTCGACCGCGACACGCTCCTGAAGTCCGTCCGCAAGACCGGCCGCCTCGTCATGGCCGACACGGGCTGGGCCACGGCCGGCATCTCCGCGGAGATCCTCGCTCTCGCCTCCGAGCACGCTTTCGAGTCGCTCAAGGCCGCGCCCGTCCGCCTGACGCTGCCCGACTGCCCGATCCCTTCCACGCCCGGCTTGGCGAACGAGTGCTACCCGCACGCCAACGATCTGGCCGCCGCGGCTTGCCGCATGCTCGGCAAGAGCTTCAAGGCGCGGCCGCTGCCGACGCCGCTCGACATCCCCGACGCCTCCTTCACAGGACCCTTCTGATGCCCACCAAGACCAAGACGTCGATGAAGATCCCCTACGTCGACATCGCCGGCCAGCACAAGCCGCTGAAGGCGGAGCTGCTTGCCGCCGTCGGCCGCGTGATCGACAGCGGCAAGTTCGTGCTCGGCGACGAGGTGGAGCAGTTCGAGCGCGAGCTCGCCAAGCTCTGCGGCGTGAAATACGCCGTCGGCCTCAACTCCGGCACCGACGCCCTGATCCTCTCGCTGCGCGCCTTGGGCGTGAAGCCCGGCGACGAAGTGATCACGGCCGCCAACTCCTTCATCGCCAGCGCCACCTGCGCCGCCATGCTGGGCGCCAAGCCCGTCCTCGTGGACGTGCGCGACGACTACAACATGGACCCGGCCGCGCTCGAGCGCGCGATCACGCCCAAGACCAAGGCCATCGTCCCCGTCCATCTCACCGGCCGCCCGGCGGACATGACGGCCATCATGAAGCTCGCCAAGAAGCGCAAACTGGCGGTCGTCGAGGACTGCGCGCAGGCCATCATCGCCGAGCACGCCGGCAAGCGCGTCGGCGCCTTCGGCGAGGCCGGCTGCCTCTCGCTGCACCCGCTCAAGACCCTCAACGCCTGCGGCGACGGCGGCGCCGTCGTGACGAACGATGAGAAGCTCGCCGACGAAGTGCGCCTGCTGCGCAACCTGGGCCTCAAGACGCGCGAGAACTGCGTCGCCTGGAACAGCAACTCGCGCCTCGACACGATCCAGGCCGCGATGCTGCTCGTCAAGCTCAAGCACCTGGACGAATGGACGCGCGCGCGCCGCGAGAACGCGGCCTTCTACCAGAAGGCGCTGACCGGCATCCCCGGCGTCGTCGCCCCGAAGGACGCGGCCGGCGACAAGGCCGTCTACCACACCTTCATCATCATGGCCGAGCGCCGCGACGAGCTGAAGACTTACCTGGCCGAGCGCGGCATCGACACGGCGATCCACTACCCGAAGGCCATCCACGAGCAGGACGTCGCCAAGCCGCTGGGCTACAAAACCGGCGACTTCCCGAACGCGGAGCGGCAGGCGCGGCGCATCCTGAGCCTGCCGGTCTATCCGGGCCTGACCAAAGAGCAGCTGGGCTACGTCGCCGATGCGATCCGGGAGTTCTACGCCTAATCACTCTTCGCCCTCGGTCTTCATCATCGCCGAGGCGGGGGTCAATCACAACGGAAGTCTGGAGCTCGCGGAGCGCCTCATCGACGCCGCCGCGAGCGCGGGCGCCGACGCCGTAAAATTCCAAACCTTCAAGGCCGAGAGTTTAGTGGCGCACGCCGCTCCTCTCGCCGAGTATCAAGCCGCCAACGGAGTGAGGGATTCGCAGTTCGACATGATACGGAAGCTCGAACTCGACGAATCCGCGCACCGCCGCCTCTTAGAATACGCTAAGCGAAAAGGGATCCTGTTTCTCTCGACCCCCTTCGATGAGGAAAGCGCGGATCTTCTCGAGCGCCTAGGGTTGCCTCTCTTCAAGATCCCGTCCGGCGAATTGACGAACAAAGGCTTTCTGGTCCATGTCGCGCGGAAGAACAAGCCGATGATCGTCTCCACGGGAATGAGCAACCTGCGGGAGGTCGAGCAGGCCGTCGAGTGGATCCGTGCTTCCTCGCAGACGCCGATCACCCTGCTGCATTGCGTGACGGAATATCCAGCTCCAGCGAGAGAAGTAAATCTCAAGGCGATGATGACGCTCCGCGATACGTTCAAGCTCCCAACCGGCTATTCGGATCACACGCTCGGGACGGAGATCTCCGTGGCCGCCGCGGCGTTGGGAGCGTCTGTCATCGAAAAGCATCTCACTCTCGACAAGAAGATGGCCGGCCCCGATCATGCGGCGTCGTTGGAACCGGATGAGTTCAAGGAGATGGTCCGACAGATCCGGTCCGTGTCCTCCGCCTTGGGTGACGGCATCAAACGCGCCGCGGCCTGCGAAGAGAAGAACATACCGATCGCGCGGAAGAGCCTTGTCGCCGCGCGGGATCTGCCCGCCGGTCACGTCCTCACCCCCTCCGACCTCGCGGTCAAACGACCCGGAACCGGCCTGCCGCCCTACGAGCTCGAATCGAGGATCGGCCGCAAGCTCAAGCGAGCCGTCCGAGCTGATCAGGTACTGACGGGGGATGACTTCTGATGGCGCGGCGCATCGCCGTCGTCACCACGTCCCGCGCCGACTACGGTCTGCTCTCATGGCTACTGAAGGCGCTTCGGGCAGACCGGCGATTCGAACTGAAGCTCATCGCATGCGGCTCGCATCTTTCGAAACGATTCGGATATACCGTGAAGGAGATCGAGCAAGACGGCTTCAATCTCTCCGCGCGCGTTCCAACGGATAGCGGCGATGGCGATCCCGCTGCGATCGCCAAGGGCATCGGTCGAGGATTGAGCGATTTCGCCGCGGTCTATCGCAAACTCAAGCCGGAGTTACTGGTCGTGCTAGGCGACCGGCAAGAGTTGCTCGCTGCCGTTCCGGCGGCGGTCCTGATGAAGATACCGATCGCCCATATTCACGGCGGGGAATCGACCGAAGGGGTCTTGGACGAGCAGGTACGACACGCGGTAACGAAGATGAGCCATCTGCATTTTCCGACCGCAGAGTTGTACCGGCGACGCCTCATCCGGATGGGCGAAGACCCGCGGCATGTCTGGTGTTTCGGCGCGCCGGGCCTCGAGTCGATCAGGCTCCTGGAGCCGATTGGACCCGCGAAGCTTGAAGAAGAGATCGGGCTTCCAATCGACCGAAAGACGATTCTCGTGACATACCATCCGGACGGAACCAGCAGCGGCGCACAGCGGTTGTGTGACGCTTTGGACAAGCTCGGCCTTAGCGCGATATTCACGGCGGCCAACGCGGATTCGGGCGGCAACGGCATCAACAGCGCGATAGAGCGCTATTGCTCCCGAAGACGCGGGCGCGTTACCTTCGTGCCATCACTCGGTCATCGCAAGTATCTCAGCGTCGCTCGCCTGTGCGGAGCCGTGGCGGGGAACTCATCCAGCGGCATTATCGAAGTCCCCAGCCTGGGAGTTCCGACAGTGAACATCGGCGACCGCCAAAAGGGGCGCTTGCGGTCGCCCTCCGTGGTTGATTGCCCGGCGGACACCGGCGCCATTGTGAGGAGCCTTCGTCGCGCTCTGTCGCCTGATTTCAGGTCCCGCTGCCGCGGCAAGAATGCCTATGGCGATGGACACTTCGCCGCCCGGGCAGCCACGGTCTTGGCGAAAGTGCCCTTGGGCGATACTCTCCTGCGCTCAAAGACGGTGCGAGGACTGGATCGAGTTCGATGAGTGCTGGAAAGCGGTCACTCAAGATCGGCTATTTCGGAGATGGTCCGTGGGCCCATGATGCGTTGAAACGCCTCTTGGCCGATAAGCATCTACAAGTCGTGTTCGTCTCGCCGCGGTTCCGCAATCCGGATCCGGTGTTGACCTCCATCGCCAAAGAGGCCGGAGTCGAGGTCTTGATCCAGGAGAACGTGAACGCGCCGGAAAGCCTCGGCAGAATCCGCGGCTTTTCGCCCGATCTCCTCGTTTCGATGTCGTATGACCAGATTGTCCGCCAAGATCTCATCAAACTCGCGCCATTGGGCTTCATCAATTGCCACGCGGGCAAGCTGCCGTTCTATCGCGGCCGCAACATCTTGAACTGGGCCCTGATCAATAATGAGAAGTCGTTCGGTGTCACGGTGCACTATATCGACGACGGGATCGACACGGGGCCGATCATCGCGCAGAAGGTCGTTCCCATCGATCCTGACGACGATTACGGCTCCATCCTAAAGAAAGCGCAGGCGCAGTGCGGCCCTCTATTGCATAGTGCCATCGATCTACTACGGCGCGGCCGCGCGAAACCCCGTGCTCAGTCCAAGATCCATCCAGTCGGTTTCTATTGCGGTCGGCGCCGAGCCGGAGACGAATTGATCGATTGGGGTTGGACCTCCGCGCGAATTCACCATTTCGTTCGCGGCGTAGCGCCGCCGGCTCCGGCGGCGCGCACGCATTTGGAAGGCCGGGAAATCGCTATCCTGAAGACGGCCGTGATCGCCAAGGCACCCATCTACATCGGCTGTCCGGGCGAAATCGTGGGCCGTGATGCCGTCTCGACTGTGGTCAAGACTGGCGACTCGACCTTGCGCATAGTGAGCATCGCGGACGTCGATGAATCAGGCGCTGTCCGGAACCCCAGGCCGCCGAAGCTCCGCATTGGAGAGCGGCTCGGCATCGACCTCAACCAAGAAGTGCTACGGCTAGCCAAGCGCATCAAAGAGCTTGAAGATCGTCTTTCCAAATCGGAGCGAGCGGCATGAGCGATCCTCTCGCGCAACACAAAAAGCTCTTCATGAAGCCAACGGCGACCATTCGCGACGCCATGGACGCGATGACACGCAATCGCATCGGCCTCATCGTGGTCGTCGATGACGATCGGAAGCTTCTCGGCGTCGTGGTTGATATCGACATCCGTCGAGCGCTTCTGGGCGGCGCCGAATTAGGGTCTTCGATCACAAAGGCTCTAAATAAGAAGCCCCTGACAGCCCCGGCCAATGCGACGCGTGAAGAACTGGCCGCCCTCTTTCGGGCCCATCCAAAATCACATTTCCCCCTAGTCGACAAGTCGGGACGCCTCACCGGCCTCGCCTCGATCCACGATTACGAGACGATCCCTGAACGATATCCGAATCGCGTCGTCGTGATGGCCGGAGGAGCGGGCAAGCGCCTGCGGCCTCTGACGGAGAATACGCCTAAGCCGATGCTAAAACTGGCAGGCAAGCCGATCCTCGAGCACGTCCTCGAGCAGATGGTGGCGGCGGGCTTCACCCACTTCTCGTTCGCGGTCAACTATCTTGGCGAACAAATCGAGCGCTACTTCGGCGATGGATCCCGCTGGGGAGCCGAAATCGAGTTTCTCCGTGAGTCAAAGCCGCTTGGCACCGCCGGCGCCCTCAGCCTGCTCAAGAGGCCTGGAACAGATCCCCTGCTCGTCCTTAATGGCGACATCTTGACGAAGGTCGATTTTGCGGCGCTATTGGACTTTCATCGCGCCGAAAAAGGGCTGGCCACCATCTGTGTTAAAAATCACGAGGTTCAAGTGCCTTATGGGGTCGTTGAACACTCTCGCCGCCGCCTGACGAAGTTCGTCGAAAAGCCGACCCACCGCTTTCTCGTGAACGCAGGCATTTATATTGTCGAGCCGAGCGCTCTCAAACATCTGCCGAAGCGCCGTACCTGCGACATGCCCGACCTGCTCAATCGCATTCGCGCCTCCAGGGGCAAGGTCGCTTGTTTCCCGATCCAGGAATATTGGCTCGACATCGGCGGGCACCAGGAATTCCGCCGCGCAGAAAAGGAGTTCGGGGAGCTCTTCGGACAATGACGACAGCGCGCAAGCTGGGTCTGCATGAACCCGTGTTCGCCGGCAATGAATGGGCTTATGTCAAAGAATGCCTCGACACGGGCTGGGTTTCCTCCGCCGGGAAGTTTGTGGAGCGCTTCGAGGCGGAACTCGCAAAGCGGTCCGGCACCAAGCATGCCGTTGCCGTGGTCAACGGCACGGCCGCCCTCGACCTAGCCCTCAAATTGGTGGGCGTTACAACAGGCGATGAGGTCATCACTCCGAGCTTGACCTTCATTGCGACGGTAAACGCAATCGCCTACCAGGGCGCGACGCCGCTCTTCGTCGACGTGGAAGAGGCGACGTTCGGCCTCGATCCGGATGCGCTGGACGTCTTCCTCTCGCGGGAGACGGAGATTCGGGCAGGAGCCTGCGTGCGCCGAGCCAGCGGCAAGCGGGTCGCCGCCTGCGTGCCCATGCACGCGCTGGGCCATCCCGTCCGCCTTCGCGAGCTCCTAAAGGTCTGCGCATCGAGAGGCATCCCCGTGATCGAGGACGCCGCCGAAGCGCTCGGCTCCACCTATGACGGACGCGCGCTAGGCTCCCTCGGCCTCATCGGCACGCTCTCGTTCAACGGCAACAAAATCGCCACTACAGGAGGCGGCGGCGCTCTTCTCACCAATGACGCGGAGATCGCTCGCCGCGCCAAGCACTTGTCCACACAGGCAAAGAAAGATGCGGCGGCCTTCTGGCACGACTCGGTCGGCTACAACTACCGCTTGCCTAATGTGAACGCGGCGATCGGCTGCGCCCAGCTCGAGCAGCTCGATGGCTTCGTGACTCGCAAGCGAGCCATCGCCTCGCGCTACAAAGAACGGTTTGCCGGCCGTGGCCTTCGGCTCGTTTGGGAGCCGACCGGCGCGCGCTCTAACTTTTGGCTCAATACCGTCATCGCGCCTGATGAGGAGGCGCAAGGGCGGCTTCTCAAGGCCCTTAACGATTCAGACTTCGCTTCTCGCCCCCTCTGGGCGCCGGCTCATCTTCAGCCGATGTTCTCCTCTTGTCCTCGCGCCCCGCTACCCACGACCGAGCGCTTGTGGCGCACGAGCGTGAGCCTCCCCTCCAGCGCGAGCCTGACGGATGAAGATGTGGACGCCGTAGCGGCGGCCGCCTGCGCCGTTCTCTAGGGATGTTCCTCGCAACGACGGGCCTTTCCGAGTTCTGGGACAAGAATGATGAGCTTCTCTACCTCGGTCAATGGTGTCGCCTTTATGAGCGGCGCGCGGATTGGGAGGGCCTTCGGGGGCGTGTGCTTCCCAGCCCGTGGGAAGCGGCAGGGGTCATCGAGCGAGCGACAGAGGATATCGGCAAGCTCCACGAGGAGCTGCTCCGTTTTCTTGCCTCCTTTCTCAACGATCGTCATCGACTCCAATGCAGCGAGCGCTATTGGAGGATACTGCTCGGTCCATGGCTTCTCGGCTATACGGCTGCCATCGTGGATCACGAGTTACATCTGGACGGAGCTCTTGCCGCCGAACCCGGACTGACGACCTGGATCATCGACCCTCGGGATCGCGTCACGGCGAAAGATACGGCTCACTTTGCCGCCCTCCAGGCTAGCGACTCATTCCAGCTCCAGTTATTTTCCGAGCTCACGGAACGACGCGGCTTGAAAACGAAGGTGCTCCGCCTGCCAAAACCGAATGTGGGAGTGCGACGCCGATCCCTGAAGACCGCGCTGGGCGCCAGTCTGGCTACCGCGGCGAGGAGCGTTCTTCCCAGCGATCGAATCTTCTCCGATCTTTACGGCACTCGGCTACAACTGCTTTCACTCATGCGTGTCGCATCCCTGTCACCCGTTGGAACTGCGATTTCGACGCCCGACGCCGCGCCTAGTGAGGACGCGAGAGCAGCCCTATCCCAGTTTCACGGCGGAGCCGAGCACTCCGCCGCCGCTGCAGCCCTGCTGCCTCGTCACTTGCCCACTCTTTTTTTGGAAGGCTTTCCTAGCTTTCGGCAGAGCGTGCGCGCTCGTTGGCCCAAGCTGCCGCGCCTCTTGCTCACGTCGGTCGGCTGGTATGGAAATGAGACGTTCAAGCTCTTGGCGGCGGAAGCGAAGGAGCAAGGAGGCAGGCTCGTCATCAGCCAGCACGGCGGCGGATATGGAATGCATCGCTATGCGGTGACCGAGCAGCACGAGCGGGCGATCTCGGACCGCTATTTCACCTGGGGGTGGAACGACCATCGCTATCCTGGCGCGAAGATCGTGCCGCTGCCGAATCCCAAATTCTCCGGGCGCCCGCGCAGATCCTCGCAAAGAAAACGGAAATGGCTTTTGATCTCAACGTCCCTCTACCGATACCCTTACTCCGCCTATCTTGGCAACGCGCCGGCCGCCCATCACTTTGAGGATCAGCTTGAAGAGCGCGCACGCTTCTTGCGAGCACTGCCCGCCCACGTGCGTGGCGACTTGCGAGTGCGCCTGCACCATGCGGACCTGGGCTGGGCCCATAAGAAGCGGCTGAGCGATGAGTTTCAATGGCTGGAGTTCGACACGGATCCGAAGCCCTGGTCCAGTCGCTCCGAGCAGTTCGATTTGCTCGTCGTCGATCATCCGCAGACGTCCCTATTGGAGTCGATCGCTCTGGATCGTCCTACCCTCGCGTTCTGGGATCCGGGGCTGTGGCACATGCGGCCGGAGGTCGAGGGATCGCTCGAAAGCCTGCGCCGCGTCCAGGTTCTATTCGATTCGCCTCAGGCGGCGGCGTCAGCAGTCGGCGAGATCCTTCAAGATGCCTCCGCTTGGTGGCTGGAGCCAAAGAGGCGCGCAGCCGTGGAAGCGTTTCGCCATGAGCACGCCCGCGGCTCCGTCGACTGGCTCAGCCAGTGGAAGAGCGCCTTGGACGGCGCGCTCAGCTCTTAGCGACGACGAGCAGGTAGTTCAGGCAGAGCTTCTCGTTCCAGAAGAGCCCGTCCAGGTGGAGGGCCTTCCAGTTCAGCGCCGGGATGCGCACGAGATTGACGGCCTTGCGGAGCGCGCGCACGGGCAGGCTCCTGAGCTCGCGGGTGTGCAGCGAGACGATGCGCGCCTGCGCCAGCGCCGCGTAGGCGCCGCCCAGAGGCTTCAGCTCGACAACGCGGAAGCCCTGCTCCTCGAAGAGCTTCTGCAGCGCGAAACGCGTGAAGCGGAAGTAGTCGTTGGGCTCGGCGTGCGTCTGCCAAAGGAAGGGCATCGTGAAGAGGCCGCGGCCGCCGGGCGCCAGCAGGCGGTGGCACTCGGCCACGAACGCCTTGGTGTCGTAGACGTGCTCGAGGACCTGAGTGGACAGCAGAGTCTCGAAGGAGCCGGCGGGGAGCTTGGTGTCGGTCCCGTTCACCATGAGATCGGCCTTCGTGGCCTCGCCGTAATGGAGCGCGGCCGTGTCGCCGAAGTCGACGCCGAAATAGGACGTCACGTGGGGACGAAAGAGCTCCTCGTAAGGCCGGGCGCCGCAGCCAAGGTCCACCAGCCGGCCGCGCGCGTGCTTGGGCGCCGCCTCGGCCAGGCCGCGCCAGGCCAGCTCGCTGGCGATCTTGACGGGCGACCAGTACGAGAGCGACGAGGCCATGACGCCGGATTATCCCATTTCCGCCGGCCGAATTGTTATCATTGTTCAATCGCTGAACAGGCGCCCCTCCTCATGATCAAACCGCTGCTCAAGACCGTCGCCGGGGCGCTGGGCTACGAGATCCGCCGCAAGGAAGAGAAGGCGCGGCTGGGCTACGATCTCGAGGAGCAGGCCGCCGCCGCCATCGCCAAGGTCCGGCCGTACACGATGCTGCCGCCGGAGCGGCTCTTCACCCTCTACCAGCAGGTCGCTCATTGCGAGAAGGCCGGCATCGCGGGCGCCCTCGTCGAGTGCGGCGTCTGGAAGGGCGGCAGCGTGGCGCTGATGGCGCAGGCCAACCTCGATCACGGCCGCGCGCGGCGCGCCGTGCACCTCTTCGACGCCTTCACCGACATCTGCGAGCCGGACGCGGCCGTCGACGGCGAGCGCGCGGTGCGCGAGGTCGCGGCCTGGGGCAAGGGCGCCGGCGCCACCGGCAAGCTCGCCCCGGTCGCCGGCTTCTACGACGCCATGGGCGGCGCGGGGACGCTGGAAGGCAACAAGCGGCTGCTCGAGACGACGATCGGCTACGAGCCTTCGCGGCTCCACTACCATGTGGGCTGGTTCCAGGACACGCTGCCGCGTGACGCGGCCGCCATCGGCCCGATCGCCGTGCTGCGCCTGGACGGCGATTGGTACGCCTCCACCAAGGTCTGCCTGGAGAACCTCTACGACCAGGTCGTACCCGGAGGCTTCGTCATCGTCGACGACTACGGCGCCTACGACGGCTGCCGCAAGGCGGTCGACGAGTTCCGCGCGGCGAGAATGATCTCCGCGTATCTCCACCACGTCGACGCCGAAGCCCGCTACTGGATCAAGCCCTGATGCAAAAGCTCCTCGAGTTCTGCGCCATCATGCTGCGCCGCATCCGCACCCGCGTCTGGACGACTCTCGTGCGCGGCCGCTTCCGCCGCTTCGGCGCCAAATCCGCCATCGAGCCGCTCTGCGCCCTGAACTTCCCGAGCTGCGTCGAGATCGGCGAGCGCGTGCACATGCGCGAGCACGCCTGGATCAACTGCGTGCCCCGCGAGGACGGCAAGCCCACGCTCGTCATCGACGACGGCTGCTATCTCGGCCGCTTCCTCCACATCAACGCCTTCAACGACATCCACATCGAAGCCGACGTGATGATCGCCGACCGCGTCTACATCGCCGACACCGATCACCACTACAAGGACCCGAACGTGCCGATCATGCACCAGGGCGACCAGGTGAAGGGCCCCGTCCTGCTGAAGAAGGGCTGCTGGATCGGCACGGGCGCCGTCATCCTTCCGGGCGTCACGGTGGGACGCAACGCCGTCGTGGGGCCCAACACGGTGCTGCACAAGGACGTCCCCGACCACGGCATGGCCTTCGGCAATCCCGCCAAGGTCGTCACGCGCGCCGACGCTCCGGCGAAATGAGCCGCATCCGGTATCACTCGGACTGCGACTACTTCGCCGGCTGCGAGAACATGCTGGCGAACTTCTTCGGCGACGTCCGCCTGGCGAAGGAGAACGAGCTCAGCTTCAGCTACCGGCGCTCGGCCAAGTACGAGGAAGGCCTGCGCGAGCGCGTGCCCACGCCGCCGCGCACGCTGCCTCTCCCAGTCGTCGACTTCCACCAGGTCTCCGGGCTGCTGAATTCCTGGCCCGCTCCCTTCCCCATCCTCTATAAGGCGCTGACGCGCCTGCTGCTCGTCAAATACTGGCTCTTCGCCTGGAACGTCTGGGTGCTGCGCCGCTCCTTCGGCGAGGAGCGCATCGACGTGCTGCAGATCAACAACGGCGGCTTCCCCGGGGCGGCCTCCTGCTTGGCCGCCGGGCTGGCGGCGCGCTGGCAGGGCGCGCGGACGGTGATCCACGTCGTCAACAACATGCCCGTGCCGTACGCCGGCCTCGACCGCCGGCTCGACTATCCGCTCGACCGCCTCGCCGTGGGCGCCGCCTCCGTCTTCGTCACCGGCTCCGAGCACGCCCGCCGCAGCCTGCTCGAGACGCTCAAGCTCCCCGCCGAGCGCGTGGTGAGCATCCCCAACGGCATCGCCGACCGACCGCTCACCGAGACGCCGGCGCAGGTCCGCGCCCGCCTGAAGATCCCGGAAGGCCGTCCATTGATAGCCGTCGTCGCTGTCCTCGAGACGCGTAAGGGGCACCGCGTCCTGCTTCAGGCGCTGGCCAAGCTGAAGAAGGAAGGCCTCTCGCCGATGCCCGTGACGGCGCTGGGCGGCGACGGCCCGCTCCGCGGCGAGCTCGAGGCGCTGTGCCGGGAGCTCGGCCTCTCCGAGGACGTGCTCTTCCTCGGCTGGGAGCCGCGGCATTTCGACCTCTTCAACGCCGCCGACGTCGTGGCCCTGCCCTCCACCGGCTTCGAGGACTTCCCCAACGTCACGATCGAGGCCATGGGCCTGGGCAAGACGGTGGTGGCGACGAGAGTGGGCGGCGTGGGCGAGCAGATCCAAGACGGCGAGACCGGCCTGCTGGCCCAGCCGGGCGACGTCGACGGGCTGGCCGCCGCCCTGGGGCGGGCCTGCCGGGACGGCGCGTTGCGGCAGCGGCTGGGGAAGTCGGCGAAGGAGCGCTTCCAGCGCGAGTACACCGCCGCCGCCTCAGTGGACCGCTACCGCGCCCTTTATCGGTCGTTGCAGGCGTAACTGCTATAATGTTCAAATATTGAACATATGAAGGTCTCCCGCCCCGTCAGGAAGGATTTCCTCGTCTTCGGCAGCCCCAGGCTCGAGGAAGACGAGATCCAGGAAGTCGTCGCCACGCTGCGCTCCGGTTGGATCGGCACCGGCCCCAAGGTCAAGCAGTTCGAGGAGAAATTCCAGGCCTATAAAGGGACCAAGCACGCCGTCGCCGTCAGCTCCTGCACGGCTGCCCTGCACCTGTCCCTGGCGGCGCTGGACCTCAAGCCCGGCGACGAGGTCATCACCACTCCGATGACCTTCTGCGCCACGCTCAACGCCATCCTGCACGCCGGCGCCAGGCCCGTCCTCGTGGACTGCGAGCGCGGCACCCAGAACATCGACCCCAAGCAGATCGAGCGCAAGATCACCAAGAAGACGCGCGCCATCCTCCCCGTCCACTTCGCCGGCCGCCCCTGCGACATGGACGCGCTGACGAGCATCGCCCGCGAGCACAAGCTCG
>CAZZGQ010000006.1:0-2757 GCA_964653765.1 uncultured Elusimicrobia bacterium | reverse complement strand
GGCCGCCCCTGCGACATGGACGCGCTGACGAGCATCGCCCGCGAGCACAAGCTCGCCATGGTCGAGGACTGCGCCCACGCCATCGAGACGGAGTACCACGGCAAGAAGGCGGGCACCTTCGGCGACTTCGGCGCCTTCAGCTTCTACGTCACCAAGAACATCACCACCGCCGAGGGCGGCATGGTGATCACCGACAACACCGCGCTGGCGGACCGCATCAAGATCCTCGCCCTCCACGGCATGAGCAAGGACGCCTGGAAGCGTTTCTCCGACGAGGGCTACAAGCACTACGAGGTCGTCTACGCCGGCTTCAAGTACAACATGACGGACATCCAGGCTTCCCTGGGCCTGCACCAGCTGCCGCGGGTGGACGCCTACTGGCGCCGCCGCGAGGATATCTGGAAGCGCTACACCGAGGCCTTCGCCGACCTGCCCTGCTTCATCCCGGCGGAACCGGAGAAGCGGACGCGCCACGGCTACCACCTCTACACCCCACTCATCGACGTCGACCGGCTGGGCAAGAGCCGCGACCAGGTCCTCAACGAGCTCAACAAGCGCAACATCGGAACGGGCGTGCATTATCTCGCCCTCCACCTGCAGCCCTATTACAAGAAGCTGCTCGGCCACAAGGCCGGCGACTTCCCCAACGCCGAGTTCATCGGCGAGCGCACGCTCTCGCTGCCGCTTTCCGCCAAGCTGACGGACCAGGACGTCGAGGACGTGATCGACGCCGTGCGGGCCGTGCTCCAGTGAGCTCCCAAGACTCGTTCTGGCGCGGCGCGAAGGTCGCCGTCACCGGCGCCGGCGGCTTCATCGGCAGCCACCTGACGGAGGAGCTGGCCCGGCGCGGCGCCCACGTGCGGGCGATGGTGCGCTACAACTCGGCCTCGCGCTGGGGCTTCCTGGATCGCACGCCCGAGGCGCTGATGAAGCGCGTCGAGGTGCGCGCCGGCGACCTCGCCGATCCCTTCTTCGTGCGCGAGTTCGTGGCCGGCCAGGAAGTCGTCTTCCACCTGGGCGCCCTGATCGCCATCCCGTACTCGTACGAGGCCCCGGCGCAGTACGTGCAGACCAACGTGCACGGCACGCTGAACATCCTCGAGGCCTGCCTGCGCGCCAAGACGTCGAAGGTCGTGCACACCTCCACCTCCGAGGTCTTCGGCACGGCGCGCTACGTGCCTATCGACGAGACGCACCCGCGCCAAGGGCAGTCGCCCTACTCCGCCACCAAGATCGGCGCCGACGCGCTGGCCGAGAGCTTCCACCGCTCCTTCGGCCTGCCCGTGGCGATCGCGCGCCCCTTCAACACCTACGGCCCGCGCCAATCCGCCCGCGCCGTGCTGCCGACGATCGCCACGCAGCTGCTCGCCGGGGTGAAGCAGCTCGAGATCGGCTCGCTCGATCCGGTGCGCGACTTCAACTACGTCGACGACACGGTGACGGGCTTCCTCGCGGTGGCGCGCTCGCCCAAGTCCGTGGGCGAGGAGATCAATCTCGGCTCGGGACGCGGCGTGACGATCGGCGCGGCGGTCAAGCTGCTGATGAAGATCACCGGCCGCAAGGTGCCGGTCAAGACGGACGGCCGCCGCGTGCGCCCCGCCAAGAGCGAGGTCCTGCGCCTGATCTGCGACAACCGCAAGGCCGCGCGCCTGCTGGGCTGGAAGCCGCGCTGGACGCTGGAGAAGGGACTCGAGCAGACCGCTTCCTACGTGCTCGCCCACCTCGACGACTACAAAGCGGGCCGCTACAACGTCTAGGATGGCCAAGAAGACCGTTCTCGTCACCGGCGGCACCGGGCTGCTCGGCAAGGGCATGGAGGAGACGCTGCCCGCGGGGTGGCGCGTGGTCAGCCTGCACCAGCGCGACTACAAGGTCGAGAACTCCAAGGCCAAGCACCACGTCCTCGACATCCGCGACAAGCGCGCCGTCGACCGGCTCTTCGCCAAGAACGCCTTCGACGCCGTCGTCCACGCCGCCGGCATCGCCAGCGTGGACTACGTCGAGAGCCACTACGCGGAGAGCCTCGAGTCCAACATCGTCGGCACGCTCAACGTCACCTCCGCCTGCCGCCGCGCCGGCACGCACCTGATCTACGTCTCCACCAACGCCGTCTTCGACGGCCGCAAGGCGCCCTACAAAGAAGAGGACGCCGTACACCCGCTCAACAAGTACGGCGGCCTCAAGGTGGAATGCGAGCGCCTGGTCCGCGAGACACTGGAAAAGTGGACGATCGTGCGCCCCATCCTGATGTACGGCTGGAACCACGTGGTCACGCGCCCCAACCCCGCCACCTGGATCTACGAGAAGCTGATGCGCGGCGAGGCGATCTCGATGGTCACGGACGTGCACGAGAACCCGCTCTACAACATCCAATGCGGGCACGGCCTTTGGGCCGTGATCGCCAAGCGCAAGCCGGGCGTCTTCCACTTCGCCGGCCGCGATTCGGTCGACCGCTATCAGTTCGCCGTCGCCGTGGCCGAGACGTTCGGCCTCGACAAGTCGCTCATCAAGCCCGTGACGAGCAAGGCCTTCCCGAGCATCGCCCCGCGCCCGAAGAACACGACCTTCGTGACGCGCCGCATGGAGCGCGAGCTGGGCGTGCGCCCGCTCAGCGTGCGCGAGGGGCTGGCCGCCATGAAGGCGGCGATGACGGCCCGCGGCTGAGATGGCCGCCTCTCCCGACGTCTCCGTCGTCATCCCGGCCTACAACGCCGCCGCCTTCATCGAGCAGACGCTGGCCACGGTGGCCGCCCAGAC
>CAZZGQ010000005.1:30418-41440 GCA_964653765.1 uncultured Elusimicrobia bacterium | reverse complement strand
CCAAGTCGGCCGAGGCCCTGACGGACCTCTTGCGCACGGCCGACACGATGCTGGCCAGCTGACGCCGGATATCCACCGGCGCCTGTGGACGGGCTAGCCCAGGCGAGCCATCCACAGCCTGCACGCATCTCCCAGGGAGATGTTATTCCAGTTCGTCGGAGCGGCCTTCGAGCTCGGCCTTGAAGCGTTGCGCGCTGTGGCGCGCCATGTCGCCGGCGAAGAAGTCGGGCACGGCGTCGCGCTGGATGATCAGGAAGAGGAGGTAGCCGATCGAGGCGATCGCGATCGCCATGATAGGATAGAGGATGATCCCGGGAATCAGGCCGTCGCCGAAGATCCCCGTGAGCGCGAAGCCGCCCAGCATCGAGGCCGCCCAGACCCCGAGCGCCCACATCGCCCTGCGCTGCAGCGAGTCCCTGACCTCTCGGCTCAGCCGCAACAGCTCGTCCACGGAAGGGTAGCCCTCGAGCCTGCGTCCCTTGAGAAGGACGGACTCGATGCGCCAGTGGGTGGCGACGTCGCCGCCGAAGCCGGTGAAGTGCATCGCGGCCTTGTCGTAGTGCTTGACCATCGTCTTCAAGGCGCCCACGGAGGGTCTCTTTCCGTTGAGATCCCACTCCTTTATCGCGGCGGTCGCCTTGGCCAGCTTCTTCGGCGTGGCATCTTCCGCGCCGCCCATCGCGGCGGAGACGACGGCGCGCAGGGCGTCGGGGTCGCCGCCCTCGGATGAGACGAGAGCGCGGATGTCCTCGCGCTGCAGGCTCTGCTCCATCGCGCGCAGCATGTCCGTCTGCCAGGGGCCGGACGGCATCGAGGCCGCCGACTTGAGCCGGGCGCCGAAAGCCCGCTCGAACGTCTCGTAGCGCGGGGCCGACGGCGGCTGGTCGGCCAGCGCCCAGCCGGTCTCGGTCAGCTCAAACGTGCTCCCGCCGTCGAAGCCGCCGTTGGCGATGCGCTTCGGCGTCTCGGCGAGCCAGGCCTCATGGGCCAGGCGCGGGGCCACGGCGATACGGTGGAGCTTCTCCGTGGCGGCGGCGATCTTCTCGCGCATCTCGGGCTGGAGGTAGATGGCGTCGTTCTTGAGCCAGTACTGGCCGACCTTCTCCATGTTCGCGGCGGAATCGGCGCTGTAATCCTGCTTGCAGAAATGGAGGAAGCCCTCGGCGTCCATGCCGGCGATCCACTCGGCGCGGACGGAGGCGTTGCGCAGGATGTCGGCGCGCTCCTTCGGCGTGGCGGCGGCGAAGCGCTCGGCGGAGTTGTTGATCGAGATCTCGTGCACGATTCGCGCGAAGGCTTCCGGGTTCTCCTTCGCCGCGTTGGGGTTCTCGACCAGCATCCTGGCCAGGGCGCCGAGGGAGCCGGCGGTGCCTTGCCAGGACAACATCTGCTGGGAGCCGACCTCCATGAAGGTCTTGGTGATCGTGGGCGTGAAATCGGAGGCGTTGTAGCGGGGGGTCGCGGGGCCTCCGTCCACCTCGACCCAGGCCATGGCCGGGGCGGCGGCGAGGATGAGCGCGGCGGAAAGGAAGAGCTTGGTATTCATCGGGTAGATGATAAGCGGCGTTTTCGCCGGATGCATGAGCCAAGGGGGAACGCCCGCGGGCCCGGGGGACCTACGGAGACCCGGGCCTACTTTGATATCATTAGGCCGATCATGCCTGCCTCCGCCCCTTCCCGCTTCCTGCGCGCCTGCCGCCGCCAGCCCGTCGACCGCGTCCCCGTGTGGTTCATGCGCCAGGCGGGACGCTATATGAAGGAATACCGGGCCCTGCGCGAGCGCTACTCGATCCTCGAGCTCGCCAAGACGCCCGAGCTGGCCTGCGAGGTGACGCTGCAGCCGGTGAAGGCGATGCCCGTGGACGCCGCCATCATCTTCGCCGACATCCTGCTGCCGGTGGAGCCGATGGGCGTCAAGCTCGTCTTCGCGCCGGGACCGCGGCTGTCCCCGTCGATCTCCGCCGCCGCCGACGTGAAGCGGCTGAAGGACTACGATCCGGCGGAGGAGCTGCGCTTCGTGCCCGACGCGATCCGGCTCGCCGTGAAGGAGCTCAACGGCCTGCCGCTCATCGGCTTCGCCGGCGCGCCCTTCACGCTGGCTTCCTATTTGATCGAGGGCGGCCCTTCGGCTCACTTCGTCAAGACGAAGGCGTTCATGCACGCCCAGCCGGAAGCCTGGGACCTGCTGATGCGCAAGATCCGGCGGATCACCGCGGCCTACCTCGAGGCGCAGGTCCAAGCCGGCGCCTCCGCGCTGCAGCTCTTCGACAGCTGGATCGGCGCGCTCTCGCCCGAGCAGTACCGCCGCTTCGTCCAGCCGCACTCCCGCTTCGTCCTGGAGGCCGCCCGGCGCACGGGCGTGCCCGTCATCCACTTCGGCACCGGCACCTGCGGCTTCCTGGAGGACTTCGCCGGCGCCGGCGGCGACGTGATCGGCGTCGATTGGCGCGTCGACCTGCCGCGGACGTTCCAGCGCCTGGGCGCCTCGCGCGCTGTGCAGGGCAATCTCGATCCCGTGATGCTGATGGCCCCCAAGCCCGCGCTCAAGCGCGAGGTGCAGAGGCTGCTGCGCGCCGTCGGACGGCGCAAGGGCTTCGTGTTCAACCTGGGGCACGGCATCCTTCCCGAAACCCCGGTGGACAACGTCGCTTCCGTCGTCGAGTGGGTCCACGGCTGGAGAAACAATTAGATGAGCAAGCCTCCTTCTCGCGTCGTCGTCCTCGGCGGCGGCGCCACCGGCCTGACGGCCGCATACGAGCTGCACAAGCGCTCCGAGCGGGACAGGATCCCGCTCGAACTGATTGTGCTCGAAGCCTCCGCCCGCGCCGGCGGCAAGATCTACACCGAGACGCGCGATGGCGCCGTCATCGAGGCGGGCCCGGATTCCTTCATCACGTCCAAGCCGCAGGCGCTGGAGCTGGTGCGCGAGCTGGGCTTGCAGGGCGAGCTCATCAAGACGAGTCAGGGCGCGAAGACTGTATCGGTCTGTGTCGGAGGACGTCTTCGCGCCCTCCCTGACGGGATGAGCATGTTGCCCACGAAGCTCATGCCGTTCGTCATGAGCGATCTGCTGACTTGGAAAGCTAAGCTCCGTCTTCTTTCCGAGCCCTGGGTCCCCCGCGACGACGGCCACGAAGACGAATCCCTCGCTTCTTTCATCCGCCGCCGGCTCGGTCCCGAGGTCCTCGATCTCGTGATCGGCCCCATGCTGGCGGGCATCTACGCCGGCGACGCCGAGCAGATGAGCGTGCGCAGCACGTTCCCGCAGCTCAAGGAGCTGGAGCGCCGCGGAGGCTTGCTGCGCGGCCTCTGGAAGCAAGGCGGCCACAAGCTCGCCGCCGACACGACGCTCTTCATGTCGCTGCGCGGCGGCATGAGCAAGCTCATCGAGGCGCTGGTCGCCGCGCTGCCGCCGGGGACCGTGCGCACGGGCCAGCCCGTCCAGTCGCTGCGCCGACGCGGAGGGCAATGGACCCTGCAGACGCCCGCGGGGCCGGTCACCGCCGACGCCGTCATCTCCGCTCTTCCCGCCAACCAACTGGCCAAGATCGTCTCGGACTACGACATGGAGCTGGCCTGCGTCCTGGGCGAGATCCCGTTCGTCTCCACGGCCACCGTCTCGACGGTGTACGAGAAGGAAGGCTTCCCGCACATGCTCGACGGCTACGGCTTCCTCGTCCCGAAGACGGAAGGCAAGGCGATCACGGCCGCCACCTTCAGCTCCTCCAAGTTCCCCGGCCGGGCCGACGATAAGAGCGTCCTCATCCGCTCCTTCCTGGGCGGCGTGGGCCGTGAAGGGCCCGCCGAGGCCGACGACGACTCGCAGATCGCGCGCGCGGCCCGGCATGACCTGCGCGATCTGCTCGCGCTCGGCGATCGCCATCCGCGCCTGACCCGCGTCTTCCGCTTCGCGAAAGGCAATCCTCAATACACGGTGGGCCATGACCTCAAGCTGCGGCGCCTCGAATCCTGCCTGCGCGGCCATCCGGGCCTGGCGCTGGCCGGCTGCTCTTATCACGGCGTCGGCCTGCCGGACTGCGTGAGATCCGGCCGCGAGGCGGCCGCCAAGCTGCTGGCCGCCTTGCCGGCGAGAGCGCCGGTCGGAGTCGCGTGATGCCTTCCTTCCTTTCTCACGTCAACGGCGACGCCGTGAGGCTCTTCGTCGCGCTCATCCTCGGCGGCGCCATCGGTCTCGAGCGCGAGATCAGCGATAAAGCCGCGGGCCTGCGCACGAACATCCTGATCTGCTTGGGCGCCTGCCTTTTCGCCATCGTCAACGTGAGGATGTTCGACATCCGCGACGCCCACCTCGTCGCCCAGATCGTGGCGGGCGTCGGCTTCCTCGGCGCCGGGGCGATCATGCGCGACGGCGACCGCGTCGTCGGCCTGACCACGGCCGCCACGATCTGGATCGTGTCCGCGATCGGCTTGGCCGTGGGCGTCGGCTATTTCGTGCTCGCCGCCACCGTCACCCTCATGGTGCTCTTCGTCCAGCTGGCCTTCACGCAGCTCGACATCATGATCGACAACTGGCGCGAGCGGCATACATACCGCATCGTCTCCAAGCTGGATCCCGGCTCGATCGCCGACATCTCGGGCTCCTTCCGCGATTGCCAGGTGACCGTCATGCGCAGCAAGGTGATGAAGAAGAACAACCTCTACTACAGCGAGTGGTTCACGACCGGCGGCCGGGCGGGACAGGACAGGGTGAAGCGGCATCTGCTCGAGTCGCCGACCGTGCTCGAGGTGACGTACTAGCGCATGGACCTGCCTCGGGTCGCGGCGACGCTTAAGCAGTTGAAGGTCCCCGGCTTCCGCCTGGACCAGGTGCGCCGCGCCGTCTTCGACGAGGCGGTTCCTTCCTACCACGACATCGCGGTCCTTCCGTTGGATCTCCGGCGCGCCTTGTCGGATCAGGTGCCGCTCATGAGCGCGGCGGAGCGGCGCGTCGAGGTGGCGGGCGACCGCCGCGCCCACAAGGCGCTGCTGACGCTGCGCGACAAGAAGATCGTCGAGACCGTCCTCCTGCGGCCCAGCCCCACGCGCTGGACGACCTGCATCTCCACCCAGGTGGGCTGCGCCATCGGCTGCACGTTCTGCGCCACCGGCCTCATGGGGCTCTCGCGCAACCTGAGCCCGGAGGAGATCACCGACCAGGTCCTCTTCTGGCGGCAGTACATGAAGAAGGACGCCCTCGAGGGCCGGCTCGACAACGTGGTGTACATGGGCATGGGCGAGCCCTTCTCGAATTACGAAGGCACCGCGGAAAGCCTGCGCCGGCTCGTGGACCAAAAGCAGTTCGGCATCGGCGCCCGCCATATCTCGGTGTCGACCTCCGGCTTGGCGCCGCAGATCGAGCGCTTCGCCAAGGATTTCCCGCAGATCAATCTCGCGCTGTCGCTCCACGCCGCCGACGACGCCCTGCGCACCAAGCTCGTGCCGGTCAACAAGGCGTATCCGCTGGCGCGCCTGAGCGAGGCGATCCGCCGCTACCTCTCGGTGACCAACCGCAAGGTGTTCCTCGAGTACGTCATGCTGGCCAGCGAGAACGACCGCGAGGGCGACGCGCGCCGCCTCGTCGAGTGGATCCGCGCCACCGGCCCGGTGCAGCTGCTGCACGTCAACCTGATCATCTTCAACAAGACGGCGACGTCGCACGAGGCCACGGACGAGGAGATCGCGCGCCGCTTCCAGGCGAAGCTGCTCGACGCCGGCGTCAAGGCGACCGTGCGCCAGAACCTGGGGCGCGACATCCAGGGCGCCTGCGGGCAGCTCATCGTCTCCGAGCGGGAAGGAGCCTAGGAATGACCCAAGACCACGACGTGCCGCCCATGCCCCAAGATGACGCCAAGCTCAAGGCGCGGCCGTCTCGTGCTCGCTACGACATGGTCCGCCACGAGCTCGAGCGCAAGTGGCGCCGCCGGACCGACGCCCGCCACGACCGCCTGATGCGCGAGATCGTCGAGGCGCTCTGGGACCAGTTCGCCGGCAGCCCTTATTCGTGGGTCGGCTTCTATCTCTTCTCCCCGGACGGCACCCAGCTGATCCTCGGCCCGCACCGCGACAAGCCGGCCTGCTCGCCGCTGCCCCTTCACGGCGTGTGCGGGGCGGCCGCCAAGAGCGGCGCCACGCAGATCGTCCCGGACGTCAAGGCCTTGGGCGACAAGCACGTGGAGTGCGATCCCCGCAACCAGTCCGAGATCGCCGTGCCCGTGTTCGACAAGAAGGGGAAGGTCTGGGGAGTCCTCGACGTCGACAGCGAGGCCAAGGGCGCCTTCGACGAGATGGATCAGCGCTGGCTGGAGCGGCTCTTGAAGGTCTTCGCCGACTTGGACGCTCCCGGCGTGGCCGCTCTATAAAAGCCAGCCGCCCTCGCGGGAGAGATCGCGAGGGCGGCTTCTGGGTGGGTCGCTGTTGTCGTACTTGGGTTGTCGCGCTGTTGATGCGGCTCTGCGGGTAGTCTAACGGAAGGCCGTTACAGGAACATTTCGCCCCCATGAACAAATTGTTACCGGCCGTCTTGACGCTGGCGGCCGCGGCCTGGGGCGCGGCGCCGGGGGCCCGCACGCCGGTGGGAGCGGGCCGTTTCTATCCGGCCAAGCCGCGCGATCTCCAAGCGCTCGTCGACCGCCAGCTCGCCGGCGCGATGGGCCAGCGGCTGCCCGACGGCGCGCGCGTGGTGGCCCTCCTGGTCCCGCACTCGGGCCTGGAATATTCGGGGGCTTTGGCGGCGCGCGCCTTCGCCCTCGTCAAGAAAGGGGACTTCGACGAGGTGATCGTGGCGGCGACGAGCCATTACAAGGAGATGGAGGGCGCCGCGCTCTATCCGGGCTCCTACGGCACGCCCGGCGGATCGATGCCCTACGACGCCGAGCTCGCCCGGCGCCTGACGGCCGCTTCCCCGCTCATCAAGCTCGACGCCGCCGCCCACGCCAAGGAGCATTCGATCGAGGTGGAGATCCCGTTCCTGCGGCGCGCGCTGGGCCCGGTGCCGCTGGTCGGCCTGTTGATGAACACGCAGGACCTGGAGACGGCGCGGCGCGTCGGCGCGGCGATCGCCAAGGCCGCCGCGGGCCGGCGCGTGCTGCTGGTGGCCTCCTCGGATCAGGCGCATTTCCCGAGCGGCGGAGTGGCGGAGGCCGTCGACGGCACGACGCTGCTCGCCTTGCAGACGCTCGACCCCGCGTATTTCTGGCTGACCAACCGCCTGCTCCTCAATCGCGGCGTGCCCAGTCTCGCCGTCACCTACTGCGGGGAGGGAGCGGTCATGGCCGTGCTCCAGGCCGCGCGCGCGGCGGGGGCCGACCGTGAGCGGGTCCTGGGGCGGATCAACTCGGGCGACGTCGTCGCCGAGCGCGACTACAACCACGTCGTGGGCTACGCCGCCGTGGCCTTCACCCGCGAAGCCGGCGCGGCCCCGGCGTTCCCGCGCCTTTCCGCGGCGCAGAAGAAGCGGCTGCTGTCCGCCGCGCGGCAGGCGTTGGCGGCGGGGGACAAGACGGCGGCCGTCCCCTTGTCCTCGGACCCGGTCTTCAACCTGCCGGCGGCCGTGGCGCTGACCCTGACCGATGCCGGCGGCGCCGAGCGGGGGAAGGCTGCCGCCGGGCAGGCCGAGGAGTCTCTCTTGGAGGCCGTGGTGAGCGCGGCGGCGCGCGCGGGCGCCGCCGCCGGCGATCCAGCCAAGCTCAAGATCGCGGTTTCCGTCGTGTCGCCGGTCCCCGGCGATCGTCAGCAGGCGTTCTCCGAATAGCCGGCGGACCCACCCGGTCCTGGGACCAAAGCCTCATTGCAACCCCTCGGGGAGTTGCTAGGCTATTCTCTCCGGAGGAACCGTCATGAACCAACGCTTCGCCGCCCTCATCGCCGCTCTCAGCCTCTCGCTGCCCGCCGTCTCCGCTTGGGCCGACGGCGCCGCCCTCGCCCAGCTGCAGAACCAGGCCGGCGACGCCGCGGTGACGGCTCCTCCGCCCGTCGTGACGCGCCGCGGCATCCTCCCTCCGCCGCCGGAGCAGATGCCCGACTACGACTCCGACGACGCCCCGGTCCGCGACGGCCAGCCCGTGTCCTACGCGCGGCCGATGATCGCCTGCACGATGAGCCTGCGCTACCGCGAGACGTCCGATTCGCTGCTGTTCCTGCGCGTCGGCAAGCACATCGACGGCACGGCCGTGATCGTCTGCCCCGACCGCCGCATCCCGCTGCGCATCCATGGCGACGGCTTCGCCCCCGGCCTCATCATCCCCAACCGCACGCCGTTCCAGTCCGTCAATGGCGTCGTCGCGGGCAACATCGAGGTCCGCCTGCCCACCGTGTTCCTGCCCAAGCAGCTCGAGGGCACGTATCACTCGATCGGCGGCGATATCCTAGGCGCGGGCGGCTCGTTCTCGCCCTGGATCAACAGCGACGCCTCGCTGGACTTCACGTTCTACCTGCCCACCACCCTCAACCTCAGCGTCGGCTTCGACATCTCGACGCTGGAGTTGAGGCTCATGTAGCGCCTTTTTAGTACACTTGGCGCATGCGTAACGGCATGCGCCGCGTCGCTTGGCTGCTGCCGGCGCTCTGGCTGGCGGGCTGCGTGCCCGCTCCCGAGCGCCAGCCCGAGGCTCCTCCCAAAGGCGCTCCCGTCGAGGCGCCCGCCGCCGGCTCGACCGGCGTCGAGAAGACGGGACCGATCAAGACCGATCCGGCCATCAGCTCCGCGCTGGTCGACCTGCTCCAGAACAAGGACAAGGCCGGGGTCGACCTGTCCAACGCCCAGGGCACGCCGCTGGGCGACTTGCTGACGATCGGCTCTCCCGTCGGCTACCAGCTGCGCAACCGCTATCTCAACATCGGCGTGCCGCTGGCCGAGGGCTTATCGCGCGACAACAGCGATCCCGACCTGCGCTCCAAGCTCGTCGAGCTGGCGCGCTGGGACCGCAACGCCGAGGTCCGCTCGGCGGGCCTCCTCGCGCTGGCCAAGACCCAAGACGTGCGCGACCTCGACGTCTTCCGGGAAGCGCTGGTCAACGTCGACCCGGCGGTGCGCTTCGGCGCCATCGAGGCGCTGGCCGAATGGGGGCACAACGACCTGAGCCTGCCGCTGCTCTTCGCCGCCTCCGAGCGCGACTACGAGCCGATCCTGCGGGTCTACGCCGCCTCGCGCATCGCCAAGGTCGGCGATCCGCAGGGCCTCTACAAGCTGCGCGCCTATCTGGACGATCCGTCGTGGCTGATCCGCGCCATCGCGGCGCGCTATCTGGGCAAGTACGGCACGGCGGAGGACTACGATCTGCTGGTCTCGCGCATCGGCCGCGAGCAAAGCAACGATTTCACGGTGGCCGAGTTCTGCATCGCCGCGCTCAAGCTGTTCCCGAAGAAGTCCGCATGAGAAAGCTCTCCTGGTTGACGGCGCTCCTCCTGGTCGGCGCCGCCGCGACGGCGCGGGCGCAGGACGCCGCCGGGAACAATCCGCCCGCCGCCTCGAGCTTCGAGGACGACACCCTGATCATCACCGCGCCGCGCCTCAAGATCGAGAAGCCCGGCCTCGATCCGCAGATCAACGCCACGCTGCTGCGGCTGCTGCGCCAGAAGCAGGACGCCCGCCCGGACGTCTTGGCCGCCTCCGATCCGTCGCTGCAGAACCTCAGCAAGCTCACGACCGTGACGGGCTACAACCTCCAGACGCGCTACACGCAGCTGGGCTTCTTGCTCACCGAGGGGCTGGCCGGCGTGAAGGACTTCGACATCAACAACGAGCTCCAGAACACGGCCAAGAACGGCACGAACGTGCAGATCCAGGCGGCGGCGATGGTGGCCCTGGCCTACACGAAGGACCTGCAGTTCCTGAGCCTGTTCCAGGGCAAGCAGCAGGACACCAACATCACGGTGCGTATCGGCGCCTTGGAGGCGCTGCTGACGCTCGACAACCCCGCCACGCAGTTCCAAGTGATGATCGCCGCGCAGACCGATCCGTCGATCATCGTGCAGCTCTACGCCGCGGCCGGCCTGTGGAAGATGGGCAGCGTCTTCGGGCGCGAGATCCTGCTGCGGCACTACCAGGACAACGATTGGTTCGTGCGCGCGATGGCCACGCGTTATCTGGGCGAGCTCGGCGGCGCCGACGAATACCGGCGTCTCTTGTCGCAGCTCAATTTCGAGTCGAATCCGCAGGTGAAGGCCGAGCTGTGCACGGCGCTGATCCGCCTGCAGAGGTTCAAACAGGATTGATATGGGTCCCCTAGGGCTTCTGAAGGCGCTGGCGCTGACGGGCGGCGATTGGGTCATCTACGGCCTGCTGGCCTGCTCCGTGCTCGCCGTGGCCGTCATCATCGAGCGCGGCCTGCTGCTGCGCCGCGAGACGCAGGATTTCGAGGCGCTGCGCTCGGCGCTCCTCGGCCGGATGGGCGGCGAGGTCGGCGAGGCCGAGAAAGTCGTCGCCAAGCACGCTGGCGCCGCCGCGCGCATCCTGAAGACGGCGCTGGCCCAGTCGCATCAAGGGCCGGAGGGCGTCGAGGACCTGCTCGTGGGCGCCAGCCTCGAGGAGCGGGCCAAGCTCGAGAAGCGCCTGCTGATCCTGGGCACCCTGGGCAACAACGCTCCCTTCGTCGGCCTTTTCGGGACCGTGCTGGGCGTCATCAAGGCGTTCCACGACCTGTCCGCCTCCACCTCGGGGCCGGAGGTGGTGATGCAGGGTCTTTCCGAGGCGCTCATCGCCACGGCGGTCGGCCTCTTCGTGGCCATCCCCTGCGTCGTGGGCTACAATTATTTTCAGAAGAAGGTCCGGGACTTGCTCTCGGGCACGGAATCGCTGGGCCGCTTCCTGCTGGCCCAGGTCCGCCTGGGCAGACCGGCGCGGAGGTAGCCCATGGCCGGTCAGGCCGACGGCGGCGAAGGCGCGATCACCAGCATCAACGTCACGCCCCTCGTCGACATCCTGCTCGTCGTCTTGATCATCTTCATGGCCACCGCGCCGCTCATCTCCCGGCGCGCCATGAAGGTGGACGTGCCCAAGGCCGCCAACCACGAGAAGACGGCCAC
>CAZZGQ010000005.1:0-30318 GCA_964653765.1 uncultured Elusimicrobia bacterium | reverse complement strand
GGCGCGCCATGAAGGTGGACGTGCCCAAGGCCGCCAACCACGAGAAGACGGCCACGGAGGCGCTGCAGATCACCTTCAACGCCCAGCGCGAACTGGCGGTGGGGGGACAGAAGATGAGCGCCAATGAGCTGGAGGCCCGCCTGAAGAACGCCGTGGCCGCCCAGCCGGAGCTGCACGTGACCATGGCCGCCGACAAGGCGATCCCCTACGGCGAGGTGGTCGGCGTGATCGATCGAATCCGCGGCGCCGGTGTCAGGAAAATAGGCCTCGAGGTCCAGGGCAAATAGACATGAAGATGGAGCGCTTCGCTCCCGACTTCCGCGCTTGCTTGCTCGCGTCGTGCGCCCTGCACGCCGCCTTCTTCCTGTTTCGCTTCATGAAGCTGCCGTCTTTCGCCCCGGCGGGCCCGGTCGAGATCGACCTGACGATGCCGTTCGTGGGCAACGGCCCCGCCAAGCTCGCCGCGCCCAAAGCCTTGGTCCCGCACGCCAAGCTGCCTCCCGCTCCCGTCGAGCAGCCCTTGCCGCCGCAGCCCGTCAAGCCGCCGCCGCCCAAGGATTGGGTCATGCCCGGCAAGGACACGAAGATCGTCAAGCCTCCCACGCCCGAGGCGCCGCCGCCGACGCAGGGCGGCGTCAAGGACGGCTCTGGGATCTCGCCGCTCCCGGGCGGCTCCGGCCCCGGCTTCGCGTACGGCGTGCCCAACGGCAGCCTGACCCCGGGCGCTCCGGCGAACGTGATCCGGCCGCAGTTGCTCAATCTCGACGAGGTCGTGGCCAACATGCGCAAGTTCTATCCGGAGCGCGAGCGCTACCTCAACCACGAGGGAAAGGTGATCGTCGACATTCACTTGGACGCGGAGGGCGGCATCGTCGGCGTCGACATCGTCCAGTCGGCGGGCCGTCTCTTCGACGACGCGGCGATCAAGGTGGCCAAGCTCATGAAGTATTCGCCCGCCCGCACGCCCTCTGGCCCCATCTCCGCCAAGATCCGCAAGACCATGGAATTCAAGCTGCAAGACTGACGCAACTTAACAATGGGGTCAACCCTCAAAGTTAAGTAACGTCGCTGAGATGCTTAAGTTTCAGGGTTGACCCCCATGTTAAGTGGCGAAGCGGTCGTCCAGGTCCAGGGGCTCGTGAAGGCGTTCAACGGGCATCGCGCCGTCGATGGCGTCTCGCTCGAGGTCCGCAGGGGCGAGATCGTGGGCCTGCTCGGGCCCAACGGCGCGGGCAAGACGACGCTGATCCATACGCTGCTCGGCCTGATCCGGCCGTCGCAGGGCTCGACGCGCATCTTCGGCCTGGAGATGCCGGCGCGCCGCCAAGAGATCCTCCTGCGGACCAATTTTTCCTCGGCCTACGTCCAGATGCCGATGTCGTTGACGCCGCGGCAGAACCTGCGCGTCTTCGGCCGGCTCTACGGCGTCTCGCGGCTGGACGAGCGCGTCGAGGAGGTGCTCGGCCGCTTCGAGGTGCGGGACATGGCGGACCGGCCGACGCGCGCGCTCTCCGCCGGCCAGGTCTCGCGCCTGAACCTGGCCAAGGCGCTGCTCAACGATCCGGAGCTGCTCCTGCTCGATGAGCCCACCGCCAGCATGGACCCCGACATCGCCGATAAGACGCGCGAGACGCTGCGCCGCATCCAGCGCGAGCGCGGCATGGCCGTCCTCTACACCTCCCACAATATGAGGGAGGTCGAACGCCTGGCGGACCGCGTCCTGTTCATGAACCGGGGCAAGATCGTGGCCGAGGGCAGCCCGCGCGAGCTCGTCGCGCACTTCGAGGAGGAGGACCTGGAGAAGGTCTTCCTGAAGATCGCCCGTGGCCGCTAGCCTGCGCCGCGTCGGCGCGGTGCTGCTGCGCCATCTCTATCTTTACAACTCCAGCCTCTCGCGCTGGATGGACGTGTTCTACTGGCCCGTGCTCGACCTGCTGGTCTGGGGCTTCCTGACCGTCTATCTCAGCCGCCAGCCGGGCGCCGTGCCGCACTGGACGGGCTTTCTCCTCGGCGCCATGATCTTCTGGGACATCCTGTATCGCTCGCAGCAGGCCGTGTGCATCTCCTTCCTCGAGGAGATCTGGTCGCGCAACCTGCTCAACCTCTTCGTCAGCCCGCTCTCGCCCGGCGAGTTCATCGGCGCCACGATGATGCTCTCCTTCGTGAAGTTCCTGCTGGCGAGCGCCGTCACGGTCGCGCTCGCCTGGGGCCTCTACTCGTTCAACTTCTTCTCTCTGGGCGTCTGGCTGGTCCCGCTCGTCGCCAACCTGATCGTCATGGGCTGGATCATCGGCATCATCACCACGGCCCTGATCCTGCGCTACGGCGAGCGCGCCGAGGTGCTGGCCTGGGGCCTGGCGCTGCTCATCCAGCCGTTCTCCGCCGTGTTCTATCCGGTCAGCGCGCTGCCGCGGGCGCTGCGCGGCGTGGCCTGGACGCTGCCGTCGACCTACGCTTTCGAGGGCATGCGCGACGTCATCGCGCGCGGCACCACCGCGCCCGCGACGTTCTGGGCCCCCGTGGCCCTCAACGCCGGCTATTTCGCCTTCGCCTGGGCGTTCTTCCGCTTCATGTACGGCTCGGCGCAGGACCTGGGACGCCTGACCAAGCTCGGCGAATGAGAATGAACTGGAAAGAGCTCGTCGATTACCTGCGGCTGCAGCCCCATCCCGAGGGCGGCTTCTACCGCGAGACCTACCGGGCCGCCGGCCTGTCCGGCGCGCGCAATCATTCCACGGCGATCTATTACCTGCTGCCCGGCGGCGCCGTCTCTCGCCTGCACCGGCTGAAGTCCGACGAGATCTTTCACTTCTACCTCGGCGAGCCGATGACCTTGGTGAAGCTGGGGCCGGACGGCGAGATCGAGACCGTGCGCCTGGGTCCGGACGTGGCCGACGGGCAAACCTTGCAGCACGTGGTTCCGGCCGGCTGGTGGTTCGGCGGCTGGTGCGAGAAGGGGTTCTCGCTGGTCGGCTGCACGGTCGCGCCCGGCTTCGACTTCGCCGACTTCGAGCTGGGCGATCGGGCGGCGCTGATCAAGCGGTATCCGGACGCGCGCGCGCTGATCGAGCGCGCGCTTCCCTAGCGCCGACACCGTTTCGAAACTGGTAGAGCGACCAGTTTCGCCGAGGAAGCCTTTGTTATGATCCTCTCATGATCAAGGTCCTCCTCGCTTTTGCGCTCATCTTCCCTGCGACGGGGGCCGTCGTGACGACGCCCGAGCCCGCGGCAGCCGCGCCCGTATCCGCCGAGCTCCTGGCGAAATACGGTCCCTCCCAGCGTCAACGCCTCGAGCGCGGCATCCGCCAAGCCCGCTCCCTCTGGCGCGACAGCGACGGCGACCAGGCCGCCTTCGACGCCTTCGTGCGCGACAACTTCGCCGGCGACCAGAAGACGCTGGATGAGCTCTTCGACCGCTACGAGAGGATCCTTGAGGCCGTCGACGGGCACATGAACGGCATCGCCGTGGAGCTGCGGCGCCAGTCCGATCTCGATCTGGGCCCGACGCTCCCGGTCGACGACGTGCTGGCCGGCTACGACGCCTCGGCTCATCTCAGCGACGACTGGTTCGCGAACAAGGCCGCCTTCGTCGTGCTGCTGAACTTCCCGGCGACGACGCTTCAGGAACGCCTGTCGCAGGGGCCGCATTGGACGCGCCGCCAGTGGGCCGAGGCGAGGCTGGGCGAACGCTTCTCCAAGCGCGTGCCCGCCGACGTCTCGCTCGGCATCGGCCAGGCGGCGGAGCGCGGCGAGCGTTACATCGCCCAGTACAACGTCTGGATGCATCACGTGCTGACGCCCGACGGCCGCAGGCTCTTCCCCGCCAAGCTGCGGCTGCTCTCGCACTGGAACCTGCGCGACGAGATCAAGGCGGAGTACAGCGAGGGCACGGCCGCGCTGCCGAAGCAGCGCCTGATCCAGGCCGTGATGGAACGGATCGTCACCCAGACCATTCCGGCGGCCGTGATCGACAACCCCGGCGCCGACTGGGATCCGGTCGCCAATGTCGTGAAGGCGTCCCCGAAGGAGGAGCTCGACGGTCCGGCGCGCGCCCTCGCGGCCGAGGCGAGCGCCGAGCCCGATACCCGCTACGCGACCCTCTTGGGCAATTTCCTCGCCAACCGCAAGGCGGATCCCTACTCCCCGGCGGCGCCCACGCTCATCGCGCGCAGCTTCGACGAGGACCGCGAGATCCCGGAGGCCCGCGCGCGCGCCATGCTGGAGAAGATCCTTTCCTCCTCGCGCGTGGGAGAGACGGCGGCGCTGATCCGGCGGCGGCTGGGCCGGCCGCTCGAGCCCTTCGACCTCTGGTACAACGGGTTCCGGGCGCGCGGCGCCTATACGGAGGCGCAGCTGGACGAGATCGTGCGCAAGCGCTATCCCACGGCGGACGCCTACAAGAAGGACATCCCTCAGCTGCTGCGCGGCCTGGGCTTCGCGCCGGACAAGGCGGATTGGATCGCCGAGCGCATCGTGGTCGAGCCGGCGCGCGGCTCGGGCCACGCTTGGCAGCCGCAGATGCGCTCCGAGCCGGCTCGGTTGCGCACGCGCGTCGAGAAGGACGGCATGAACTACAAGGGCTTCAACATCGCCGTCCACGAGATGGGCCACAACGTCGAGCAGGTGTTCTCGCTCTACGGCGTCGATCACACCCTGCTGCGCGGCGTGCCCAATACCGCGTTCACAGAGGCGCTGGCCTTCGTCTTCCAGAGCCACGACCTCGAGCTGCTGGGCCTCGCCAAGCCGGGGCCGGATGGCGAGGCTCTGCAGACGCTCGACGATTTCTGGGGCGCGTACGAGATCGCCGGCGTGTCGCTGGTCGACATGGCGGCCTGGCACTGGATGTACGACCACCCCGACGCCACCTCGGCCCAGCTGCGCGAGGCCGTGATCCAGGCCTCCAAGGACGTCTGGAACCGCTACTACGCTCCCGTCTTCGGCCGGCGCGACGTCGTCCTGCTGGGCATATACTCGCACATGATCAACGACAGCTTGTATCTGCCCAACTATCCGCTCGGCCACATGATCGCCTTCCAGATCAGCGAGCGCATGCGCGAAAAGGGAGCGGTCGGCCCCGAGTTCGAGCGCATGGCGAAGTTCGGCAGCCTGGCGCCGGACCTCTGGATGATCAACGCCACGGGCAAGCCCGTCGGCCCCGACGCGCTCCTGGCGGCGACCGCCCGCGCCTTGAAGACGATCAAAAAGTAAACAACTAAGCAGCGGTGTCAGGCTCGTTTGCTTAGTTGTTTACTTCTTGATGAGGGCGAGGAGGGCGGCGCCGTAGCGTTGGCGCTTGAGCTCGGAGAGGCCGCGGAGAGGATCGCCCTCGGGCTCGGCGTAGGCGAGGCGGGCGATCTCGTGCAGGGCGTCGCTCGAGAGAACGACGACGGGCTCCACGCCCTCCTGCGTCGCCTGGCCCTTGCGCCACTGGCGCAGCTCCTCGAAGAGGCGCCACTCGCGAACGTCGCGGCGCTCGGGGCGCGGGCGCTTGGGCGGTTGGGTGAGGGGCTCGGATTCCTTGCCGCGCTGGATCGCCTTGAGGACCTGGCTCTGGAACTTCTGCAGGAGATAGGGCGTCATGCCCTTGACCTGCTTGAGCTGGTCGGGGTTCTCCGGCATGGCCTTGGCGAGGCGGACCATGAGGTCGTCGGCCATCACGCGGAAATGGGCGCGGTCGCGCGAGGCGGCCTGCTCCTCGCGGAAGAGATAGAGCTGCTTGAGGCAGGCCATCTGCGCGCCGGACATGATCTCGCGCCCGGCGAGCTTCCAGTAGCCCTCGGGATCGAAGACCTTGCGCACGGGCTCCAAAGCGGCAAGCTCACCAAAGGCTTCTAGGGCGTCTCCCATGCGGGCCTTTTCTAAAAGCTGCACTTTCTGAATATCGGCAAGTCGCATGAGAAAGTGCGTGTCCATCTGCGCGTAGCGGATCTGCGCCGTCGAGAGCGGGCGGCGGCCCCAGTCGGCGCGCTGGAGCTTCTTGGAGAGCTTGAGGCCGAAGTGCTTCTCGATCGCGGCGGCCAGGCCCAGCTCCTTGACCCCGAGCAGCCGGTTGGCGATCATCGTGTCGAAGAGGTTGGTGAACGTGAAGCCGTAGTCGCGCTTGAGGCAGAGCACGTCGTATTCCCCGGCGTGGAAGATCTTCTCGATGCGCGGGTCCTTGAGCAGCGGACCGAGGCAGGAGAGATCGGAGAAGGCGATCGGGTCGATGACGAAATCCTCGGTCTCGGTCGAGACCTGCAGGAGGCAGACGCGCTCGCGGTAGGCGTAGAAGCCGTTGGACTCGATGTCGAGGGCCAGGCGCGGCGAGCGGCTGAAGCTCTCGGCCACGACTTCCTCGAGGTGCTCCCGGGCCGTGATGACGGTCGGATGGGCGATGTGGTCGAGGTTGGAGTGCTCCTCGGCGTCGGACCGCTGCTGGGAAGAGGGCTCAGTCTGCATACAGCCTGTTGAGCTCCTGGGAGCGTTGGGTGGCGGTGACGATGGCGTCGATGAGGACGCTGCGCAGGCCCTTGGCCTCGAGAGTGTGGATGGCGTTGATGGCGGTCCCGCCCGGCGTCGTCACCTCGTCCTTGAGGATGGCGGGATGCTTGCCGGTCTCGATGACGAGCTTGGCCGCGCCGAACACCGTCTGCGCGGCGAGCTTGGCGGCCACGGGGCGCGGCAAACCCATCTTCACGCCGCCGTCGATCATGGCCTCGATGACCATGTAGAGGTAGACCGGCCCCGACCCCGACAGGCCCGTGACCGCGTCCATGGCGGGCTCGGAGACGGTGACGCAGAGGCCGACCGATTTGAAGATCGCTTCCGCCAGAGCGAGGTCCTTGTCGCCGGCGTGCGCGCCGGCGCAGATCGCCGTGGCGCCGGCGTCGACGAGGCAAGGAGTGTTGGGCATCGCGCGCACGACGGGGCAGGGCGTGCCCAGGCGCTTGGCGATCGTCTCCGTCGTGATGCCGGCCATGACGCTGATGATAAGCTGGTCTTTGTTGGCGGCCGGGGCGATCTCGGCGAGCACGGCCTTGGAGACCTGGGGCTTCACGGAGAGGATGACGACGTCGGCGTCTCGGACGGCCTTGACGTTATCCGTGGTGACCCCGACGCCCCATTGCTTGCGCAGCGCGGAGAGCGCCTCGGCCGAACGGCGCGTGGCGACGATGTTCTTGGCGGCGGTGAGCTTGCCTTTGACCATCCCGCCGATCATGGCGCGCGCCATGTGGCCGGCGCCAATGACCGCGATCCGCTTGTTGCTAAGCATAGATGTCCAAACAAAAACCCGAACCCCCGTTCGGCGGTCCGGGTAGCAGAGTTGTGGTTGCGACGCCTCCTTTATAACAGGGCGGGGCGGAGGCTGTCAAGGCGTGGAGTCATCCCGCGACTTCAACCGGGTGACTTGCGTGGGCCCTCTGCCGCGGCATAAATGGGACTTTCGCTGCTGCCGGAGACCGCGGCGCAAGTGCTTCACTATCGTCATGAGCATCGTCTTAGCCTTCGTCGCCTCATTGGCTTTCGCCAGCCCCGCCGCGGCCGTTGCCGTCGCCGGCTCGCCCTCGCCGGGCGTCTGCAAGATCATGTATCGCTCTCCCTCGTCTTATCCGGGCGCGCGCGACGCCGCTTGGGAAGCGCGGCAGCTGTCGAAGCAGATCGAGGAAGTGTACGGCATCGGCGAGATCGCGACCCTGTTCGACGACTCCTCCAGCACTTACGGCTTCTCGATCGAGATCCTCGGCACCCCGACGCGCTGCCCGCGGACGGCTCGCATCACGCCGGGGTTCCAGGGGTATCAAAGCCGCCGCGAGGCCGAGCAGGCCATCGCGAAGAGCTTCCCGATCGATCTCGGCATGCTCCTGCAGAAGCCTGACGGCTCGAGCGTGCTGCCGCCCGGCGATACGCGGGCGGGCATGCTGCTCGGGACCGACATCCGCTGCTACCAATCCGAGCGCGAGAAGCCGACGGATTCCGGCCTGCTCTGCAACTGCAGCTACGACGTGCTCTACTAAGACAAGATCGCCTTGCGATTTTCCGCGGCGCCTGCTAATATTGACCAACTGGATGGTTAATGATCCGTGAGCCGAAAGCCTAACGTCGAGGCGCGCGAGAAGATACTGAAGGCGGCGCTGTCGATCATGCGCGAGCGCGGCTTCAACGCCGTGAGCATGGACGAAGTGGCGAAGGCGGCCGGGATCAAGAAGGCGAACTTGTTCCACTACTTTCCGACCAAGGAAGCGCTGGGGCTGGCCGTCTTCGACTTCGCCGCCGCCTGCGTGCGCGAGGACGTGCGGCTGCAGCTCTCCCGGGGGCAGGACCCGATCCGGAAGGTCTCGGCGATGTTCACGGCCCTGGAAAAGAGCATGGACGAGAGGCGCTGCCGCGGCGGCTGTCCGATCGGCAACCTCGCCATGGAGCTGAGCGATCAGTATGAGCGCATCAGGCGGCGCATCGCGGCCTATTTCCAGGAGTGGACGGGGGAGGTGGCGGCTTCGCTGGAGCGCGGTCGCGAGGAGGGCTACTTCCGGCGCGAGCTCAAGGCCCAGGAGGCGGCGGAGGCGATCTTGTCGTTGTTCGAGGGGGCGACGTTGATGTGCAAGGCGAGGAAGGACGTGGCGCCGCTGGAGAATGCGCGCGACATGGCGGTGGAGTATCTGAGGGGGTATAAGCGATGAGTTTTTTTGATCCGATAGTCGACCGATCGGATGGTCAGGATATTGCGTCCGTGTCCCGGCGGGCCGCCGCGGACGCGGAGCTCCACGACGCCTATTCGCGCGCCGTGATGTCCGCCGCCCGGCGCGTCAGTCCCGCCGTGGTCAAGATCGACGCGGAAGGGGATCGGGGCGCGGGCAGCGGCTCCGGCTTCGTCTTCACGCACGACGGTTTCCTGCTCACCAACAGCCACGTGGTGCACGGAGCGCGCCGGCTGACGGCCTCGATGCCGGATGGGCGGCGCTTCGACGCCCAGCTCATCGGCGACGATCCGGAGACGGACTTGGCCGTGGCGCGCATCCACTCCGACAAGGCGCTGGAGCCGGCCGTGCTCGGCGAGTCGAAGTCGCTCGAGCCCGGACAGCTGGTGGTGGCCATCGGAAACCCATACGGCTTCCAGTTCACGCTGACCGCCGGAGTGGTCAGCGGGGTGGGACGGTCGCTGCGCGCGCAATCCGGCCGCCTCATCGACGGCGTCATCCAGACCGACGCCGCGCTCAACCCGGGAAACTCGGGTGGGCCGCTCGTGTCCTCGCGCGGAGAGGTCATCGGCGTCAACACGGCCATCATCCGGGGAGCGCAGGGCCTCTGCTTCGCCGTGCCGATCGACACGGCGAAGTACGTGGCCAGCCGCCTGATCGCCGAGGGCCGCATCCGGCGCGGCCGGCTGGGCGTCGGCGGGCAGACCGTGCCGCTGGCGCGCAAGCTGGCGCGGTTCTACGGCCTGGACCAGGAGACCGGCCTCCTCGTCGTGTCCGTGGAGCCGGGCAGCCCGGCGCGCGCGGCGGGGCTGCGCGAAGGCGACGTCATCATCGGCTTCGCCGGCGCGCCCGTGGACGGCCCGGACGCCCTGCAGAAGCTGCTCGCTGAGCGGCCGCTGGGCGCGTCTTATCCGCTCGAGATCTTGCGCGGCGTCGAGCGCGCCGTCTTGCGGGCGACGCCGGAAGCTTCGGAACCAGGAGAGTGAGAACCATGGACGAGAAAGACCAGAAGGAAGGGACGGAGAGCTGCTGCTCGAAGAAGAAGTGCTGCGGCTGCAAGGCGCTGGCCGCCGTGGCGCTGCTGCTGCTTGGCGGCGTGGGCGGCTACCTGGCGGGGCGGCATTGCGCCGTCTGCGCGCCGCAGGCGGTCAGCGCGCCGGCCCAAAAATAACGGCCGGCATCCGCGCTCAGGCGTGTCCGGACACAGTAGAGCACGCCGTGCCACTGTGTTTGAACGCGGTTGGTCGGAGTGCTGGACAGCAAGGAGGGACGCCGGCGCGTCGAGCGCCGGCGTCCCTCCTCCTCGCTAATGGGCCGGCAGCGCCTCGTCCAAAGTCTCGTCGTGCTGGCTGATGTCGAGGCCCAGCTCTTCCTGGTCGGGCCGCACGCGGAGCGTGATGACGGAGTCGCTGATCCAGTACAGCGCGTAGGAGCCGAAGAAGGCGTAGGCGCCGACGATGAGCGTCGCTTCAACGTGCCGCAGGAAGAGGGCCGTGTCGCCGTAGATGAGGCCGGCCTTCTCCGCGAAGATCCCCGTGGCGATCATGCCCACGATGCCGCCCACGCCGTGGCAGGGGAAGACGTCCAGCGTGTCGTCGAGCATCGAGCGCAGCTTGCGCTGCACGGCCAAGTTGCTGATGATGCTGGCGGCCGTGCCGATGAATACGCTCTGGCCGACCGTCACGTAGCCCGCGGCGGGCGTGATCGCCACCAGTCCCACCACCGCTCCGACGGCGGCTCCCATCGCCGAAGGGCGGCGGCCGCGGACGGCGTCGAAGAAGACCCAGGCGAGCATGGCGGAGGCGGAGGCCGTGTTCGTCGTGATAAAGGCGTTGACGGCCGTGCCGTTGGCGGCGCCGGCGGAGCCCGCGTTGAAGCCGAACCAGCCGAACCACAGCATACCCGTCCCGAGCAGGACGAAGGGGATGTTGGCCGGCTGGTGCGGGAGCTGCTTGTGGACCTTGCGCGGCCCCAGGAACATCGCCCCCGCCAGAGCCGCGAAGCCCGCCGACATGTGCACGACGGTGCCGCCCGCGAAGTCCAGCACGCCCCACTTGTGGAGGAAACCGTCGGGATGCCAGGTCCAATGCGCGAGCGGGCAGTAGATGAAGATCGCGAAGAGCGTGATGAAGAGCAGGTAGCTCGAAAAGCGCACGCGCTCGGCGAAGGAGCCGGTGATCAGCGCCGGCGTGATGATGGCGAACTTGAGCTGGAACATCGCGAAGAGCGCCAGCGGGATGGTGGGCGCCAGGTCCGGGTGGGTCGCCGCGCCGACGCCGCGGAACATGAAGTAGGTCAACGGGTTGCCGACGAGGCCGTGCCAGCTCTGGCCGAAGGCCAGCGAGAAGCCGAAGACCACCCAGATGACGCTGAGCACGCCCATCGAGATGAAACTCTGCAGCATCGTGGAGATCACGTTCTTGCGATGGACCATGCCCCCGTAGAAGAAGGAGAGGCCGGGGGTCATCAGCAGCACGAGAGCCGTCGCCGTCAGCATCCAGGCCACGTCGCCGGAGTTGATCGGGCCGCCGGCCACGGTCGGGGCTTGGGAAGGCGTGAAGAGGCCCGCGGCGCAGGCCAGGGCGAGCAGGCCCATGCTCAGGATCCACTCTATCTTCCAGGGTCTCATCGGGGCGCGAGCTGTCATCGAGTCTCCTTGCGGGGTTTTTTCGCGAGGCCGAAAGCGGAATGGAGCGCGCGCATGGCGGCCTCGCCGTGGCGGGCGTCGACGGCGACCGAGATGCGCAGGTCGCTGGCGGACAGCGTGCGGCTTTTGATCTTGTGGGCGTCGAGCGCCCGGCGCAGCGTGTCGGCGATCGCCGGGTCGCCCGCGAAGCCGCTGCCGACGACCGAGAGCTTGGCCGCGGCGCCCTTGTCGAGCGCCAGGGCGGAGACGGCGCCGGCCTTGGGCGCGGCGGCGGCGCGGCGCGGCACGATCCAGGTCCCCGGGATGGTGTGGAACGCCGAGCGCACGTGGATCGAGACCCCGCTGCGCGCGCCCACCTCGAGCGAGCGCGCCATCATCACCTGGGCTCCGGCGCCCGCCAGCTCCAGCATCTCGTCGTAAGTGATCCGCTCGAGCCGACGCGCCTCATAGACGACGCGCGGGTCGGCGGTGTAGACGCCCTTGACGTCCGTGAAGATCTCGCAGGTGCCGGCGGTCAGCGCGGCGGCCAGCGCCACCGCCGTCAGGTCCGAGCCGCCGCGCCCGAGCGTGGCGACGTCGCGCCCGAGCAGGGCCTGGAAGCCCGCCACCACCACGATGCGGCCCGCCGAGAGCTCGCGGCGGATCGCTTGCGCCCGGATCCGGCGGATGTTCGCGCGGCCGTGGACGCCGCCCGCCTCGATGCCGGCCTGAGGTCCCGTCAGCGAGACGGCCGGCACGCCGCGCGCGCGGCAGGCCATGGCGAAGAGGGAGATGGCGACCTGCTCGCCCGTGGAGATCAGCTGATCGAGCTCGCGCTCGTCCGGCTCGGACGTGACGCGCTCCGCCAGCGTGAGCAGCTCGTCGGTCATGTCGCCCGGGGCCGACACGACGACGACCACGCCCCGGCCCTTGCGGCGCTCGGCGATGGCGCGCTCGGCGGCGCGCTGGATCTTCTCGGGATCGGCGACGGACGTCCCGCCGAACTTCATGACGACCACATCTTTGGGGGCGGCTCGGGTCGTCATGAAGTCTTTCCTTTAGAAACGTCCACCACGCTCGCGCCGTGAGCCACCGTCAGGGCGAGGGATTTGCTCTGGATATCGTTCTTCGCGAAAGCCTCTTTCATGGCTTCCCCGATCTTCTCCAGGTCGGCGGAGGCGGGGGCGAGGGCAAGCATCGTCGGTCCGGCGCCGGAGAGGCAGGCGCCCGCGGCGCCGGCGGCGAGAGCGGCCTTGATCACGGAGGAGAGCCCTTTGACGAGCGGAGCGCGGTAAGGCTGGTGGAAGCGGTCCTCCATCGCCGCGGCGAGGCGGTCCCAATGTCCCTGCTCCAGGGCCGAGCCGAGGACGAGGGCGCGCGCCACGTTGTCGACGGCGTCGGCGCGCAGGTAGCTGGCCGGCAGGACGGCGCGGGCCTTCTCCGTGGCCAGCTGGAAATCGGGGATGCAGACGACGGCGCGCAGGTCGGGGTGCGCCTTGAGCGGGTAGGTCGCCAGCGACTTCTGGCGGCGCACGCAGGCCACGAGACCGCCGAGGACGGCGGGAGCGGCGTTGTCCGGATGGCCTTCCAGCGTCGTAGCGTACTCGATCAGCTCGGCGGCGCTCAGCGCGGGCTTGCCCAGCAGATGGTTGGCGGCGAGCGCGCCCGCCACCGCGGCCGCTCCGCTCGAGCCCAGCCCGCGCCCGAGCGGGATGCGGTTGACGCAGCGCAGCGCCAGGCGGCCCGGCGCGCGGCCGGCGAACACGGCGTTGGCGGCCTTGAAGACCAGATTCTCGCGCGTGCGCGGCAGGGTGTCCGCTCCCTCGCCTTCGATCACGATCTCGGGCTCGCCGGCGCCTTCACGCAGCTCGAGGGTGAGCTCGTTGTGGAGGCTCAGCGCCATGCCCAGGCAGTCGAAGCCCGGGCCCAGGTTGCTCGTGGTGGCGGGGACGCGCACGGAGACGCAAGCCAGCACCCTGGGCACGGCGGCTAGTCTATCAATTTCCAGGAAAAATCGCGCGTAAGCAACTATGTGCGCACATAGTTGCTTACTCTACGCCGAGCAGGCCGTCCGCAATACCTCGAGAAACTCGCCGGCGGACGCGGGACGCTTCCGCGGATCGGCGTCCAGCGCGCGTGCCAGCACGGCCGAGGACGGGTCCTCGCTTCCGATCATCGGCGGCGGCAGCTCGCCATGGGTCATCCAATACGCGCAGACGGCCAGAGCGTAGACGTCCGTGGCGCGGCTGACCTCGCCGCGCTGCTGCTCCGGCGCCATGTAGCCGGGGGTGCCGGCGAGCTGGCTCGTCATCGTCCGCGCGTCGGGGTTGCGGGTGCGGCGCGCGATGCCGAAATCCATGACCTTCACCGTCGCGTCCTCGAGCATGACGTTGGCGGGCTTGAGGTCGCGGTGGATGACGCCGCGCGCGTGCGCGTAATCCAGCGCCGAGGCGATGGGCTCGAGCAGCCGCAGCGCGCTCGGCCAGTCCAGCCGGCCGCCGCGCCGCTGCGCGTGCTGCGACAACGTCTCGCCGCGCACGAGCTCGAAGACGAGATACAGTTCGCCGCCGTCCTGGAAGGCGTCGAAGATCGAGACGATGTTCGGGTGCTTGAGCGAGGCCACCGTCTTGGCCTCCTGGACGAAGCGGGCCGCCTCCTCCGGGTCGTCGCGCAGCGCCGCGCTCATGCGCTTGACCGCCACCGCTCGCTCGAGGTTGGAGTCCCAGGCCTCGTAGACCGTGCCCATGCCGCCCGCGCCGATGCGCCGGCCGAGGCGGAATGAGCCTCCCACCACGGAGCGGTCGCCGCCGTCCTTCGGCTCGCGCAAGACAGCGGCGCTCGCGCCCAGCACGATCAGCACGATCGCCGCGCCCGCCGTCAGCGCCTGGGGCCGCGCCCACCAGGGCAGCGCGGCGCGCGAAGCGGACGCATAGGCGCCGGCCAAGGAGCGGTCCAGCTCCGCCGCGCGCGAGAGATCGGGAAGGTAGCGCGCCGGCGGCTCGCCCGCCGCCCGGCGGGCGAGCCCGCGCTGCAGCCAGGCCAAGCCGTCGCCGCCGTCGAGCTCCACCGCCCGTTCCGCGTCCCCGAGCGCGGGCTCGGGCCGCCCCGAGCGCAACAACGCCGCCGAGCGCACGGTGAAGAGGGCTCCCGCTTTCGGGTCGAGCTTCAGGCCGGCGTCCGCGTCGGCGATCGCCGCGTCGTAACGCCGCGCCATCAGGTCGGCGAAGGCGCGATCGCGCCAGACCTTGGCGTCGTCGCTTTTCGGTTGCGCCGCGCCCGGCCAGGCGAGCGCTACATAAAGGAAGAGCGGCAGCACGGGCAGATTATGGTCGCGGAGGGAGAAGTTGTCAACTTAGGACTTTCGTGACGTTTTTGTGTTGACGGAGCGAAACGGAAAGCGGTAGATTCCCCCTATGAAGAAACTACTGATGATCCTGTCTCTCGTGTTCTTCGCCTCGGCCGTCCCCGCGCGCGCCGACGAAGCGAAGGTCTTCGGCAACACCGACCTGTTGTTCTCGATGGGTTACAAACTCTGGCTCAACAGCTGGCAGAGCTGGGACACCGGCCGCGGCGGCGCGAACTTCGTCGAGTTCTCGCAGCCCGGCGTCGCCAGCATGGTCCCGATGGCCCTCAAATACAAGAACTTCTTCACCACGTTGAACCTGATGTTCACCGGGGACTACAAGTTCCCGCAGTTCACGGACGTGACGACCGGCGGCGCCACGCAGACGGTCGATGAGCGCGCCAGCCGCGACGAGGTCGACTGGAACGTCGGCTACTACGTCGTGCCGAACAACCTGGGCATCACGGTCGGCCTCAAGGACGTCAATCAGCACTGGAACACGTCCATCAACGGCGGTCCCTTCGCCGCGACGAACACGAACTGGAGCTGGATCGGCCCGACCTTGGGCATCACGGGCGGCGCCGGCATCGGCAACGGCTTCTCGATCTACGGCAACGGCGTGGGCGGCATCATGACGGAGACCCACGACAACGAGCCGGCCGGCCAGAACGATACGGCCACCTACGAGGCGATGGAGATGGGCATCGCCTGGAAGCCGCAGACCGTGCCGATGAACGTCTCCTTCGGCTACAAGTACCAGCGCATCAACACGAAGCTCGACATCGCCAACACGGCCGCGACCGCTCAGTTCGCGAACATCCGCGGCATCGACGTCACGTCGGGTTACACGCTGGGCGTCAACGTCCTGTTCTAACGAGGCAAGTCGTAGTCAGGCTTGACAGGGAGCGGAGTCCCCTGTTAAGCTAGGTCAGTTTCCTATGTCGAAGTTGAGGGCGGCGCTTGTCGTTTCGTCGTTGGTCGCGGTGCTCGCGGGCATCGCGGTCGCCGATGAGATCGATCAAGCGCCGCCCTTTCAGCTTCAGCCGCGCGACAGCGACGTGGCCCTCATCATCGGCATCTCTCACTACCGGGAGGGCGTGCCGGATTCCTCGTACTCCGACGAGGACGCCAAGACCGTGAAGGCCTACCTGCTCAAGCTCGGTTTCCGCGAGAGCCGCATCCAGCTGCTCGTCAACGATCACGCCACGCGCACCGACATCGTCAAGTCGGTGAAGACGTGGCTGCCCAACCAGGTCAAGCCGGATAGCCGCGTCTTCGTGTACTACTCGGGCCACGGCGCGCCCGACGTGACGAATCCGGAGCATCCCGAGGCTTACCTGCTCCCCTACGACGGCGACCCCTCCGATCTGGCCGACACGGCGTACCCCCGCAAGGAGCTGCTGGACAGGTTGGGCAAGCTGCCCGCCGCCCAGGTCGTGGTCATGCTCGACTCCTGCTTCTCTGGCTCCGGCGGCCGCTCCGTGTTGGCGAGCGGGGCGCGGCCGCTGCTCAACCACATCGTGCCCGTCGGCGCCATGGCGCCGAACATGGCGCTGCTGACGGCCACGCAGGCCAACCAGATCTCCACCTCCGATCCGGACAAGAAGCACGGCGTGCTGACCTACTACTTCCTCAAGTCGCTGCGCGACGGCCACACCGCCGTAAACGACATCTACAACCGGATCAAGCCCGAGGTCGAAGACTCGGCCAAGGCGCTCAACGTCGTGCAATCGCCGGCCCTGAGCTTCGGCACGGCGCAGGGGCACGAGCGCTTCAGCATCGTCGATCCCGCCGCCTACAAGGCCGCGATGGACCAGGCCGCCAAGGAAGCCGCCGAGGCCAAGGCTAAGGCGGAGGAAGAGCGCAAGCAGCGCGAGAGCGACGTCGCCGTCCAGGCCGAGAAGCAGAAGCTCGAGGACGAGAAGCGGCGCTTGGAAGCCGAGCGCCAGGCCGGGGAGCAGCGCCTGGCCGAGGAGCGCGCCCGCCTGCAGCAAGAGGCGCAGCAGCGCGCTCAGGAACAGCAGTGGCAGCTCGACCAGGAGCGCCGCCGGCTGCAAGAGCAGCAGCAGCAGAACGGCGGCGGTCAGGCGACCTTCGTCCCGCCGACGTTCTAGGCTAGTCCGCCTTCTGCCACCGGGCCGTGTACCAGCGGCCGTGCCGCTTGATCAGCGTGTCGATCTCGGAGCCGGCGAAGCCGCCCTGGCCGTCGGGCGTCTCGACCCTGTAGCGCAGGGACACCACGGCGCGCTCATAAGCCAGCTCTTCGATATCCAAGGCCGTGATCTTGAACGAGGCGCGGCCGTGCTTGCCGAAGAAATCCGCGGCCCACTTCTCGATGTCCGGCTTGGTCATCGGCTGGGTGATGTTGGTGTCGAAGAGCGAGACCAGCATCTGAGCGTTGCCCGTGGCGAAGGCTTCGCGCACCTCGGTATAGTAGCCTCTGACCTCGCGCTGAAGCCGCAGCTCGTCGTCGGTGGGCGCCTTGCGGAAGCTGATCATGCCGCAGCCCGCCACGAGCGGCAGCGCCAAGACGGCGAGAGCGGCCCCGCGCATCTTAAGGCGTGCTCGCGTGAGGCACGAAGGGGGCGCCGGAGGCGGCCGCGGGAGGAGCGGGCGTCGTCGCCGGGGAGGAAGCCGGCGCGGGCGCCCAGCCGGCGCCCGACGGCAGGAACGAGGCGGAGCCGGGCGAGTAGCTGGCCGTCATCAAGGTGGGCTTGGGCGCCAGCGGGACGCCCGCGGCGACGAAGTTCTTGCGCAGGTCCTCGGTGATCTGGGCGCCCAGCATCGGCATCAAGCGGTTCCAGGCGAAGATGAGGTCGCCGGGCTTGACCTTGAAATCGTAGAGCGCGTGAGCGGCGCCCGCCTCGGAGACCGTGTTCTCGTGGCGCCAGAGCTGGCGCATGGTGTTGGCGCGGTAGAGCTTGGTGACGGCGCTCAGCGTGGGGGTGTAGGTCAGCTCGTCGTCGGTGGCCAGCGTCGGGAGGAGGTTGACCTCCAGCACGACGGCGTCGTCGAGGTCGAGGAAAGCGGAATAGTTGCGGCTGACGGCCTGGTCCGGCGACGGCAGGTAGTAGCGGATCTGCCAGTCGTTGACGTCCGAGGCGCTGTTGAGGCGATACCAAGCGGCCACCGGGATCGAGGTGTCGGAGGGACCGATCGCGCGGCCCGGCTGGCCGAGCTGGTCGAACTGGAGCGTGAAGCTGGAGCGGAAGAGGGCGGCGGGATTCCAGGACGGCAGGTAACGCTGCAGGTCCTTGGACTGCGCCAGCGCGTGGCTGTCCTGGGCGTCCTTGACGACGAGGCCGAGGCCGGGGACGATCTTGGCGGCGGTCTCGGCCTTCGAGTCGCTCTCCACGATCGCCGGGCTCGGCGGCGCGTAGACGACGAGCAGGACGCGCTGGCCCTTCTGGATCGCCCCGGTCGTCATCGGCGCTTCCTCGAGGGAGACGCAGCCGCCGAGCAGGGCCGCCGCCGCCAGAAGCGACCACCTGGCCAATTCGCGCATCGAGCCATGATATCTCTTTTCTTCGCGCGCCGCGGCGGTTTGAAGCGTCGTTTCAATCGCGCCGCCGAGATATGCAGCGTCGTTTCTGGAGCGTTTGCCTCGCCGCGGAAGGCCCTTCGCTCCTTCTTGGCACGCGCCGCTGTCTGGCATCCTGTCTACGTGCTCGGCGCCAGATTCTACTTCTCCTATCGCAGAGTCGTCTTCACGCTCTTCGATCTGGCCTTGATCGGGCTTTCCTACGCGTTCGCGCTCGCGTTGCGCTACGACTTCGCGCCGGAGCCGAGCCAGGTCGCCCTGCTGTGGCGGACGATGCCCTCGCTGCTGGCCGCCTATCTCTTCTCTCTCTATATAGGCGGCTACAACCAGGTCTTCAACACGGTCGCCACCTTCACGGAGATCGTCGACCTGGCCAAGCCGATCGCCGCGGCCAGCGCGCTCCACGCCGCCTTCGTCTTCGCTCTGGGCGGACGCGAGTCGCCTCGCGCCGTGCTCGTCCTCCAGCCGCTCCTCGCTTTCCTGGGCGTCTTCGGGCTGCGGGCTTGCGCGCGCCAGGCGCGCGCCTCGCTGCGCTCGTGGCGGACGCGGGCGCGTCAGAAGAGGCGGGTCGTCATCGTCGGCGCCGGGAGCATGGGCGAGATCCTGCTCGTGCAGCTGCTGCATCACCGCGAGACGCGCTTCGAGATCGTCGGCTTCATCGACGACGATCCCCTGAAGTGGGGCATGCGCATCCACGGCGTCAAGGTGCTCGGGGGACGCGAGGCCCTCGCCGCGCTGCTGCGCCGGTTCCCGGTCGACGAGATCATCGTGGCGATCGCCTCGCGGCGCGGGGAGGCGGTCAAGTCGGTCGTCCACTCGCTGAGCCAGGCGAAGGTCAAGCCGGCGGTCAAGGTCGCGCTCGGCTTGGACCAGCTGCTGCGGCCCAGGAGCGAGTCGATCCAGACGCGGCTGGTGCGGCCGGCGGACCTGCTGAACCGGCCCGTCGTCCGGGTCGACTCCGAGGGGATCGGGCGCGCCCTAGGCGGCAAGACGGTCCTCATCAGCGGCGCCGGAGGAACGATCGGCGGCGAGCTCTGCCGCCAAGTGCTGCCGTTCGTCCCGGCGAAGCTGCTGCTCTTGGAGAACCATGCCACGGCCCTGTTCTACCGCGAGGCCGAGCTGCGCGCCGCGAAGATCCCGGGCGTCGAGATCGTCCCTGTGCTGGGCGACGTCAGGGACCAAGACCTGCTCGATCGTCTCTTCACCTCCTACCGCCCGCAGGTCGTGCTGCACGCCGCGGCCCACAAGCACGTCCATCAGCTGGAGTTCAACGTGCACGAGGGCATCGCCAACAACGTCCTGGGCACTTACCGGCTGGCCGCCGCGGCCCACAAGCACGGCGCGGAGGCCTTCTTGCTCGTCTCGACCGACAAGGCGGTTCGGCCGTCTTGCGTCATGGGCGCGACCAAGCGGGTCGCCGAGCTCATCGCGAGCACGTTCGCGCGCTCGAGCCGCACTCGTTTCGTGGCCGTGCGCTTCGGGAACGTGCTCGGCAGCTCGGGCTCGGTGCTCAAGATCTTCCAGGAGCAGATCGCCGCCGGCGGCCCGGTCACCGTGACGGACCCGCAGGTGACGCGCTACTTCATGACCGTGGAGGAGGCGGCCATGCTGATCCTGCAGGCGGCGTCGATGGCGCGAAGCGGCGAGATCTACGTCCTCAAGATGGGAGAGCCGGTCCGCATCCTCGACATGGCGCGCAACTTGATCCTGTTGTCCGGCCTCGAGCCTGGGCGCGACATCGACATCGTCTTCACCGGACTCAAGCGCGGCGAGAAGGCGCACGAGGAGCTGGTGGAGGACCCGGCGGGCGTCGAGGCTTCGGAGCATCCGGAGATCATGCGCCTGGGATCGGAGAACGGCCAGCTCCCCGACCTCTCCCGGCGCATGCTCGAGCTGGAGGTCCTCATGCGGGCCGGCGACGAGGCCGCCGTCCTCGAGCGCCTGCAGGAGCTGGTCCCGACGTTCCACCGCCTGGTCCCCGAGGAGACGACTCGATGAGGCGCTTCGCCTTCGTCTCGCATCTCGACCTCAACTTGCACCGGTTCCGGCTGCCGGTCATGCGCGAGCTCGCGCGCCGGGGCTGCGAGGTCTACGCCGTCTGCCCGGACGGTCCGTACGCCCGCCGCTTCGCCGGCGAGGGCCTGCGCCACGTCGGCTACCGGCTCGACCGCGGCAGCCTCAACCCGCTGCGAGAGGCCGCGAGCGTCGCGTCGCTCGCCGCCGCCTTGCGCCGCGTCCGGCCTGATCTCGTGCACACGTTCACGTTCAAGCCGAACGTCTACGGCGCCCTGGCCGCGCTCGGCGTGCCGCGGGCGCGGCGTGTGGCGTCGGTGACGGGGTTGGGCAGCTTCTACGGGCCGAGAACCGCTTTCTTGTACAAGGTCGCGCTTCGCGGCGCGGACCGCGTCGTCTTCTACAACGCCGACGACCGCGCCGAGCTCCTGCGCCGAGGCGCCTGCCGGCCGCGACAGTGCGCGCTGATCAACGGCTCGGGCGTCGATACCGCGCGCTTTGCCCCGGCGCCGGCGCCGCGCGTCGACGAGGGCCCCGTGGTCGTGACGATGGCGGCGCGGCTCATCCGGGAGAAGGGCGTCCACGACTACCTGCAGGCGGCGGCGCTCGTGAAGGCGGCCTGGGGCGAGCGCGTCGTCTTCCAGCTCGCGGGCGAGGCCGACGAAGGAAATCCGTCCTCCGCCGACATGGAGCGGGTCGCCTCGTTCGCGGAGCGCGGCGTCGTGCGGCGCCTCGGTTTCGTCGAGGACATGGCGGCGCTGCTGCGGCGCAGCGACGTCTACGCCCTGCCCTCTTACTACCGCGAGGGCATCCCGGTGTCCGTGCTCGAGGCGATGAGCGCCGGGCTCGCCGTGGTCACGACCGACGCGGTCGGCTGCCGCGAGACCGTCGAGCCCGAGGAGAGCGGCTTGCGGGTCCCCGCGCGCGACCCCGTCGCGCTCGCCGCGGCCCTGGACCGGCTCGTGGCGGACGCTTCGCTCCGCCGCCGCCTCGGGGAAGCCGCGCGCCGCCGCGCGCAAGACGTGTTTTCGCTCGACCGGGTCGTCGAGGCCCATCTGGACGTCTATCGGGCCCTCCTTCCGGGGGCCGGCCTATGAGCGGCCCCCGCCTGTATCTCTCGCCGCCGCACCTGAACGGCGCCGAGCGGCGGCTCCTCGAGGAGGCGTTGGCCTCGGGGTGGATCACGGGCATGGGCCCGCAGCTCGACGCCTTTGAGGCTTCGTTCGCCCGCCTCGTGGGCGTCAAGCACGCCGTCGGCGTGTCCAGCGGCACGGCCGCGCTGCACCTCGCCCTGCGCGCCCTCGAGCTCGAGAAGGACGACGAGGTCTACTGCTCCACGCTCACCTTCGCCGCCAGCGCCAACCCGATCGTCTACGAGGGCGGCCGGCCGGTGTTCGTCGACAGCGACGCGGCGACCTGGAACATGGATCCCAACCTCCTCGAGGAAGGGCTGCGCCGCGACGCGCGCCGAGGACGCCCTCCCCGGGCCGTCATCGCCGTGGACCTCTACGGGCAATGCGCCGACCTCGACGCCATCCGCGGCCTCTGCCTGCGCTACGGCACGACGCTGATCGAGGACGCGGCCGAGGCTCTGGGCGCGACCTACAAGGGCCGCGCGGCCGGCAGCGCCGGCTGGGCGAACGTGTTCTCGTTCAACGGCAACAAGATCGTCACGGCGTCGGGCGGAGGGATGCTCGCCACCGACGACGACGGCTTGGCGGCGAGCGCCCGCCACCTCGCTTCGCAGGCGCGCGACCCGGCCCCGCATTACGAGCACTCGCGCATCGGTTACAACTACCGCCTGAGCAACCTCCTCGCCGCCGTCGGCCTGGCGCAGCTCGAGACCTTGGAGGCGCGCGTCGCGGCGCGCCGCAGGAACTTCGAGCGCTACCGCCGCGCGCTCTCGCAGGTCGAGGGGCTCCATTTCATGCCGGAAGCGCCGTACGGCCGGTCGACGCGCTGGCTGACGTGCGTGCTGATCGACCCGCCGCGCTTCGGAGCCGGTCCCGAGGACGCGCGCCGGCGCCTCGAGGCCGAGGGCATCGAGTCCCGCCTCGTGTGGAAGCCCATGCATCTGCAGCCGGTCTACTCGGGCTGCCGGGCTCTGGGCGGGAGCGTCGCCGAAGCCCTGTTCCGCGGCGGCTTGTGCCTGCCGAGCGGCTCGAGCTTGACCGCGGCGGACGTCCAGCGGGTCGCGGGCGGACTGCTCGCGGCCAGGGAGGGAGCCCGTGTACCGGCGCTTCGGTAAGCGGGCGTTCGACGTCGTCCTGGCGACGCTCGCCTTGCTGCTGCTCTGGCCCGTGATCGCGGCCGCGATGGCCGCGGTGCGCCTCAAGCTCGGCAGCCCGGTGCTCTTCAAGCAGCGGCGCCCCGGCCGTCACGGCAGGCCGTTCACGCTCGTGAAGCTTCGGACGATGCGCGACGCCGTCGACGAGGACGGCAAGCCGCTGCCGGACGGCGAGCGGATCACGGAGCTGGGCCGCTGGCTGCGGCGGCTGAGCGTCGACGAGCTGCCCGAGCTGATCAACGTGCTGCGCGGCGAGATGAGCCTGGTCGGCCCGCGGCCGCTGCTCATGGAGTATCTGCCGCTCTACTCGCCGCGGCAGGCGCGCCGCCACGAGGCGGCCCCGGGCATCACGGGCTGGGCCCAGGTCAACGGCCGCAACGCCTCGTCCTGGGAGGACCGTTTCGCCTTCGACCTCTGGTACGTGGACCGCGTCGGCTTGGCCTTGGACCTGAAGACCCTGGCCCTGACGGTCGTGAGGGTCGCCCAGCGCCGGGGCGTCGCGGCCGCGGGGCATGCGACGATGCCGGCCTTCACCGGCTCGCGCGCGGAGGCGCCGTGGGCGTGAAGCTCGTCATCGTCGGGGCGGGGGGCCACGGCCGAGAGGTCGCCGACATCGCGCGCGATCGAGCGCGCTGCGGCCGGCCGGTGGAACTGCTCGGCTTCGTGGACGAGGACCCGCGCTTGCGCGGCAAGACCGTGGCGGGAGCGCCGGTGCTGGGCGACTGGTCTTGGTTCGAAGGCCGGAGGAGGCGCGGCCTGTCGGTCGTCTGCGCGGTCGGCGATCCGCGCGGCCTGCGCCGCCTCGCGGCGACGGGAGAGCGGTTGGGCTTGCGCTTCGAGAGCGTCGTCTCGCCGCGGGCTTACGTCTCTCCGTCCGCGAGGCTGGGCGCGGGCGTCATCCTGTTTCCCAACTCCGTGGTCAATGCCGACGCGTCCATCGGAGACCACTGCACGCTCAACGTGGGCGCCTCGGTCAGCCACGACTGCGTCGTCGGCGATCACGTCGTCCTCAATCCCGGCGCGCGCCTCGCCGGCAACGTGCGTCTGGGCGACGGCTGCTTCGTCGGCATGGGGGCGAGCGTGATCCAGGGGCTCACGGTCGGCGCCGGGGCCAGGATCGGGGCCGGCGCCGTGGTCGTGCGCGATCTCCCGCCGGGGGTCACGGCGGTGGGCGTGCCGGCCGAGCCCCTCAAGAAACGGAGGAACGCATGAGAAAGAAACGGTATCTCGTGACGGGCGGAGCGGGCTTCATCGGAAGCCACTTGGCCGCGCGGCTGCTCGAGGACGGCCACGCCGTGACCGTGTTCGACAATTTCTCCCTGGGACGCCGGGAGCACGTCGCGCCCTTGCTGTCTCGCGGCGCGGAGCTGATCGAGTCCGACCTGCTCGGCTTCGACGACGTCGCGCGGGCCGTGGAAGGGAAAGACGCCGTGTTCCACTTGGCCGCCAACTCCGACATCGACTTCGGCCGCCGGCGCAGCGACCACGACCTGCGCCAAGGCACGCTGGCCACTTACCACGTGCTCGAGGCCATGCGCTTGGCCGGCGTGACCAAGCTCGTCTTCGCGTCGAGCTCGGCCGTCTACGGCGACACGCCGCCGATCGCGCTCAAGGAGGATCACGGGCCGCTGCTGCCGATCTCGCTCTACGGCGCGAGCAAGCTCGCCTGCGAGGGGCTTATCTCGGCGTTCAGCCACAACTACGGCCTGCACGCTTGGATCTACCGGTTCGCCAACGTCGTGGGAGGCAACGCCACCCACGGGGCGCTGTTCGACTTCGTGCGCAAGCTGCGCCGCGATCCGTCCCGCCTCGAGGTCCTCGGCGACGGGCGGCAGTCCAAGCCTTATTTGCTGGCGTCGGACTGCGTGGACGGGATGCTGTTCGGCTTGGCGCACGCCCGCGAGCCGCTCAACTTGTTCAACCTCGCCTGCGAGGGCGGGACCGCCGTCTCGGAGCTGGCGCGGCTGGCGATCGAGGCGCTGGACTTGCGGGACGTGGAGATCCGTTATACGGGCCAGAGACGGGGCTGGGTCGGCGACGTGCCGTTCGTGCGCATGGACGCGTCCAAGCTCAGGGCGCTCGGCTGGAAGGCGCGGTATTCTTCCACCGAGGCCGCGAGGCTGGCCGCTCACGCGATCGCGGCGCAGGCCCAGGCCGCGGTGGCCTAGGGACAGGCTCCTAAATGCGCGCGCTGCGAGTCGCCTACATCAACCAGACGGCGAACCTGTTCGGCTCGGAGATCAGCATGCTGCAGTGCCTGCGCACGCTGGACCGCTCGCGGGTCGAGCCGCTCGTCGTCACGATGTGCCCGGGCCCGTTCCTCCAAGCGGTCCGCGACGAGGGCGTCCCCGCGCGCTGGCTTCCTTGGCTGCATGGCGGGGTGCTGCAGCGGCGGCCGTGGCGCCTGCTGCCCGCGATCTGGCGGCTGTCGCGCTGGCTGAGGGCCAATCGCGTCGACGTCGTGGAGTTCTGGACCCACCTGTTCCTCGTCGTGCCGGCGGCGCTGCTGGCGGGCTGCGCCATGGTCTTTCGCCCGCGCCGGCCCGGCATCCCGGCGCCGCGCCACAAGCGTTGGGCTCTGGCGTTCTGCCGGCTCATCATCCCGGTCAGCCGCGGCTGCGTCGCGCCCTGGGAGACCGGCAGCTCCAAGGGCTGGTGGCGCCGCCTCCTGTCGCGGCGGGTGCGCGTGGTCCCCGACGGCCGCGACATCGAGGAGCTGCAGTCCACGCCGAGAGACCGCTCCGTCGTGCGCGCTCTGGGCATCCCGGACGCCGCCCGGATCGTCGGCGTCACCGGCTCGCTCGACCCGGTCAAGCGGCCCGACGTCTTCCTGCGGGCCGCCGCGCTGATCCGCCGCGAGGAGCCGGACGTCTGGTTCCTCATGGTCGGCGGCCCGTACACGGACGCGCCCGAGCGGGTCGCCTACGCGCGCGGCCTCGAGCGGCTGGCCCGCGAGCTCGGCGTGGCGGACCGCGTCGTGATGGCCGGCTATCGCCCGGACGCGCCCCGGCTCATGCGGCACTTCGACGTCTTCCTGCTCGCCAGCGAGCGCGACGCCCTGCCCGGGGTGCTGATCGAGGCCCAGGCCGTGGGCGTGCCCGTGGTGGCCACGGCCGTCGACGGCGTCCCCGAGCTCGTGGCGGAGGGCCGCTCGGGCTTGCTCGTCCGCGACGGGCGTCCCGAATCCTACGCCGCGGCGACGCTTTCGCTCCTGCGCGACGGGGCCCTGGCCCGGCGCATGAGCGACGAGGCTCTCTCCCAGGCGCGGCGCTTCGACAACGCTCGCGTCACGCGGAGCCTGGAGAGCTGCTACTTCGAGGCTTTCGGAGCGGCGCCATGAGGCCCGAGGTCACCGTCATCCTTCCCACCCGCGACCGCGCCGCCACGCTGCCGCGGGCGATCGGCAGCGTCCTGCGCCAGGGCTTCGGCGACCTGGAGCTGATCGTGATGGACGACGGCTCGACCGACGCCACGGCCGAGGCCGTCGCGCGCGCGAGCGCCGGCGACGCCCGCGTCCGCTACGAGGTCAATCCCGGTCCGCACTCGGCCTCGCACGCGCGCAACCGCGCGCTGGAGCTGGCGCGCGGCCCGCTGATCGCCTTCCAGGACTCCGACGACGAGTGGCTCCCCGGAAAGCTCGAGCGGCAGGTGACGGCGCTGCGGGCCTTGTCCGCGGAGGTCGGCCTCGTCTACGGGCCCCGGATCGGCGTGTCTCTCGACGGCAAGGTCGTCCGGGAACGCATCGAGGTCTTCTCCGCCTGGGACGCCGGCATCCATCGCCGCATGCTCGCCCGCGGGCGCAACATGTTCCTGCAGGCCGCCCTCGTGCGCGCCCGGGTCTTCGACGACGTCGGAGGCTTCGACGCCTCGATCCCGGCGGCCGGCGACCTGGACTTCTTCATCCGCGCCGCGAAGCGCTGGCGCTTCCATCATATCGACGACTGGCTGGTGTCCTGCTTCGAGAGCCGCGACAGCGTCTCGAGCGACCGGGAACGCCTCTACGCCGGGTTCCTGGCGATCTACGAGAAGCACCGCGAGGACATCGCCGCCGATCCGGAGAGTGCGGCGTCGTTCCACCGCTCGCTGGCGCGCTGCCTGGCCGTCACGCCGCGCACGCGGGAGGCCAGGGAATGGCTGCGGCGCGTGGTCGTCTCGCCGCAGGCGACGGCCAACGACTTCGCCTGGTATGCCGCCTTGCTCGCGGGCGGGCCGGCAGTGCGCGCGGCCAAGCGGACGGCGGCGCTCTGGCGGCGGCTGGCTCCCCGATGACGCGGCTCCTCGAAGACCGCCCGCTCGACCAGGAGGCGCGGGCCGCGGACTTGGGCGCCCGGGCCGTGGCCGGCGGCAAGATCACGCTGGCGGCCCAGGGCCTCAAGCTCGCGATCGGGGCGGGGTCGGTGATGGCGCTCTCGCGGCTGGTGAGCCCGGCCGACTTCGGCCTCTACTCCATGGTGACGGTGTTCACCGGGCTCGTGTCGCTGTTCAAGGATCTCGGCTTGTCGACGGCGACGGTCCAGAGCCGAAGCATCAGCCAGGAGCAGGTGAGCGCGCTGTTCTGGGTCAACGTCGCCGTCGGCGTCGCGCTGGCCGCCGGGACGGCCGCGCTCGCGCCCGTCGTCGCCTGGTTCTATCACGACCCCCGGCTGATCGCCGTCACGTGCGCGATCGCCGGCACCTTCGTGCTCGGCGGGCTGACGGCCCAGCATCAGGCGCTGCTGCGCCGGCGCATGCGCTACGCGACCCTGGAAGGGATCTCGGTCGCTTGTCTCGCCTTCTCCTCGGCCGTCTCGATCGCCGCCGCGCGGCGCGGCGCGGGCTGCTGGGCCTACGTGGCGGGCGCCGTCGCCAACCCCGCCCTGACCCTCGCGCTGTCGTGGCTTGCCGTCGACTGGCGGCCGTCGTGGCCTCGGCGCGGCGGCGGCGTGCGCGAGATGGTCGTCTTCGGCGGCCACCTCAGCGGGTCTTATCTCGCCAACTACCTGCAGCGCAACGTCGACGACCTGCTGATCGGCCGCTTCTGCGGCGCGCAGCCGCTGGGCCTCTACGTGCGCGCGCAGAGCCTGCTGACGCTGCCGCTCACCTACGTCTTCGGACCGGTCAATTCCGTCATGGTCCCCACGCTGAGCCGGCTCCAGGACGAGCCGGACCGCTTCCGCGAGTACGCCTTGAACGGAGCGCAGGCCGTGGCGGCCGCCGGCATGCCGCTCGTGGCTTTCACGTGCCTCGACACGCGGGAGCTGCTGACGGTCGTCGCCGGGCCGCGCTGGCTCGGGGCGGCGCCGATCTTCCACGCGCTGGCGCCCGCCGCCTTCGTGCTCGTCACGATGCCGATCTCGAATTGGGCGCTCGTCGCCTTGGGCCGGGGAGAACGGCTGCTCAAGTCCGGGTTCGCCCTTTCCGCGGCCGCCTGCACGGCCTTCCTCGCGGCGCTGCCGTGGGGCACGATGGGCGTGGCCGTGGGCTACAGCGCGGCCTACTGCCTCACGCGCTGGCCGCTGCTCGTTTATTCGCTGCGCGGCTCGCCCGTCGCGGTCGCCGACGTGGAGCGGGCGCTTTGGCGGCCGGCCGCCGTCTCGCTGGGGGCGGCTCTGGCGCTCTACGTCGCGACGCAGGCGATGCCGTCCGCGTCGGCCCTCGCCGGCCTGGCTCGGGACGGCGTCCTTTACGCCGCGCTGTACGCGCTCGGCTGGCGGCTCGTGCCCGGAGGGTGGGAGACGGCTCTGAAGCTTTTGAAGAGGGCTCGTCCGTGAAGGTCCTGCTGCTCAGCCGCTTCTCGCGTCGCGGGGCGAGCAGCCGCGTGCGGTTCTATCAGTACCTCCCGTTCCTCCATGAGCGGGGCATCGAGGTCGAGGTCCGCCCGCTGCTCGACGACGAGCACATTTCCGCCAAGTTCGCGGGCGGGCGCGGCCTACCGGTCCGCGCCGCGGCGGCGTACGCCGAGCGCGTCTTCCGCGTGCTGCGCTCCGGCGGGCACGACCTCCTCTGGGTCCAGGCCGAGCTCTTCCCGTGGCTGCCGGCTTGGGCCGAGCGGCTGCTCGGCGCCGGGCGGCCGTACGTCGTCGACTACGACGACGCCCTGTTCCACCGCTACGACGCCCACGCCAGCCGCGCCGTGCGCGCGCTCTTGGGCCGCAAGATCGACTCGGTCATGCGCCGGGCCCGTTTGGTCGTGGCGGGCAACGAGTACCTCGCCGGCCGGGCCCGCGCGGCCGGCGCCCGCCGCGTCGAGGTGCTGCCGTCCGTCGTGGCGGCGGCGCGCTATCCCGCGGCGTCCGTCCGCCACCGCGGGCCTCTCACGGTGGGCTGGATCGGCACGCCGATCCTCGCCCCGCGCTTCCTCGGCCTGATCCAACCGGCGCTCTCGCGGCTGTGCGCCCAGCGCGACGCCCGGCTGATGGTCGTAGGCGCGCCCGACCCGGGGCTGCCCGGCGTCCCGACGCTCTGCCGGCCCTGGTCGGAGGCGACGGAGGCCGGCGACGTCGCCGGCTTCGACGTCGGCGTGATGCCCCTGACCGACGAGCCGTGGACGCGCGGCAAGTGCGGCTACAAGCTGGTGCAGTACATGGCCGCCGGACGGCCCGTCGTCGCCTCGCCGGTGGGCGTGAACGCGGAGATCGTGCGGCACGGCGTCAACGGCTTCCTGGCCCGGGACCAGGAAGAGTGGCTGCGCGCCCTGCTCGCCCTGGCGGACGACGCCGGTCTGCGCGCGCGGCTGGGCGCCGAGGGCAAACGGCTCGTCGAGCGAAGCTATTGTCTCGAGGTCGCGGCGCCGCGCCTGGCCGAGCTCTTGCGCTCGGCCGCGGGGAGCCCGGCGTGAGACGCTCCCTCGCGGCGGCGGCGCTGCTGCTCCTGCCGCAGATCGGGGCGCGCGCGGCCGAGCCGCCGAGCCGCGAGGACTACGCGCGCCTTTTCCGGTACTTCGTGGGCGGCTTCGAGGCGCGACGGTCCCCCGCGGGCGCGCGCGCCTATTTCCCGGGCCGGCCCAGCAGCCACGGGCGCGACGTCGACGCCCTCGAGGGCTTCTCGCGTTCGGCGCCGCTCTGGGCGGCCTGGGTGAGCTCCGGAAGACCCGGCGCGATCCGCCTCGCCGACGGCAGGCTCGTCCGGCTCGACGAGGAGTTCCGGCGCGGCCTGCTCGCGGGGACCGACCCGAAGTCCCCCGAATATTGGGGCGGCATCGGCGATCTCGATCAGCGCATCGTCGAGGCCTCGGACGTGGCGTTGAGCCTGTGGCTGCTGCGGCGGCAGGTGTGGGCGAGGCTCGACGCCCGGCAAAAGGCCCGCGTGGCCGCCTGGCTCGGCCAGGTCGACGGCAAGGCGGTCCACGACAACAACTGGCACCTGTTCCCGGTCTTCATCGACGCCGTCCTGCGCTCGCTGGACGCGCCGCGTGATGAGGCGCGGGCCCGCCTGCACTATGACCGCTTCAAGCGATTCTATCGCGGCGGCGGCTGGTTCAGCGACGGCCCCGGCGAGGTCTTCGACTTCTACAACGCCTGGGGCATCCATTACCAGCTCTACTGGCTGTCGCGCGTCGCGCCGGACTGGGATGCCGCCTTCATCGCGCGAGCGCGGCGCGAGTTTTTGTCCTCGTATCGGCTCCTGATCGGTCCGGCCGGCGTCCCGATCCTCGGGCGCAGCGTCTGCTATCGGCTGGCCGCCTCGGCGCCTCTCATCCTCGGCCAAGGGTCTCGGCCCGGCGAGGTCCCGCCGTCGACGGCGCGACGCGCTCTCGACGCGACGTGGTCGTACTTCGTCGCCCGCGGCGCCCTGCGGGACGGCAACGTCACTCAAGGCTACTGCGCGGCCGACGCGCGCGTCCTCGACGACTAC
>CAZZGQ010000004.1:14717-43225 GCA_964653765.1 uncultured Elusimicrobia bacterium | reverse complement strand
GCTCCGGGTGGCGCTCAACGCCTATCTGCCGGAGGACATCCGCATCCTGGGCTCGGCCAAGGCCCCGTCCGATTTCCATGCGCGTTTCCACGCCACCGCCAAGCAGTACCGCTACCTCGTCTGGAACCACTCGGCCATGAACCCGCTGCTGCGCGGCCGCGCCTGGCACGTGCCGGTGAAGCTGGATTATCCCGCCATCAAGCGCGCCGCCCGCTTGTTCGTTGGCAAGCACGACTTCCGGTCTCTGGCCGCCAACCGAGGCGTGATCCTCGAAGACGCGGTGCGGACGTTGACCCGCTGCCAGGTCACCCGGAGCGGGTCCCAGCTCACCTTCGTCATCGAGGGCGACGGGTTCCTTTATAAGATGTGCCGCGGGATCGTCGGCACGCTCGTGCAGGTGGGCAAGGGCCGTTTCGGCGAGTCGGACATCCGCAAGATCTGGGCCGCGCAAAGCCGCGCCGCCGCCGGGATGACCGCGCCGGCGGAAGGACTGGTCCTCTGGAAAGTGATCTACTCCGGGAAAGGGAGGGCGGCCAAAAGACTTCACGGATCGGGCCGCAGACGCGGCGGGCGCTGGAGAACATCAAGGCGATCGTGGAGGCGAGCGGGGGAGGAATAGAGCACGTCACCAAGGTCACCGTCTTCCTGAAAGACATGGCCGCCAATAAGCCGGGTTTCGAGCAGGCCTATAGGGCTTTCTTCGACGGCGCGGCGCTGCCCGCGAGGTCTCTGGTCGAGGTGTCGGAGATCCCGCTCCCTTCAGAGCCTACGGCCGTCGAGATCGAAGCGGTGGCCTATATCCCGAAGGGGGAGCCGCAGGCGCTCAGCGCGGAGCAGCCGCGCGAGCGCCTCGCGAAGACGAGTCGCCGTCCGAATATCGCGCGGCGCTGCGCGGATCGCCCTTCTCGTCACGACGGGAAGAGCGGGCGGCCTCTCGATCGCCGTCGACGGCGGCTCCAAGGGCCTTCACCGTGCCGTCGATTCCGGCGGGATGTATCCCGAGCAGGACCTCGAGAAGAAGGTCGACCAGTTCATGGCCGAGGATCTCGACCACGACGGCTGGATCGACATGAACGACGTCGGGCGCCTCATCGACAAGCGCGCGCGGCCCTGTTCGAGCTGGCGGGCGGAAGGCTGAACCGGGAGCAGGTGAGAGACTTCTACAACAGCTCGCTGTTCTTCGGCTTCCTCCCGCCCGACGCGCCGGCGCAGCGGATCGTCGGCCTGCGAAAGCCGAAATAGGCCTTCAGCCGCCCGCGATCGAGGCAACGATCAGGAAGGGCTCTTCGCCGCGCGCCACGGCCGCCGGAAGCGGGGCCTCCGGCGGCTCGTTGGAGAGGTCTTCCGAGCAGGCGAAGAAGCGGACGAGGTCGCGGCGCTTCTTCGTGACGTGGTCGCGGATCGTGCCGCGCAGCGCCGGGTAGCGCTGCTCGAGCGCGTCCAGCACGCTGCCTTGCGTGACCTTTCCCGCGACCTCGAGCGAGACCTCGCTCGGGACGTTCGCGAGGACGCGCAGGGGTCCCGGCACGATGACGCGGATCATCTTCAGCGCAGCGTCTGGACCGAGACCGAGAGCACGTGCGGCAGGTCGCGCACGATCGGGGCCCACGCGTCGCCGTTGTCGGCGGACGCGTACACCTGGCCGCCGGTGGTGCCGAAGTAGATGCCGCACGGGTCGAGCGCGTCCACGGCCATGGCGTCGCGCAGCACGTTCACGTAGCAGTCCTTCTGCGGCAGCCCCTTGGTCAGGGCGGTCCAGCTCGCGCCGCCGTTCTTGCTGCGGTAGACGCGCAGCTTGCCCTGCGGCGGGATCCGGCCCATATTGGGATCGATCGGGATGACGTAGATCGTCTTCGGGTCGTGGGAGTGCACGGCGATCGGGAAGCCGAAATCGTTCGGAAGGCCCTTGTTGATGTCCTTCCAATACCCGCCGCCGTTGTCGGAGCGCAGGACGCCGCCGTGCAGCTGCATGTAGAGCACCTCGGGCTGCTTTTGGTGCTGCACGATCTTGTGCACGCAGAAGCCGACCTCGGCGTTTTTGTCGGGCATGTAGTCCGAATGCAGGCCCTTGTTCATGGGCTGCCACGTCTCGCCCGAGTCGTCGGAGCGGAAGACGCCGGCCGCGGAGATCGCCACGAACATGCGCCCGGGGACGGCGCGATCCAGGACGATCGTGTGCAGGCACATGCCGCCCGCGCCCGGCGCCCACTTCGGCGCGCTTGGATGCTGGCGCAGGCCCGCCAGCTCGCGCCAGCTGCGCCCGCCGTCGGTGGTCTTGAACAGCGCCGCGTCCTCGACGCCGGCGTAGCACGTGTCGGGATCGTCGAGGCCGGGCTCGAGATGCCAGACGCGCTTGAACGCCCAGGGCCGCATCGTGCCGTCGTAGAAGAGGTGCTCGCCGACCTTGCCGTCGTAGACGAACTTGTTGCTCTCGCCGCGGGGCATCCCGCCGGGACCCGTCTCGGGGCCGCCTCCGGGCGTCTCCCAGGTCTTGCCGCCGTCGGAGGAGCGTTGGATCACCTGCCCGAACCAGCCGCTCGTCTGCGAGGCGTAGATCCGGTTCGGGTCGGCGGGAGAGCCCGTCATGTGGTAGACCTCCCACCCGGCGAACAGAGGACCTTTGACGGTCCATTTCTTGCGCTTCCCGTCCGACGTCAGGATAAAGGCGCCCTTCTTCGTCCCGACCAGCACTCGCACGCGGCCCATGAGACCTCCTGGAGAAATCAGCGCCTGAGCATGCCATATTGCGCTGCAGGCCGAAAGACTTCTCGAGCCGGGCCGACAGGCCTAAGGCATTCGACGACGGATTTTCTATCGTCCTACTCATGAAAGGCTCGATCTTGTCGCTCGTCTCGCTGCTGCTGGCGTCGGCGTCCCATGCGGGCGAAGTCGCCCCGGCGCCCGCGGCTTTGATCCCTTCCGTCATCCACACGCCCGCGGCGCCGCCTCCGGGCAACTACAGCCAGGGCCGCCTCGTCGATCTGGGAAGCCACCTTCTCCTCCATACCGCCGGCCAGACCGGCAACGAGCCGCGGGCGGACACGGTCGTCGAAGGCGGCATCGGGCCGCAGACGCGGCAAGCGCTGGAGAACATCAGGGCGATCGTGGAGGCGAGCGGGGGAGGGATAGAGCACGTCGCCAAGGTGACCGTCTTCATGAAGGACATGGCGGCCAGCAAGGCGGGATTCGAGCAGGCGTATGGAGCCTTTTTCGACGGCGCGGCGCTCCCGGCGCGATCGCTCGTCGAGGTGTCGGAGATCCCGCTGCCTTCCGAGCCCACGGTCGTCGAGATCGAAGCGGTCGCCTACATCCCCAAGAAGGGCCAGCCGCCGCCGAGCCGAGAGGAGACGGTCGCGCGGCTCCGCAAGGCCTTCGCGGAGCAGCCGCGCGAGGAGCTCGCGAGGACGATCGCGCTGGCTTCGCTCGAATCGCCGCGCGAGTACCGCGCCGCGCTGCGCGACGCCTTGGAAGGCTTCTTCGCCGGCGTTCCTCGCTTGCAGCGGCACCTCACCGCGCTCGACGAGAACGGCGACGGCAAGGTCTCGCCGGGCGAGAGTTACCGGACGCTGCGCGCGCTCGGGTTCGGCCGCGTGAAGGCCTTCATCATCGCGAGCGGAGCGCAGGCGGCCCTCCTCGCCACGACGGGAAGGGTGACCGGCCTCTCGATCGCGGTCGACGGCGGCTCCAAGGGCCTGCACCGTGCCGTCGATACCGGCGCGATGGATCCCGCCCAGGACCTCGAGAAGAAGCTCGACGAGTTCATGGCCGAGGACCTCGACCACGACGGCTGGATCGGCATGAGCGACGTCGGGCGCCTCATCGACAAGCGCGCCGGGCTGTCCAAGGCCAATCGGTTCGCGAAGATGATCATCAAGGCCGCCAACAAGGCGGAGTTCGCGGCCTTGTTCGACCGCTTGGGCCGGAAGATGAACCGGGAAGACGTGCGGGACTTCTACACGAGCTCGCTCTTCTTTAGCTTGCTCCCGCCCGACGCTCTGGCCCAGCGCATCGTCGGGCTGCGCCGGCGCAAGCCCTGATCCTGCCACGAGGCAGCCGATCCGGGAATAATCGGGTCCGCCTCGACCGGCCAGGATTTATCGCGCCCAATCGGCGCGGGCAAGCCCGAACGAGCGGAGGTCGTGGATCTCGCGGCCGAGCCCACCGTTTCTACGAGAAGCTCGGCTTTCGCGCCAACGCACGAGGGGATGAAGCTGTCCCTGGCGGGCGATTGATTCGTATATTACCCTCCTGCGCAACAAATACGTCGGGGAGATCCTCATGTTCAAGAAGATCACGCTCGCTGTTCCAGCTACCGCGCTTTTGCTGCTGAGCGGCTGCGCGATGAATCGCCAAGACCCGTTCGCGGAGATCCAATCGGCTCAGGGGGCGCGGCAGTCACCGGGCAGGGACCTCACCGCCGTCCTGGCTCTCTCGAAGAACACGATCGAGGCCATGGATTATATGGGCCGCTACCGGGGGGTGGGCTCGTCGGAGCAAGGCCGCAGGCTGTTCTCCGGCCTCGCGAACGTGGTTCAGAGCGGCTTCAAGAGCGTCGTGAAGGCCGACAGCATCGAGCAGGCCAAGGGTATCGACGCCGACGTCGTCGTCGTCCTCGACGTCTTCGCCAACGTCGGCGTGAGCGACTCGCACGCGGAGGTCTCCGCCATCATCCTCGGCAGGGACGGCCGCCAGATCGACGTGGTCAAGGCCCAGCACGCCGAGAGCGCCTTCGCGCATTTCACGGGCGCGGGCATGATGGAGGGGCTGACCGACGGGACCATCGCCGAATTTCAGAAAGCGTTCTTCTCGTCGACGAAGCTGGCGGAGTTCGCGCGCTCCAAGGCGCCCCCGGCCGTGGCGGCGGCTCCGGCGGCCGCCCCCGCTCCCGTCGCCGAAGCGTTCAGCTCTGACGTCGACGCTCCCAAGTCCAGGCGCGCCGAGGATCCTACCCGATTCGCCGTCATCGTCGGCATCGAGAAATATCTCAACGACCTGCCCGACGCCCAGTTCGCGACGCGCGACGCCGAGGCCGTCCGGGCGAACCTGGTGGCGCAAGGCTATCCCGAGCGCAACATCAAGATGTTGTCCGGGACGCAGGCCACCAAGGGACAGCTGGAGGCCTACTTGCAGGACTGGCTGCCACGAGTCGTCGGCCAAGACAGCCAAGTCTTCTTCTATTTCTCGGGCCACGGCGCGCCCGATCCCGCCTCCAACCAGGCTTACTTGGTGCCGGTCGACGGCAGCCCCAACTTCCTCGATAAGACGGCCTATCCCTTGAAGAGGCTCTACTCCGACCTCGGCGCCCTCAAGGCCAAGAGGGTGATCGTGGCGCTCGATTCCTGCTTCTCGGGCGCGGGCGGGCGCTCCGTGCTGGCGCAGGGGACGCGGCCGCTGGTCACGAAGGTGGACACGAGCCTTTCGTCGCCGGGGAAGCTCGTCTTGTTCGCCGCGACGTCGCCGAGCGAAGTGACGAGCACGCTGCCCGAGCAGCGGCACGGCATCTTCACGTACTACCTGCTCAAGGGCATGGAGCGCGGCGGCACGCTGACCGCGCGCGAGCTCTTCGACTACCTCAAGCCCAAGGTCCAGGACGAGGCCAGCCGCCAGAACCGCGACCAGACGCCGCTCTTCGAAGGCGCGGCGGACGTCGAGCTCTAGCCGACGCGCGGGGCTCGTTGAGCGAAAGCCTCGAGATGTCGCATAATTTACCTATGTTCACCCCCAAGAGAATGAAAGTGATGGTCCGCTACAAGAACGTCGACGGCAAATCCAAGGTCGCCAAGTACAACGTGACGAAGGACACGATGACGGTCCGCTTCGTCGATCACTCCGAGTACGTCTACACCAACCAGAGCGTCGGTCCCGAGACGATGAAGAAGATGAAGGCCCTGGCTCTCGCCGGAAAAGGCCTCGGCACGTTCATCGACGCCAACGTCAAGGATCGCTTCTCCCGCAAGGTCCGCTAAAGGCTCTCCGAGCCGCTTCTAGCGGTCGCGCTCCTCGGGCGAGAGCTCGTATTCCGCGATGCCCTGGCGCAGGCGCATCTCCTGGAGATCCAGGTCTCGCTCGATGCGGCGCAGGGTCTCGTCGTCGATCGCGCCCGAGCGCCGCAGCTCGAGCATCGCGCTCCGCTCTTCCGCGATCAGCTCCGATTGAACGTTGATGTGGTCGGCTTCGTGCTGCAGGGCGCCCTCGTGATCGCCTCCGAGATGCGCGCTGAATTGGTAATGCCGCTCCCGGTACTGCTTCTCGAGCTGGGTCAGCAGCCTGTCGGGGTAAGCCTTTTCTTTTCGCCGCGCGGCCAGAAGAGCCAGGGCGGCTTCCGTCGACCGCCGGCGCGCGTCGACCTCCTGATGGCCGGCGCTGGCGCGCTCGCGGCGGCCTTCGCGGTCGATCCCGAACTTGCGGATCAGCCAAGGCAGCGACAGCCCCTGCGCCAGCAAGGTGCCGACGATCACGCAGAATGCGAGAAAGATGATCAGGTCGCGCCCGGGGAACGGTCCTCCGGCTTCGGTCACGAGCGGGATCGACAGAGCGGCGGCCAGGGAGATGGCGCCGCGCATGCCGCACCAGGATACGATGAACAAGCGCTGCCACCTGGGATTGGGCTCGCCGCGGCGCAGCGGCAGCCCCAAGACCTTGAGCAGGGGCACCGTGCCGAAGATCCAAGCGAACCGGGCCGCGATCACCACGGCGATCGCTCCGAGGCCATAGGCGACCAGGAAACGAGGCGCCACCGATGAGAGCGCGGCGAGGATGCGCGGAAGCTGCATGCCGGCCACGAGGAATAGGATGCCGTCCAGGATGAGCTCGATGACCTGCCAGATAGAGACCGCTTGCATGCGCGTGATCGCCGGCACCAAGCTCGAGTTCGCGTAGCTGACGTAGAGCCCCGCGGCGACCGTCGCGAGCACCCCCGTGCCTCCGGCGAGCTCGGCCGGCAGATAGGCGATGAAGGGCGTCAGCAGCGACAGGCTCACCTCCAGCGGCGGATTGCGGAGCAGGCGCCGCAGCCGCAGGACCGACCAGCCGACCGCGAGGCCCCAGAGAGTCTCGCCGACGAGGATCCCGGCGAAGCTCCCGGTCGCTCCGAGGATCGAAAACGAGCGCGTGACGATCGCGGCGGCGGCGAGCCGGTAGATCGTGAGGGCGGGGGCGTCATTCACGAGGCCTTCGCCCTCGAGGATCGCGGACATCCCTCTGGGGATGCCCAGCCGCCGCGCGATGCTGATGGCGGCGACCTCGTCAGGCGGCGACACGACGGCCCCAAGGACGCAGGCGGTCGCCCAATCGAAGTCCGGGATGAGCGCATGCGCGGCCGCGGCCACGGCGGCGGTGGAGATCAGCACCCCGCCGATGGAGAGGAGGCCGATGGAGCGGAGATTACGGCGGAACTCCACCCAGGATCCGAGCGCCGCGCCGCTGTAGACGAGGGGCGGAAGGAAGACGTCGAGCACGAGCTCCGGATCGAGCGTGAAATGCGGCGCATGCGGGATGAACCCCAGGAGTATCCCGGCCGGCAAGAGCAGAAAGGGCGAGGGGAGGTCCACTCTCCGAGCGAGGACCTCGAGCCCGACGACCGCGCCCAGGAGGGCGAGGATCATTTCGATGGAATGGATCATGCTCCGAGGACATCCTTCCATAGCGGATGTTTTGCGGGCGTGGCGCCGGAGTCAAAAAGATCGGACGGCTGAGCTTGACATTATTGACCGGTCAGTCTATAATCGTCGTCATGGCTCGCCCGCGATCGTTCGATGCCGAAGTCGTGCTGGACAAGGCCGTCGAAGTCTTCCGCTCGAAAGGCTACGTGACCACCTCGATCGAGGACCTGGAGCAGGCCACCGGCCTGCGCCGCGCCAGTCTCTACGGCGCTTTCAAGGACAAGCATTCTCTCTACGTCGCCGCGCTCAAGCGCTACGATGCTACGAAGGTCACGCGCATGCTCGCGGAGCTCGACGCCGCTCCCACGGGCCGCCGCGCTCTGGAGCGCCTGTTCGAGATCGTGCTGGAGCAGTCCGGAAGCGATCCCAACGGCTGCCTGATCGCCAACGCCGCGGTCGAACGGGGGCGCGAGGACGTCCAAGCGGCGCGCTGCATCGAGGATAATCGGCGGCGCATCGAGGGCGCGCTCCAAGCGGCCGTCAAGCGCGGGCGCAAGGACGGCAGCTTGGCGGGCGGCGGCGATGCCGCGGCGACGGCGCGCTATCTCTTTTCCGTCGTCCTGGGGCTGCGTGGGCTGCTCAAGGCCGGCTGCACCTGCGCTCAATTGAAGGAAGTCGTCGTATTGGCGCTGAAGACGGTCTGATTTTTTTCGTCTAATTATTGAATATAAAGTCAAAAAAGAGAGACATCATGAAGAGACTCGAAGGGAAGGTGGCGGTCGTGACGGGAGCGACGTCCGGCTTGGCGCTGGCCTCGGCCAAGCGCTTCGCCGAGGAAGGGGCGTTCGTCTTCATCACCGGGCGCCGCAAGGACGTGCTCGAGAAGGCGGTGAGTGAAATCGGCAAGAACGCCGTCGGGATACAGGGCGACGCCGCGAGCCTCGACGACCTAGATCGCCTCTTCGCCGAGGTCAAGGCGAAGAAAGGCCGCATCGATGTCTTGTTCGCCAGCGCGGGGCTGGCCGAGAGGAACGCGCCGATCGGCAAGGTCACGGCGGAGCATTTCGACAAGACCTTCGACCTGAACGTGAGAGGCACGCTCTTCACCGTGCAGAAGGCCCTGCCGCTCCTCAAGGACGGCGGCTCCATCATCTTGACCGGCTCGATCGCCGGCGTCAAAGGGCTCGAGGGCATGAGCGTCTATAACGCCAGCAAGGCGGCGATCCGCTCTTTCGCGCGGACTTGGGCGAACGAGCTCAAAGGCCGCAAGATCCGCGTCAACGTCATCGCCCCGGGCCCCATCGACACGGCTGCGGTGGCCGGCTTGCCGCAGGAGATGAAGACCGCCTTCGCCGCGATGGTGCCGCTCGGGCGCTTCGGCCGCTCGGAGGAGATCGCCGGTCCGGCGGCTTTCCTCGCCTCGGACGACTCGAGCTTCGTGACCGGGATCGAACTCACCGTGGACGGCGGGATGGCCCAGGTCTGACCGTTCAGGCGGCGATTGAAAGCCCTCCGGAAGGAAGGCTTTTTGTCTTTAAGGGTAAAATCCTAGAATCCCCGTCATGGCCGTCGAGATCGAGCGCAAGTTCCTAGTCGCCTCCGAGTGGCCCAAGCCCAAGCGGGGCGTCCTCTGCGTCCAGGGCTATCTCCAGTCCGAGAAGCGCTGCTCGATCCGCGTCAGGACGATGGGCGCGAAGGCTTTCTTGACGATCAAGTCCGCGGCCAAGGGCTTGGCGCGCCAGGAATTCGAATACCCGATCCCGCCGGGCGACGCGCGCGCTCTGCTGCGCTTGTGCGAGCGCGCGCCGGTCAGGAAGATCCGCTACGAGGTGCGATATCGCGGCGGCCTATGGGAGATCGACGAGTTCCTCGGGGACAACCGCGGCCTCGTCGTCGCCGAGATCGAGCTCTCGAGCGAGCGCCAAAAGATCGCGCGGCCGCCGTGGGTCGGCGAAGAGGTCTCGGACGACGCGCGTTATCTCAACGCCGCCCTGTATCGAAAGCCCTACCGTCGCTGGTGATCAGTTCCGGGAACGGCGGCCGTCGAAGAGCGCGCTCAAGACGTCGCTGGTCAGCTTGGTCCGCGAGTCGGTCGAGCCGGGGACGCCGATGATCGGCATCGGGGCCGGGTCGAAGCGGGACTTGAGCCGGACCTTGGGCATCGGGGCGGTCTGCGCCTGCTGCCGGACGACCGGCATGGGGGCGGTGTGAGCGGCGGCCTCGACCGGCGTCTCGTTCACGGCCTGGAGAGGCTGCGACGCCGAAGGCACGAGGGCCACGGCGGCGAAGGCGGCTTGGAGCACGAAGAGGGGGAACGCTTTTCTCATGACGGATTGATGTTACTCCCTTCTCGCCGGCCGAAAAATGACGCGACTCAGGCGGCGGAGTTGACGGCGGTCAGTTGACGGCCGTCAACGTCTTGACAGGAGCCGGAGCGTCTGCTAATATTTTGATATCAAAATATGCCGACCAGATACCGCGGCGGTCCGGACGAGACGAGGGCGCTCAACGCCTTGATCCCTCTGCTGCGGGCCGGCGAGGCTTTCGCGGGGTCGCTCCAGCGCGAGCTCGCCGGCACGGGGGTCACGGCCAGCCAGTTCGCCGTCCTCGAGACGCTGCTGCACCTGGGGCCGTTGTACCAGGGGGAGCTGGCCGGCAAGATGCTGCGCAGCTGCGGCAGCATCACCTCCGTCGTGGAGGGGCTCGAGAAGAGGGCGCTCGTGGAGCGGCGTCGGGACGGGACGGACAAGCGGTTCGTGAGCGTGCGGCTGACCGGAAAAGGGAAGCTCCTCATCCAGAGGCTCTTCCCGGCGCACGCGAAGACGGTGGCGCGCCAGTTCTCGGCTCTCACCGAGGCGGAGCAGGAGGAGCTGCGGCGGTTGTGCCGCAAGCTGGGGAAGGCGGTCGGCGGAGCCTGATTTTTTTCGGACTAGTATTTCGATTTCAAAGCAGTAAGGAGGCGCCATGAAAAGGAGCATCGAGAAGGTTTTTCTGGGAAGCCCGGAGCATTGGGTCGGCGACGGCTTCCACGTCAGCAATTATTTCCCTTCGGCCACGGACTTCGAGAAGAGGATGAGCCCGTTCTTCCTCCTCGATTATCAGAAGCCGGAGGAATATTCCCCGACGTCGCATCGGCGCGGCGTGGGCACGCACCCGCATCGCGGCTTCGAGACGGTGACGATCGCCTACCAAGGCTCGATCGCGCATCGCGACAGCACGGGCAAGGGCGGCATCATCAATCCGGGCGAGGTCCAGTGGATGACGGCGGGGGCGGGCATCCTCCACAACGAGTATCACGAGGAAGCCTTCGGCAAGGAAGGCGGCATCCTGCACATGATCCAGATCTGGGTCAACCTGCCGCGGCGGGAGAAGATGACGGCGCCCAAGTACCAGCCGCTGACCAACAGCGCCATCGTCGAGGCGCCCGTCGACGGGGGCAAGGGCCTCGTGCGCGTCATCTCGGGCGCGTTCGAGGACAAGAAGGGGCCGGCGTCGACGCGCACCCCGGCGCACATGCTGGACCTGCGCTTGAAGCCCGGCGCGCGCGTCCGTCTGCCGACGCCGAAGGACTTCAACACGGCCCTGCTCGTGCTGCAGGGAAGCGTCAAGGCCAACGGCCACAAGCCGGCGACGGCGGGGGAGTTCATCCTCTTCAAGAACGACGGCGACGAGGTGTTCGTGGAGTCGGTGGACGACTCGATCGCGCTCTTCCTGAGCGGAGCGCCCATCGAGGAGCCGCTGGTCCATTACGGTCCCTTCGTGATGAACAGCATCGACGAGATCAACCAGGCGATCGAGGACTTCAACGCCGGGAAGTTCGGCCGCATGCGCGATTGACGGACAGGCGGGTCCGGCCGTAAGCTACTATGTCCGGACATAGTAGCTTACGGCCATGACCGCCCCCATTCTCAAGAACAAGAAGCATCGCGCCGCGTCGGTTTTCCTGCCGGAGAACCTGCTGCGCGAGGCCCGGCGGCAGAAATCGCTGCCGGACGGCCGCGTGCCCGCGGTCTGCCTGCTCGATCCGGACGGCGACATCGTCCGCATGCTCCTCAAAGAAAAGCGGGCCGAGCGAGATCCGGCCTGGGCCTGCTATCACACCGACTTGAATCGGTTCCGCCTCGGCGCGCTTGAGTACGGGATCATCGGCTGCGCCGTCGGCGCCTCGTTCGCGGTGCTGCTGGCGGAGCAGCTTTTCGCGGCGGGCTGCGAGCTGCTGGTCAGCGTGACTTCCTCGGGCCGGATCGATCCCGACTTGGAAGCGCCTTGTTTCATCCTCGTCGAGAAGGCCTTGCGCGACGAGGGAACGAGCTATCACTATCTTCCCGCCTCGGAGTTCAGCTCCATCCCGCCGGCGTTGGCCCGCGCCCTGAGCGGGGATTTCGGCAAGCTCCCGCAGCCGATCGTCCGCGGGTCCACATGGACGACCGATGCGCCGTACCGCGAGACGGCGCAGGCTATCGCGGCGGCTCGCCGCGCGGGGATCGCGGCGGTGGAGATGGAATGCGCCGCGCTCTACGCCTTCGCCGCGGCGCGCAAGAAGCCGGTGGTCTGCTTGGCCCACGTCACCAACCAAATGGCGGTCGAGCGCGGCGACTTCGAGAAGGGCCGCGACAACGGCGCCCACGACGCCCTCGCCGTCGTCGAGGCGGTGGTCGGAAAAATTCGCAAGATGCGGGGAGGCGACGCCCCTCTGCGCTGAGCTAAGGCTGGACCGGCTGCGCGCAGTGCCCGCAGCGCCTGGCCTTGATGGGGATGTTCATCAGGCACTCGGAGCACTGCTTCTCGGTGGCCGGAGCGGGGGGAGCGATGGGCTCCTCGCGCTTGAGCGTGTTGATCGCCTTGACCAGCATGAAGACGGCGAAGGCCACGATGACGAAGTCGAGCACCGTGGTGATGAACGAGCCGTAGTTGATCGTCACGCCCTGGCTCAGGCCGGGGACCGCCTTCACGACCAGCTTCTGGTCGTTGAAGTTGACGCCGCCCGTCAGCAGGCCCAGCGGCGGCATCATGATGTCGTTGAGGAAGGATGAGACGATCTTGCCGAAGGCGCCGCCGATGATGACGCCCACGGCCATGTCGACCACATTGCCCTTGATGGCGAATTCTTTGAACTCGTCGACGATCTTCATGGCCCGATCTTATCAAGAATCGCGGGCTTATAATGGCCTTAGGAGGCATTCTTATGGCCAAGACGACGACAGGACGAAGCGGGATCGCGGCGGCGGCCAAACCGGTGATCCCGGAGACGATGAAGGCGGCCGTCGTAACGCGCCACGGCGGGCCCGAGGTCCTCGAGATCCGCGAGGTGCCGGTGCCGCGGGTCGGACCTCACGACGTGCTCATACGGCTTGCGACCGTGGGCGTCGGCATCTGGGACGTGCAGGCGAGGCGGGGCGACTGGAGCGCCGAAGGCGAGACGCCGCAAGTGCTCGGCTCCGACGGAGCCGGCGTGATCGTGGCCCGCGGGTCTCGCGTGCGCGGCCTCGAAGTCGGCGATGAGGTGTACGCCTACAGCTACATGAACCCGAAGGGCGGATTCCACGCTCAATATGTCTGCGTGAGCGAGGAGACGGCCGCGCTGAAGCCGACGAAGCTCGACCTGGATCGAGCCGGAGCGATCGCGACCACCGGCATCACCGCGCTCGAGGGCATCGGGCGCCTGGGACCGGCGCGCAGGGGCGTCGTGCTGGTATTCGGGGCGACGGGAGGCGTCGGCACGCTGGCGGTGCAGTTCGCCAAATACTACGGAGCGATCGTGCTGGCGACGGCGTCGTTCGACGAGGGAGCGGCCTATCTCCACGCGATCGGGGCGGACGCCGTCTTCGACGCGAGGAAGGGCGGGGTCGAAAAGGCGCTCGCTGCCGTAGGGGCCGAGGGGCTCGACGGCGTGATCGCTTTCGCCGGTGGCCCTGACCTGCAGAAGCTGCTCGAGCGGGTCCGTCCGGGCGGCCGCGTGGTCTACCCGAACGGAGTCGAGCCGCCGCCCGAGCCCGTGGAGGGCCTCAAGGTCACGAGCTACGACGGGCTCGCGCGCCGCAAGGCGTTCGACATGCTGACGCGGGTCGTCGAGCAGCTCCCGTACTTCGACGCGCGGCTCGACGGCGTGTTCCCCTTCGAAAGGATCGCCGACGCGCACGCGCGCGTGGAGAAGGGCCACGTGCTGGGCAAGGTCGTCGTGCAGGTCGATTCCCGATGGCCGGCGTGGAGGAAGCCGAGCCGCTAGGGTGAGCCGCGGGCAGGGGTTTCCTCGGTTTGCTAGAGTAGCGTCATGATGGAACGCGAAGAAGGCTCCGAAGAAGATTTCTCCAAGCTCCTCGGCGACTCGCTGAAAGCGGCGGAGAAGACCTTCGCCGTCGGCGACCGCGTGCGCGCCGAGGTCCTGGCCCTCGGCCAGGAGGACGCCATCGTGGCGCTGGGGCCGGGCAAGGAGGGCGTCGTGGCCGCCGGCGAGCTGGCCGGGCGCAAGGCGGGCGATTCGGTCGACCTCTTCGTCACCTCCGTGCGGCCGTCTCAGACCCGGCTCTCGATCCATCCGACCGACAAGAACATCGCCCACGACTTGAAGGAGGCTTTCGAGAGCCGCCGGCCCGTCGAGGGGCGCGTCTCCGAGGTCTGCAAGGGTGGAGTGCGCGTGAGCGTGAAGGGCAAGAGCGCGTTCTGCCCCATCAGCCAGCTCGACTTGAAGCGCGTGGAGACCGGGGCGGAGTTCGTCGGCAAGACGCTGGTCTTTCGGATCACGGAGTTCTCGGAGGAGGGGCGTAACGTCGTCCTCTCGCGCCGCAAGCTGCTGGAGGAGGAGCAGGCCCGCTCCCTGGCCGCGTTCTTCGAGAAGAACCCGGAAGGCTCGATCGTGGCCGGCACCGTGACGCGGCTGGAGAAGTTCGGCGCCTTCGTCGAGCTCCTGCCCGGCGTAGAAGGGCTGGCGCACGTCTCCGAGCTCGCCTGGTCGCGCGTGGAGTCGCCGTCGGACCTGCTGACCGTCGGCCAGAGCGTCGCAGTGAAGCTCCTCAAGCGCGAGACGGTGGAAGGCCGGCTGAAGATCTCGCTGTCCCTGAAGCAGGCGACGGAGAGGCCGGCCGCCGCTCCCGCCGCCGCCGTCGTGGATCCGTGGGCGAAATATGCCGCCGGCCAGGTCCTGGAAGGGAAGGTCACGCGCAAGGAGCCCTATGGCCTCTTCATCCAGCTCGAGCCCGGGGTCGTGGGCCTGCTGCATCAATCCAAGGTCGCCGATCATCCCGAGTTCCACCTGGAGCGCCAGAAGGTCGGCGACGCGCTGCGGGTGGAGATCGCCGAGGTCAAGCTGGCCGACCGCCGCATCTCGCTGCAGCTGCCGCGGGACCCCGACGCCGACGAGTGGAAGAAGCACCAGCAGGCCGGCGAGCCCTCTTTGGGCGCGCTCGGCGAAGGGCTCAAGGCCGCGCTCCAAAAGAAGAAGCGCTGAAGCGCCGGGCGGTCACACGGAACCGAAATAATCGTTGCTCGGCCGATGAGGCGAACGCCCGCCGGCGGGCGATACCGTGTAGTGGGAGGTCGTCATATGAACACGCAAACGATAAATCCCATCGCGCGGTTCGGCCTGCAGCGTCCGCTGCGCCGTTACAACGCGGTGAGCCGCCGGGTCTTTTGGGCCGAATTGTTCGGCACCTACTGCCTGGTATTCGCGGGAACTGGGGCCGCCGTCGTCGACGGGCTTTCCGGAGGGCGCTTGACGGGTCTCGGGGTGGGGATGGTCTTCGGTCTCGCGGCCTTCTCGCTGGCCTACGCGATCGGCCACATCTCCGGGGCGCATCTCAACCCGGCCGTCACGGTGGGCCTCTGGTTGTCGAAGCGGCACAAAGCCGAGGCGGTGATCCCATACATAGCCGCCCAGCTCATCGGCGCTTTGCTGGCATCGCTGACGCTGAAAGCGGCGTTCGCGAGCGTGCCGACGACGCTCGGCCAGACGATGCCCGCATTCGGAGCGGGGCCGGCGCTCCTGATGGAGCTGGTGCTGACCTTCATCTTCGTCATGACGGTGATCGGCGCGGCGACGGATCAGCTCACGCAGAAGCCGCTGGCGGCCTTGGCGATCGGCGCGGCCTTGGGGCTGGGCGTGATCGTGGGGGGACCGGTGTCGGGCGGCTCGCTCAACCCGGCGCGCTCCTTCGGACCGGCGTTGGCGACGGGGCAGTTCGCCCATGAGTGGGTCTACTGGCTTGGTCCGTTGGCCGGCGCCTGCTTGGCGGCCTGGCTCTATCGGGCCCTGGCGCGTCCGGAGCCGCTCGAGCCGGGGATGAAGGTGCAGCCGTCGATCCCGCCGGAGTACCATCATTAGCCCGCACGAGCGCATCTACGCCGTCGTGGCGCGCATCCCGCGCGGACGGGTGGCCACGTACGGCCAGGTCGCGCGGCTCGCGGGATTGACGCGCCGCGCAAGGCAGGCGGGTTACGCGCTCGCGGTGGCGCCCGACGGGGTCCGCCTCCCCTGGCACCGCGTCATCAACGCTCGAGGCGAGATCAGCGTCAGGGATCATCCCGACGCGCAGAGCCACCAGCGGGCGCTGCTCGAGCGCGAGGGCGTGGCCTTCGACCGGCGAGGGCGGGTCTCCTTGTCGCGCTACCGCTGGGCCCCGTAGCGTCAGCGCAGCAAGAGGAGCGCGACCATCCCTGAGGCGATCGTGAGCAGCGTGCGGCGCGTGCTCGCGGCGACGATCACGGCCAGGCCGGCGGCCAGGACCCGGTGATTGCCGAGTCCGGGCTGCAGGCGCCCGTCCTGCATGAGCACCTCGGGGAACACGATGGCCGACAGGACGGCGGGCGGGACGAAGCGAAGCAGGCGATGGAGCCCCTCGGGCACTCGCGCGCGCCCGAAGGCGTAGACGAAAGAGAAACGCAGGGCGAACGTGAGGAGGCCGCCCAGCAGGAACACCAGCCAGACGCTCACGTCAGGCGCTCCAGCATCGCGCCGGTTGCGATGCCGACGCAGGCGGCGAGGATGAGGCCGAGCTTGTAAGGCAAGGCGAAGAACGCCAGGGCGGCCGCTCCGGCGCACACCGCGGCCGCGATCACCGGGAGATCGCGCAGCCCGGGGACGACCATGGCGATGAACGTCAGGGGCAGGGCGAAGTCCAGGCGCCAGGACGCGGGGATGGAGGCGCCGGCGAACACGCCCAGCGCCGTGCTGACCTGCCAGGTCAGCCACAACGCCAGTCCGGCGCCGAGGAAGAACCAATGGCCCGCCGGCGTGACCCCTTCCGCCTCATAATGGACGATCGTCGCGGCGTAGGCTTCGTCGGTCAGGAGATACGACAGCAGGATCTTCCAGCGCATCGGGAGGCCCCGGATATATTCGGCGACGGAGGCGCTGTAGAGCAGGTGGCGCAGGTTGACGACGGCGATCGTCAGCACGATCACGGCGCCCGGCGTCGCCTCGCGCAGGAGCTTGGCGGCGACGAACTGCGCCGAGCCGGCGAAGACGATGGAGGACATCATCTGCGCCGGCAACGCCGCCAAGCCGGCCTCGCGCGCCAGGGCGCCGTAGATCAGCCCGAACGGGAAGACCCCGACCAGGATCGGGGCCTCGGCGCGCACGCCGGCCCAAAACGCGGCCCGCTTCTCGTTCATGCGCGCACGGCGCGCCACAGCCGCGCCGAGCGCGCCCGGGGATTCTCCCGGACTTCCTCGGCGGAAGGACGGCGCGGCGGCTCGACCGGCGAGCGCCACAGCCCGCGCCCGGCCTGCTCTCGAAGCGCGCCCTCCACCAGCCGCTCCTCGCCCGAGTGGAAGGTGAGGAAGGCTGCGCGGCCGCCCGGCTTGACGAGCGAGGGCAGGGCCGCGAGCAGCGCCTCGAGCGCGGCGCGCTCGTCGTTGACGGCGATGCGCAGCGCCTGGAAGACGCGCGTCGCCGGGTGCGCCGAGAACGCGTCCTTCTTCACGGCGCGGCTCGAGCCGAGCCCCTTCGCCTCGCTCACGGCCGCGGCCAGCTGGAAGGTCGTCTTGGGCGCGCGGCCGCGGGCCCGCAGGCCGTCGAGGAAGGCCGCGATCTTGGCGGCGTCGGGCTCGTCTCCGTAGCGCGACAGCGTCCGCTCCACCTCTTGCCGGCTCGCCGTTTGCAGCCACTGCGCCGCGGTGACGCCGCGCGAGCGGTCCATGCGCATGTCGAGCGGGCCGTCGTTCTTGAAGGAGAGGCCGCGATCCGGACGGTCGAGCTGCATCGAGGACACGCCCAGATCGGCGAGCAGCGCGTCGACGGCGGTCACGCCCAGGCCGCGCAAGGCTTGAGCGGCGCCGGCGAAGTTCGCGTGCACGGTGTCGGCCTTCACGGCCTCGGCCTTCAGCCGCGTCGACGTGCGCGCCAGCTCCTCGCCGTCGCGATCGAGGGCGATCACGCGGCCGGCGCGGCGGGCCAGCGCCCGGGTATGGCCGCCCCAACCCAGGGTGCAGTCCAGCGCGACGGCGCCGGGCAGCGGCTCGAGCGCCGCGAGGATCTCGTCGACCATGATGGGCAGGTGCGCTCCGGCCGGAGTGGAGCCCCGGGCCTTCGCCTTGGCCGCGGCCTCGGGATCGCCCGCCAGCTCCTTGTACTTCTGCTCGAAGCGGCGGGGGTGCGTGCCGGAGTAGCGGTCGCGCCGGCGGTGCGAGGCGATCACCTCGGCGATCGGCACGTCGGCGTCGGTGAGGTCGTACTCCAGCAGCCGGCGCGCTTCCACCCACTTCACGGCATCGTGGTCCTTGAGCGTGATCTGGCCGGTGAACCTCGACACGATAAAGGCGACGAGCTCGATCTCGCCGAAGTCGTAGGCGTGCTTGGCGCGCGCGGCTTCCGGGCCGATCACCGCGTCGATGCCCAGCTCTTCCTTGAGCTCGCGCGCCAACGCGGCCTGATGGGTCTCTCCGGCCTCGACGCGGCCGCCCGGGAACTCCCACTTGCCCGCGTGCTTGCGTCCGGGCGCGCGCCGCGCCAGGAGGGCGGCGCCGGAGCGCAGGATCACGGCGGCGCAGACGGGGATCACGCGTCCATTTTATGACATAATGCCGGCCGTCATGGGTGACGGGATCGGCGAATTGTCGGCGGCGCTGGCGCGCTTCGCGCGCGAGCGCGACTGGGAGCAGTTCCATACCCCGAAGAATCTGGCGCTCGGCGTGACGATCGAGGCCGCCGAGGTCGCCGAGATCTTCCAGTGGCTCACCGACGAGCAAGCGCGCCGGCTGCCCCCCGAGACGGTCGAGCACCTGGCCGACGAGCTGGCGGACACGCTCAGCTACCTCGTGAAATTGGCGGACGTCTATGAAATAGATCTCCTCGCCGCCGCCAAGCGCAAGCTCCAGAAGAACGCCCTCAAGTATCCCGTCGAGAAGGCCAAGGGCAGCGCCAAGAAATACCGCGACCTCTAGGGCGGCGTCCTAGGCCTTGACCAGGCCCCGGTCGGGGGCTACAGTGGCCTTCATGGACCTCATGGTGCCGCCGGATCTGGCCGCGGAGTTCGAGCCGGTGCGCGACGGCGGGGAGAGCCTCATCTGGGCCGGCAAGCCCCATTACGTCCCTTACCTCGCCACGGCGCTCCCGATGCTGATCTTCGGCATGCTCTGGGGCTGCTTCGACCTGTTCTTCCTCGTGATGGGCCTCAAGAGCAAGACGCACGGGATGCTGGGCTTCATGATCCCGTTCCTGACGATCCACGCCTTCCCGGCCTGGGGCAGCCTCCTCTACGTCGTCTATCTCGCCCTCTCCTACAAGAACACCGCCTACGCGATCACCAACCGCCGCGTCGTGCTGCGCGGCGGCGTCTGGGCGCCCAACTACAAGTCGATCGACATGGACCAGATCGGCGAGGTGGACGTGACCATCGGCCCGATCGAGAAGATGATCGGCTGCGGCACGATACGCGCGGACTGCGGCCGCACTACGTCCAAGGGCGCGACGATCACGGACAACATCGTGGCCGTCGACAATCCGTACGAGGTCTACAAGCTCCTCAAGAAGACGGCCGTCGACATCAAAACGGACTGGAACTACCCCAACAAGCTGCGCCCGGCGGAGAACCCCGGCTATCACACGGAATACAAGCCGGGTTCCTGACCGTTCTGGTATCATCGTCGCGTGCCCCTCGCGTCCCTAGACCTGTCCAAGGCCAAGAGCCTTCCCGCGCCGGCGCTCGCCAAGGTGCGGCGCGGCATGGAGCGCCACGGCGTGGTGGCGTTGTCCAATCTGTTCCCGGCGAGCCTGCTGCGCAAGATCCGCCGCGAGGTGGAGCGACGGCACGAGTCGGGAGAGCTGCGCCGGCGGGGCTTGGTCCGCGACATCGGCGGCCGCTACGCCGCGGTGCTGCCTTTCTCCGGCCCCTTCTTGGACCGCGCCTTCTACGCCGAGCCCCGTCTGCATCAGATGATGGCGGCGCTGCTCGGGCCTTCCTACTGCATCGGCAGCCTGGAAACGGTCATCGCCCTGCCGGGGTCGGGCGAGCAGCACCAGCACATCGACGGCCCCATCCGGTTCGACCGCTTGATAGGCAAGAAGAAGCGGCCTTATCCGCGCGATCTCTCCGACTTGCCGCCGTACGCGGTGACCCTGTGCGTGCCGCTCTGCGACGTGGAAGAGGAAAACGGCCCGACCGCGTTGTGGCCGGGCTCGCACCGCGAGGCGCTGCGGCCGCGTCCTCCAAATGAGGCGGCCGTGCTGCGGAAATACCCGGAAGAGCACATGGTCGGCCCCTTCGGGAGCGCGTTCCTCTTCGATTACCGCATCTTCCACTGCGGCATGCCGAACTATTCGCGGCAAGCGCGGCCCATCCTAATGTTCGTCTTCACGCGCCCCTGGTTTCGCGACCTCAACCTGAGCGAGGTGGATCAGAGCGTCGTGATCGCTCCTCGGGACCTCGCGCGCGTGCCCGAGCGCCATCGTGGGCTCTTCATGCTGGCGCCCGCGGCGCGGCGCGCGCTCTGGAAGTGACATGCTCCGGCAAGCGTCGGTAGCGCAGCTGCGCGACGGGGAGATCTCGCGCCGCGACGGCTATGTCGCCCTCACTATGCGCTTCTATCCGCGCGGGCTGAAAAAGGGGCTGCGCGACGAGTACCGCTCCGACCTGGCTCCCGAGAAGGCGCTGCTCGCCGATTTCCGGCGTTGGATGCTGAAGGTCGGTCACGATGCCGCCTTCCGGAAAGCGCGCTACCTCGAGCGCTTCGCTCTCGCTCCCGACGCCTTAGTCGCGCTCGCGCGGCTTTCGGAGCTGAGCCGGACGCGCACGGTCTATCTCGTCTGCCAGTGCGAGGTGGGCGAGCGCTGCCACCGCGAGATCTTGATGCTGCTCGCCAAGAAGCGCTTCAGGGCCAAGATCGGCAAGGTATATCACGCCTACCCCAAGACCCGGGTTCTGGCCGTCTAGATCGGCAGCCGCCGCGTCGCGATGCGGCACTCCGGCAGCGCGGGCATGAAACTGCAGAGCATCTGGGTGATCTGCTCGGGAGAGCGGAAAGACCCGTCGCGGGCGTCGAAGGTCGTCTCCCACATCATGGTCTCGGCTCGCTTCCGCGCGTCGGCGGCGGCCGCCTCGGGCGTCATGCCTCCCTTGATGTTCTTTTTTACGACGAGGTCGTATTCGGAAGCCACGCCCTTGAGGAAGCTCGCGAACGTCTTCGGGCCCATCTTGTTGGAGAGGTAGGCCATCTGGAAGAGGTGGGATACGGTGCCGTGATTGGAGCCGGCGCCGTTGTCGATGAAAGGGCCTTTCTCGATCAGCTCGTAGAGCTCCTCCGTCGAGAGGTTCTTGGCGACCCGGGGCAAGCCCGTTTCCGGCACGAGCGAGCCGTGAAGCTCCTTCGTCAGGAGCTCGATGAACCGGTTCGGGTCCTTGCCCGCCCGCTTCGCGAGCGTGCCCGCGAAGAAGCGGATGCTGTCTCTGGACTCCATCGATTGGCCGAGAAAGGCGATGACCTGACCCTGCATCTTTCTCGTTTCTTCCAGGCTCGGCACGGCGTCGGCGCTCGCGAAGAGCTCGCGCCACTTGAAGCCGGCCAGGCCGGAGTCCAGGATCTGCTCGATCTGCGGGCGCGTGAAGCCGGCCTCAGTCAGGATCTCGTACTTGCCCCGGATGTCGGCGAACGTGCAGTCCTTGCCGGCGCAGGGGAACTCCTCGTGCGCCTTCATGACGGCGTCGATCTTCGGGTCCTTGGGGGAGAGGCCCAGCTGCTCGCCGATCGCCGCGCGGCGCTCGGCGGGACCGAGCGTCAGGTTGCGCTCGATCAGATCGCGGTTCGCCTCCCGAAAAGCGGCGCGGTCGAGCTGGGCCACCGCCTCGCCGGTGCCCTTGAGGGCGAGCTTGCCGGCGGCGGTCAATCCCGCCAGATCGAGGCCAACGCCGGCCGCGGCGCCCACCGCCCGGCATACGGCGGCCCGGCTGTAGCCTTCCCGGTCCATCTGAGCCACGGCGCGCACGGCGGCCGGGGCGCTGTTCACGAAGGGCGCCAAGCCGACGGCGGCCTGGCGGCGGGTCGCGGCGTCGGGGGCGGTGAAGTCGAGGGCGACTTGGCGCACGCCGGTCACCGTCAGGCCGGAAGCGTAGACGAGGTCGTCGCCGATGGTGTCGCCGGAGGTCAGGTCGTCCAGGCAGGCCGCTTCCCGATCCGCCGGCAGGTTCTTGTCGCGCCGCGCCTTCATCTCGTCGAGGCGGTCCTGATCGACGGCCTGATGGAGCCACATCCAATCGTGGAGATACTGGATCGGATCGCCGGTCCAAACGGGGCGGCTGTCCGGCGAGATCTTGGCGACGTAGGCCTCGGGCGGCGGCGAGGCGAAGGAGCTGAAGCCGAGCTGCCGCTGCACCTCTTGAGGCAGCATCGACGCGCCGGGGGCCCGAGGCAGCGCGTTGGGTCCGGCCGCCGTCGGCAGGCTCTCGTCCGCCTTGGTCCAGCCGGCGACGGCGGCTTGCGCGCGCTGCGCGGCTGAAGCGGCGGCATCGGGGGCGACGCGGGCGGCGGCCGCCGTCCGCTGGTTCGAGCCGGGGTCGCCCGGGCAGCGCTCGGCGCGCCGCCGCGAGACATATTCATCGACGATGTTGGCGGGCACGACCGGCTCCGTCTTGAAATGCAGGATCAGGTCGCGCAGCAGGGCCTTCCCCTCGTCGGTGCCGTCGGCGCCGCATTGAAAGAGGCTCAGCGTCCGCGCGAGGTCGACGACGTCCTTGGGAGCGCCGGCGGGGAGCCGCACGTCGAGGCCGGCGGCGAAGTCGGCGCGCAGGCCCCGCTCCAGCGCGGCGGGGTCATCGGCCCGCGCGGGCAGGGCGAGCAGCAATATGAGGAATGCCGCGCGAGGGGGGCGCATGACGCCAGTATAGGCCCGGCCTCCGCCGCTTTCAAGGCGATTTTGCGCGCCGGCGAAGGTGTGGTATTCTTTTGGCCGCGATTTATCTCCGAGCGATCGGACCATGGGAGGTGGGAGACTAGGATGAATTCATTGGGACGCCATATTCTCGTCGAGTTCACGGGGTGCTCCCCGGAAATCCTCGACGACGTGACGGCCATCGAAGGATCGATGATCGAGGCGGCGCAGAAGGCGGGCGCCACGGTCATCCAGAGCAGCTTCCACCATTTCTCTCCCTTCGGCGCCTCCGGCGTCGTCGTGATCCAGGAGAGCCATCTCGCCATCCACACGTGGCCCGAGTACGGCTACGCCGCCGTCGATCTCTTCACCTGCGGCGACCAAGCCGATCCGTGGATCGCCTTCGACTGGCTCAAGACGGCTTTCAAGGCCAAGCAGCATTCCGCGCTCGAGATGTACCGCGGCTCGCTCTCGCTGATGATGCGCCAGGACTTCAAGTCGAAGAACGGCCAAAAGAAGTTCGAGAAGAGCCTGGAGAATCCCAAGCTCCAGCGCAACCTCTGGTTCACGGACAAGGACGAGAACCAGGCCGTCTCGCTGCGCCATACGGGCAACGTGCTCTTCCAAGAGGCCTCGCCCTACCAGCAGGTGCGCGTGCTCGAGAGCTACAGCCACGGCAAGTTCCTGGCCATCGACAACATGGTCATGGCGGCCGAGCGCGACGAGTTCCACTATCACGAGATGATGGTGCACCCGGCGATGCAACTGCACGGCAGCCCCAAGCGCGTGCTCGTCATCGGCGGCGGCGACGGCGGCACGATCCGCGAGTGCTTCAAGTATGCCAGCGTCGAGAAAGTGGTGATGGTGGAGATCGACGAGGCCGTGATCCGCGCCTCCAAGCTCCACCTGCCCACGCTCAGCCGCGAGTTCTCCAATCCCAAGCTCGAGCTGCGCATCGAGGACGGCATCCAGTACGTCAAGAACGCGCCGAACGAGAGCTTCGACGTCGTGCTCGTCGACGGCTCCGATCCCGTCGGCCCGGCCGAGGGGCTGTTCACCGAGGCCTTCTATCGCGACTGCCAGCGCATCCTCAAGAAGGACGGCCTTTGCGTGACGCAGGGCGAGAGTCCCATGTTCCACGAGCGCGCCTTCATCGAGCTCAACAAGTGCCTCAAAGGCATCTTCGGCAAGGACCACGTCCACACGATGCTCTTCTTCATGTCCACGTATCCATCGGGCATGTGGAGCCTGCAGCTGTCGACCAAGGACGCGAAGGTGCCGGAGAAGGATTTCTCGCCCGAGAAGGCGCGCGCCTTCGTGAAGGAGAAGAAGCTGCGCTACTACAACGACAGCGTGCACGTGGCGGCCTTCGCCCTTCCGGGCTTCGTGCAGAAGATGCTCGACGAGAAGCCGGCCTAGGCCGCTTTGGCCTGCCCGTAGCCGGACGCCGCGGCCTTGCGCCGCACGCGCTCGATCTCGTCGGAAGGCAGGATGACCGGCTCGCCGGCCTGGATGGCGCGCCAGTACATCATTGCCAGCGTCTCCGCTTCGACGGTCAGGGCCAGGGCCTTGGTCAGGTTCTCGGCGACGACGATCAGGCCGTGGCTGCCCATCAGCGCGGCTTGGCGGTCCTTCAGCGCGGCGACCACCAAGTCCGAGAGTTCCTGCGTGCCGTAGGTGGCGTAGTCGCTGCAGCGGATGTCGTCTCCGCCAAAGAAGGCGATGATGTAGTGGAAAGAGGGGATCGGCCGGCGCAGGCAGGCCAGGGTCGTCGCGTAGCCGCTGTGCGTGTGGATGACGGCGCCGATCTCGGGGCGGCTCTTGTAGACGTCGAGATGCAGCCGCCACTCGCTGGACGGCTTGGCCTTGGCGCGGTGGCCGCCCGAGAAGTCCATGCGCACCATGTCCCGCGGGCGCATGACGTCGTAAGGCATGCCCGACGGCGTGACGAGGAACCCGTCGGGCAGGCGCACGCTGACGTTACCCGCCGTGCCTTGGTTGAGGCCCCGCCGCTCGAGCTCGCGGCAGGTCCGCAGGATCTCCGCGCCCAGCGCCCGCTCCGTCTTGGCCGTCTTCACCCCGAGAGTCTAGCGCAACGGGACGGCTTCTTAAAGAGTCCGTAAATAGGAATTTCGGACTTGATTCTGTAACGTGCCGGGGCTACCCTCGGAGCATGGTCCTCGGTCTAGCGACGCTCCTCGCCGGCGCGGCCCTCGCGGGCGCTCCCGCCAAGCCTCCGGTCCCGGCGAAAGAAGAAACCCTGCGCGTGATGCTCCTCAAGCTGCGCCACAACGACGTCTGGCAGGCGCGAGAGGCCATGATGGGGAGCGCCGACGAGCTGCGCGACGCCGTCACTACCGGTACCGGCCCCGCCAAGAAGCAGATGGCCGATCGTCTCCCCGGCATGGCCGCCGATCCTTTCGATCTCTGCCGCGACCTGGCCGCCTGCCCGCAGGCTCCGCAGTCCCTGCACGTCGAAGACGCCTCTCTTATCGACGACGCCTTCCTCGCCCTGGCCCGACCGTGGTTCAAGTTGCAGAAGGCCCGCGGCAAGGACGTCTCCCTGTCCGTGGAGCCCGGCGTCGGCGTGCAGCTGACCCTGCAGGACCTTCCGAGTCAACCCGTCGTGACGCTCGAGGCCTCTCCGGCTCCCACGGGCGGCTTCGACGTCGCCCTCGACGACGCCGGCAAGGCCGCCCAGGTCTACGCGGCCGAGCGCGCCGCGGTGCTGCAGAAGAAATAGCCGGCCGGTCTCGCCGACTTGTCCACAGACTATGCACGCGTGCATAGTTCGTGGATAACTCCCAAGAGCGATGACCCTAAAGGCGCTCCGATTCCCAGCGCCTGACGCCCCTTTCCTCCGTTCGCGCCAGCCGGATCATCGCCGACGCCACCGCTCCCGCTTCGATCGGCCGATAGCGCCGCAGTGGCCCGGCCATGAGCGCGGCGGCCGGCCCCATCAAGCGCTGAGCCAGCCCCTCGAAGAGTCTCTTCTCCGGACGCGGCCCCAGCAGCAGCGACGGGCGCAGGATGTGGCAGGCCTCGAAGCCGAGCGCGGCGACCGCTTCTTCGGTCTCGCCCTTCACTCGGCTGTAGAAGACCCTCGAGCGCGGATCGGCTCCCGCCGACGAGACGAGGACGAAGCGCCGCGCCCCGCCGGCCTTGGCGCCGCGCGCGAACGCGACGATGGCGTCGAAGTCCAGCCGCCGAAAGGCTTCGCGCGAGCCGGCTTTCGCCAGCGTCGTGCCGAGGCAGCAAAAGGCGTCCTCCGCGCCGGCGGCTCGCGCCTCGACTTCGAAGGCGTCGGCGCCCGCTTGCCGCTGGACGAGCTTCGGATGCTCCACGGCGAGGCGCCGACGTCCGAGGGCGACCACGCGCGAGTAAGTGGGATCGGCTAGAAGCAGGGCGAGCAGCCGGCCGCCGACCAGGCCCGAGGCTCCCGCCACGATCGCCGTTCGTCCGCTCATCGCCCGGATTCTAGCGTTTCGAGAAACCCCCGTAGCGCACGGCGGCGGCTAGTCCTTCGGATAGGCCGAGACGGCGGCCTCGGCGACGCGGCGGGTCAGGGAGTGATAGGTCGGCGCGGCGCGGGCGAAGACCTCGCGGCCCAGGGCCCGGCCTTCGGCCGTGCGGCCGAGCGCTTGATAGAGCGGGCGCACGTACTTCATCCGGCCGACTTCCGACAGGAGCCGGCGGATGCGCTCGCGCGCCGGAGCGTAGCCGCTGGATGCCGCCAAGCACAGCCACTGGGTCAGGATCTCGTAGTTGCCGCGCTCCGTGAGGCCCAGCGTCGCGTCCAGCCAAGAGCAATCCTCGCGGCTCATCGTCTGCGGGAGCTTTTGCAGGAAGACCAGGAGCTCCTCCGGCCGCGCCGACTTCAGCTCCGCCGCGTCGGGGCGGCGCCCGTCGCGCCAGGCGGCGGCGAGCTCGCCCAGCCGCTCGAGCTTGGCGGACGTGAAGCGCGGCGCGTCGGCGGGCAGGCCCGGGCGGTCGAGCCAGGCGGGCGCGTCCACGCGCGCCAAGAGGCCCGGCAGCCGCTCCTCGACGAAGGCGCAGAACTGCTCCGTCGTCAGGCTCTGGAAACGGAAGCGGCGCATGTACTCTTTCACGAAGGCGTCGAATTTCGCTTGGCCGGCGGCGCGCTCGAGCGCGGTCAGGAAGCGGGCGCCCTTCTCGTACGGGACGGCGCTGAAGGCGTCGTCGGGATCGACGCCGGCCAGATGCGTGCGCAGGCAGGTGAGCTCCGGCCGGTCCTTGAAGCGCTCGAGCTCGTCCTCCAGGGCGCGCTCGCCGGCGGCCCAGGCCAGCGTGGCCGTCTCGTCGCCGCGCAGCGCGCGCACGATGCGGCGCTCGGCCCAGATCGTGAAGCCCTCGTTGAGCCAGAAATGCTCGGCGGTGGCGTTGGTGACGAGGTTGCCCGTCCAGCTGTGGGCGAGCTCGTGGGCGACGACGTCGACCTGGCTGCGATCTCCGGCGAGCAAGGTCGGCGTCAGGAAGGTCATGCGCGGGTTTTCCATGCCGCCGTAGGGGAACGAGGGCGGCAGGACGAGCATGTCGTAGCGGTCCCAGTCATACGGGCCGAAGAGGGATTCCGCGACCTTCAGCATGGACTCGACCTCGGCGAACTCCGAGGCCGCCTTGTTGATCGTCGCGGGCTCGGCCCAGACGCGGGAGCGCGGCGAGAGGTCGCGGCTGGCGAGCTCGCCCACGGCCAGCGCCAGCAGGTAGCTCGGGATCGGCTGGGGCATCGCGAACTTGAAAAAGCGACGGCCGTTGGCCGCCTCGTCGCCCGCCGGGCCCGCGCTCATGACGGCGGTCAGCCCCTCGGGGACGTCGACCTCGGCGGCGTAGGTGATGCGCGCCGCCGCGCTGTCCTGGCAGGGGACCACGCTGCGGGCGTGGATGGCCTGGCACTGGCTGAACAAGAACGGGCGGCGCTTTCCTTGGGTCTGCTCGGGCGAGAGCCACTGCAGGCCCGCGGCCGCCGGGCTCGTCTCGTAGGCGATCGTGACGGAGCGAGCGGCCGGCGGCAGGGTCAGCCGCAGGCGCCGCCCCAGGATCGGCTCCTCGGGGCCCAGGTCGAACGGGACATCGGCGCCGCCGCTGCGGACGGAGCGGATCGTCAGGCCCTTGGTGTCGAGATCGAGGAAGCCGCCGTCGGCCGGCGCGGCGAACTCGATCTCGATCTCGCCGGCGAGGACCTTGCGATCGAAGTCGGCGCGCAGGCGCAGCTTCCAATGCTTCGAGCGCGCCTGCGCGTCGTCGAAGCAGGAGTGCGGATCCGTGCGCGCCATGGGTCATTCTCGCTCTTTTCGATGCCGCCGGGCATGGAGCAAAGGGCCCACCGCGAGGCTGGCCCTTGACAGCGGCGCGCGGAGGGGCTATACTTAACCTAATGGTTAACAATAACCGGCGCCAGCTCGACCTCGCCTTCGGCGCGCTCTCACATCCGATCCGCCGCGGCATCCTCGCGCGGCTGGCGACCGGCGAGGCCACAGTCGCGGAGCTGGCCAAGCCTTATCGCGTCTCGGCGCCCGCCATCACCAAGCACATGCGTATCCTCGAGGACGCGGGCTTGCTCTCGCGCCGCAAGCAGGGGCGCGAGCACCATT
>CAZZGQ010000004.1:6794-14617 GCA_964653765.1 uncultured Elusimicrobia bacterium | reverse complement strand
AAGCCCCTGACGCTGCGCGTGGACAAGATGGAGCTGCGCTCGGGAGGCTCCTTCAAGATGGCCATGGTCTGGCCCGAGGGACGCACTCACGACTTCGGCGGCACCTATGTCGAGGTCGTTCCGCTCGAGAAGATCGTCTGGACCGGCGAATTCCCGGGCGATCCCAAGGACAACATCCGAACGGAGGTCGTCTTCGAGGACGCCGGCGGCAAGACGAAGCTGAAGGTCCGACAGACCTTCGCCGTCGTCACCGAGATCAGCCGGCAGCCCACGCAAGGCGCCAAGCAGGGCTGGACGATGACGCTGGATCAGCTGGAGGAGTGGTGCGCGAGAAATAGTCGCGGCTAGTCGGGCTTCTGCGCGTCCGAGAGCGCGCTCTCGGCGTCGCTGGTCTGGACTTCGCTGCCGCTGAGCTCGGAGCCTCGCTGATTGATCGGCGCGCTGTTGCTGCTGAAGAGCGACTGTGACCGCCCCGCTTGGCAGGCCTGGGATTGGCCGATCAGCTGGTTAGCGTCTCGGACGAAGTCTCCGCCTTTGTTGACGTATTGATCGGTGTCCCGGTCGAACTTCGCGATGCGGCCGCTCTCCAGGTCCGACTTGAACTTCTCCCAGCGCTTCTTGAGCTTGTCGAACTTTCCGCGGATCTTCCGCGTGTCGCCGTCGGCGAAGCCGTACCTCTGCTCGGTGCCGCCGGCCAAAGCCGCCAGCTGCGCCTGCCGGGCGATCGGGTGCACCCCGCTGACGTCGCGGAGGTCACCTTCGGCGGAGCCGAGCAGCTGGTCGGCCTGATCGACCTTCCGCTGGATCTCCTGGATCTTGGACTTGAGGCTGCTCAAGGCGTTCTTCGCCTTGTTGTGGCTGCCCTCGGCGCTGTAGCGCTGCCCGTCCCAGGGGGCGGCCGCGCCTTGCGCCTGCTGCTGGTTCGCCATGGCGGCGTTGCAGCCGGCGGTGCTGTCGGGCACGGAGCCGCCGCCCTGCAGGGCGCTCCCGGCGCCCGGGGCGGCGGAGCCGATCCCGCGGATCGTGTCGTCGGCGCTCTTGTCGGGCTCGAGCACCTGGCTCCTGGCCTGGCGGACCAGGTCGTTGATGTCCTTGTTGATCTCGTCCACCCAGTCGTCGACGACCTTGCCGGACTCGTCGCCCCGTGTGGCGGAGGCCGGCAGCGACGCGGCGAGGATGACAGCGAGCAGCAAGGCCGACGATCTCATTGGGCGCCTCCCATCCCCATGTTGGCGCAGTAGGCCTGGCACTGCTGGTACGCCTGCTTCGCCGACTTATGGAGCTTCTGCTGGTTTTTCAGGATCTTGAGGTTCTTCGTGCAGAGCTGCTGGGCGGTGGCCGACTCATCGGGGATCGCCGAGGTCATGCCCGGCGCCGACGTCTTCGTCAGGCCCGACTGGCCGAGCAGCTGGCACGCCTGGGCGCTTTGCTGGGCGTTCTGCTCCTGCTTCTTCTTGTCGTCGCCGCCTCCGCCGGGAGCGCCCCCGCTCGGCATGCTCGGCTGCTGCGAATCGGCGTGGCTCGGAGACGTCCCCGAATCCTTGGAGGAGACGCTCTTCGAGTCGGGAGCCGCCGGCCCTCCGGAGGAAGAACGCGAGTCGTCCTTGCTTCCTTCATGAGCGACGCCGGTGCCGCTCTCCGGCGCGCCGTTGCCGCTCACGGAGCCGCTCTTGAAGCCGGTGAAGCCGCTCGCCGCCGAGGAGGCCATGGTCTGGGCTTGGCGCTCGGCCGAGCCGCGCATGCCCTCGGCCGAGCCCATGGAGCCGTGCCAGGCGAGCTTGTTCCCCAGGGACTTCAGGTCGCGCACGACCATCCCCGTGCCGTTGCCCTCTCCGATGACGCTGTTGGCGGCGCGGGCGATCGACGCGCTCGTCGACGCCCCCGAGCCGAGGCCGGGGAACGTGGGCGCCTCGAGATGGACGAGCGGCGTCGCGGCGCCGCGCCGGCTCACTTCGCGAGCCGTCCTCACCGCGGACGCGTTGGGCGAAGGCAGGCCGGCGCTGCCCAAGGCCGCGCCGGCCGCGGCGCGGATGGCGGCGCCGCCGGGAAAGGAGGAGGAGGCGCCGCCGCTCTGGCCCTGGCGGACGGCGTTGGGGCCCATGACCCAGGATGCGGGATCGGATTCGTCGAGACCGGTGACGGGCTTGCCGGGCGCCATGCCGGTGAGCGAGCCCTCGGAGTCTTGGGCGCCGAACAAGCCGGGCCGCGACTGCGAGACGGGCTCCGCCCCGGCGGCGGCGCGATAGGCGACCGGGGCGCCGACCAGCAGGCCCGCGCCGGCGATCAAGAAAGGGGAATCCTGGCGCCAGAACCGCTCGACGCGCTCGAGCCACGGCGAGCGCGCGAGGGAACGCCTGGCCAGGGGCGCCGGCGGCGGCGTCATCGGCTTGATCGTCTCGGCGGTCGGGATCGTCTCTACGGGCATCGCGCTTAGCGTACCTTGCCGCCGGCGTCGTATCCACCGCCCGCCGGTTACGTCGCAACTAAATAACGGTAAACTGTGCCATGGTCCCGCTGCCGCGTGCCGCCCGAGCCGTGCTGGGCGCGGCACTGCTGCTGCGCCTGGCGGCGGCGGCGCATTACTACCGCGTGCCTCTGTCGCCGGGCGGCGACGACCGGCAATACGCCGAGATCGCCGAGAACCTGGCCGAGGGCCGCGGCTACCTGTGGGGCGGCGCTCCCAGCGCTTACCGCGCTCCTTTATATCCGCTCTTCCTGGCGGGCCTGCGCCGGCTGGGCCTGCGCTCCGAAGGCGCGGCGCGCGCGGCGCAGGCGTTCGTGAGCGCGGCCACCGTCTGGCTCGCGTACCAGTTGGGCGCGGCCGCCGCCGGGCCGGCGGCGGGGCTGGCCGCCATGGCGCTCACCGCCTTCGATCCCGCGCAGATACTGCTCCCCACTTCGCTCTACAGCGAGTGCCTGTTCGGGGCGCTGGTGCTGCTCGCGGCCTGGGCCTTGGCCCGCTACCGCCGGGACGCCGACGACGCCGCGGCGCTGACGCTCGGGGCGGCCGTGGGCTTGAGCGCGCTCTGCCGCTCGACGCTGCTCCTCGTGCCGCTCTTCGCCGCCGCCGCGACGCCCGCGCCGCCGCGCGCTCGGGCTCGCCACGCCGTCCTCGCGCTGCTCTCGTGCGGTCTCGTGCTCGCTCCATGGATCGCCCGCAACGCGCTGCGGTTCCACCGCTTCATCCCGGCGGAGAGCGGCGTCGTTGGCCCGATCGTCTACTACGGCTCCGAAGGACGGGTGCGGGCGCCGGAGCGCGAGGACTCGCTGGAGCCGATCAAGACCCTGGTGCGCACGCGGCCGCACGTGGACTGGGACGGCGTCGCCCTGCGCTTGGCGCTGGCCAACGTGCGCGCCCGGCCCGGGCGCTACGCCTTCAGCGTCGCCGCGCGCGTCTGGAACCTCTGGACGGATTCCTACCTCTGCTACCTCGTCTTCTACCATCCGGCCCACGCGGCGACGATGGCGGCCGGGCGGCACTGGGACGAGCTGACGTGGGCCTGCCTAGCGGCGTTCGCCGTCGTCTTCATCTTGGCGCTCCTCGCGGTGCCGGCCGCGGCTTCGCGCCCGGCGTTGTGGGCCGTGCTGGTCCTGGCGGCGTACGCCAACGTCTACGCCCTCGGCACCGTCTTCGCGCGCTTCAACGCGCCGTTCCAGCCGCTCTTGTATGTAGCGGCCGGCGTCGCATGGGGGCGCATCGCCGTCAAACGTCCGTGACGCAGTCGTGACCTGGAGGCCACGGCGTTTCAACGGCCGTGGAGCTATGCTGTGGTTATGGGTCCCAACGAGCCGTCCGGCCGCCAAGCGCCCATGGGCGCTCATCCACCGGAGGCGCCGCGCCTCGACGACGTGATCGTGGAGTCGTTCGAGGCCGTCGAGCCTCCGGGCTTCAAGGATCATCCCGAGTCCGCCGTCGAGGCGGCGGACATCGACGTCGACGACACCATCGGAGCCGAATAGGCTAGAATGAGGTCGTGCGCGACGAAGCCGAATACTACCGCAGCGTCCTGGACAATCTTTCGGGCGGGTTCCTGAGCGTCGATCACGACGGCCGCATCGCTTACATGAATCCCACCGCCGGCCGCATCCTGCGGCTGGGGGACGTCTCGCAGCTTCCCGGCCGCCCTTATCCGGCCGTGCTGACGGCCTTCCCGGCCCTCGTCCAAGTCGTGCGCGACGCCTTGGACACCGGCAAGACCGTCCATCGCGCCGAGGTCCAGGTGCTCCACGCCGACGTGCCGATGACGATCGGCTATAGCACGCTGCAGGTGAAGAACCGCTCCGGTGAATCGCTGGGCATCGGCGTGATCTTCCAGGATCTGACGCTGGCGCTGAGCAAGAAGCTCGTTGGCTGATAAGCGCCGTTTCGAGCTCTTCGCTCGCCTGCTGGCCGAGCGCTTCCCGTCGGCTGGCCTGGTCTACGACGTGGCCGGCGGCATGGGCCGCCTCAACGCGGAGCTCGGCCGGCTCGGCATGAAGGCGGTGACCTTCGACGCGCGCCCCAAGCACCTGCCCGGCCTCGAGTTCGCCGAGCGGCGCTTCTCGCTGGCGGAGCCTTGCCGCTGCGGCCTCGTGGCGGGCATGCACCCCGACGGCGCCACGCGGGCGATCATCGAGTACGCGGCCAAGCACCGCCTGCCTTTCGCCGTGGTGCCCTGCTGCTCCGACAACGGACTCCCTTACCGCTCGTGGATGCGGCACTTGGCGGAGCTCGCCGCGGGGGCGGGCTTCGAGGTGGAGGAGGCTCAGCTGGCGATGGAAGGGCGGGCGCGCGTTTTGATCGGCCGCCCGCGCTAGCGGCGCCGGGCGGCCGCGTAGCGCGCCGGGTTGTCAGGCGAGCGGGCGAGCAGCATGACGGCGACCACCAGTATGGCGGCGCCGAGCACGAAGAACGCTTGGCCGACGAGCGGCGAAAGGGATGCCGCATCCGAAACGTTGCCGAAGCTCGCGGCGACGATCGCGTAGGTCATACGCTAAAGGTACCTGAATCCCCGGCGGGACGGAAGAGCGGCGGTGTCAGCGTCTGTCGGAGCCGGTCGGAGACGGCGCGGCCGGCCTCCAGCGATCGAGACGCTTGTCGTATACGTACTGCTGCGCCACCTCGCCGCCGCGTAGCAGGTCGCCGCCGCCGCTGGGCCAGTGCTCCACCCAGGCCAGGCCGGCGTCCTGGTCCTCGGCCCAGAGCGTGAACTCGTTGCGCCGGCCGACGCGCACGTCCTCCGACGCCAGGCGCAGGCGGCCGCCGCGCCAGACGACGTAGCCGTCGTCGGCGAGGCGCGCGCGCAGGCCCGCGTCGTCTCCAGGCGCCGCGCGCTCGGCGACGAGCCGGACATAGAGCGTCTGGGAGGAGATGTCGACGAACTCCTGCGCGTACACTCTCATCGCCGCCTCGTCGAAGGGGTTGACCTTGATCGTCACGGAGATGGTGTCCGCGTTCTCGTCGCCGTAGGTCTTGGTGAGCGAAGAGCCCAGCGGCGAGCGGGCCAGATCCTTGACCGCGCTGTCGAGGACCTGCCCGGCGTCCTCGCCGTAGGCCTGGACGCCGACGGAGACGAAGTCCGCCAGTCCGAGCGAGAGCTCTCGCGCGGCCTCGGCGTAGGCGACGGCGCTGGAGAGCTTGATCTCGGGCAGCAGGTCGGCCTGCCCGACGCCGACGAGCGTGCGCGCGCAATCGAGGCCGGCGCAGGGATCGGCGAGCCAGGCTGGGCGCTGCTGGGCACGCGCCGAAACCGGCATCAGACCGAGAACGGCGGCGACGGCGGCGGCCTTCATCGAGGTATCTTAAACGTTATCCACCGACTGGTCCACTGGCCCAGTCGGTGGATAACTTAAGCGGCGCCCCGATGCCGCATGAGCCCCAGGCTTGCTACGATGTGGCGTGCGCCGCTTCGCTTTTCTCGCTCTCGCCGCTGTCGTCGCCGCTCCGGCGGTCTTTGCCGAGGAACAGAAACCCTTCTCGCCGCTTCTGCCGTCGAGCCGCATCGTGACTTACTACGGCAATCCGCTCTCCGCCCGGATGGGGATCCTGGGCGAGCTGCCGCCTCAGCTCATGCTGCGCAAGCTCGAGGAGCAGGCCAAAGCGTGGCAGGCCGCCGATCCCAAGACGACCGTGAGGCCGGGGCTCGAGCTCGTCGCCACCGTGGCCTCCGACTACGCGCAGGCCGACGCCACGTACCGCTACCGCATGGATCGCGCGCTGATCGACAAGGTCTGCGCGTGGGCGCGCAGCAAGGGCTGGCTCGTCATCCTCGACATCCAGGTGGGCCGCAGCCACGTGAAGGAGGAGGTGGAGCACCTGCGGCCCTTCCTCGAGCGGCCGGACGTGCACCTCGCCCTCGATCCCGAGTTCCAGATGCGCAAGGGTCTCAAGCCCGGCCAGCGCATCGGCAGCAGCGACGCCGAGGACGTCAACATCGCCAGCCTCATGCTGGCCGAGATGGTCGACAGGAAGAAGCTGCCGCCGAAGCTGCTGCTCGTCCACCGCTTCACCAACGACATGCTGCGCCGCTACAAGCGCATCCGTCTCGACCCGCGCGTGCAGATCGCCGTCGTCATGGACGGCTTCGGTTCTCCGCAGTTCAAGCTGCGCGCCTATCGCGCGACCGTGGCGCGCGAGCCCGTGCAGTATACCGGCGTGAAGCTCTTCTACAAGAACGACAAGCCCATCATGACCCCGAAAGAGGTCCTGGGCTGGTCGCCCACGCCGATGGTCGTCGTCTATCAGTAGCCGGGAGCGTCTGCCGGTATACCGCCGTCTCGAGGGCTTGACTTTCCCTTAAACTGTTACTAGATTGGTTTCAGTTATGGCCGCCAACAGCCGCCTCGCCGTGGCCGCCCACATCGTGGCCGTGCTCGCGGCGCGTCGCGATGAGTTCGTATCGTCGGGATACATCGCGGGCAGCGTCAACACCAATCCCGCCGTGATCCGCAGGATCCTGGCGGCGCTGGCTCGGGCGCGAATCGTCGACTCCGAGAAGGGCAAGGCGGGCGGCTCCAAGCTGATCCGCTGCCCCAGCGAGATCAGCCTCTGGGACCTCTATCACGCGCTGGGCGAGGAGCCCTTGTTCGCGGTGCACCGCAACCCGAAGAACCCGCGTTGCCCCGTCAGCTGCCGCATCAAGACGGCTCTCGCCGACGCCTTCGCGGGCGCCGAGACGGCGGCGCTGGCCGGCCTGCGAGGCGTCACGGTCCGGGACCTGGTCGGAGATCTGGCTGAAATCAAAGGAGATAGAAAATGAACAACGTGAAGAAGGCCGCGTGGATCGCGGCGATGGCGCTGGCGTCGTCGCCGTTGGCGGCGGAGACGTTCCACATCGATCCGCAGCACAGCTCCGTGTCGTTTCGCGTGACGCACATGATGATCTCGAAAGTGAACGGCAACTTCGACAGGTTCTCCGGCACCGTGGACTACGAGAAGGACAAGCCGGCGTCCTGGAAGACGCAAGCGGAGATCGACGCGGCCAGCGTCGACACCCGCGTCGAAGCGCGCGACAACCACCTCCGCTCGCCGGACTTCTTCGACGTCCAGAAGTACCCGAAGATCCTCTTCAAGAGCGTCTCCGCTCAGGTCAAGGACGGCAAGACGACCATGCTCGGCGATCTGACGATCCACGGCGTGACCAAGCGCGTGGCGTTGGATCTTGCCGTCAACGGCATGCTGAAAAGCCCTCAGGGGCAGCGCCTGGGCGCCACGGCCTCCGGCAAGATCAGCCGCAAGGACTTCGGCCTGCTGTGGAACAAGGCGCTGGAGAGCGGCGGCGTGGTCGTCGGCGACGACGTGGAGATCACGCTGGAGATCGAAGCCGTCGCGAAGAATTCATAAG
>CAZZGQ010000004.1:5591-6694 GCA_964653765.1 uncultured Elusimicrobia bacterium | reverse complement strand
CCGGAGTCGGCGCTCAAGAGCTTCGCCGACGCCGAACAAGCTTACGAGGACGCGGCCAAGCACGCTGCCGACGACGGGCTGCGCGCGTCGGCCCTCTACCGCCTGGGCGAGCTCTCCTACGACAGGGGCGAGTGGGACAAGGCGCAGACGCGCTTCGAGGCCGTGCTGGCGCAGACGCCCAAGAGCTACGTCGTGCCGGACTCCCTGCTCGGCCTTGGCTACTGCGCGCTGGCCCGCGAGGATTTCGCGCTGGCGCAGAAGTGGCTGCAAAAGCTCGGTGCCGACTTCCCGGACCGCGTCAAGGAGCCCTCCGCGGCCTTCGCGCGCGCCGTGCTGGCCGTCCACCAAGGCGACTACGCGCTGGCTGAGTCGCTCCTGAGCCCGCTCAAGACGCCGGAGTCCCGCTACTACCTGGGCCAGGCCTATTTGCTTTGGCAGAAGCCGCTGCTGGCCGCCACGCTCTTCAACAAGCTGGCCGACGACGAGGCCGCCGGCGAGGTCCGCGAGGCCTCGGCCTTCTTCGCCGGCGACGCCTTCTTCCAAGCGCAGGACTACGACGGCGCGGCCACGCGCTACGCCGACTTCGCGCGGACCTACCCCTTCTCGCGCTTCAAGGTGGCCGCGCTCTACCGCCTCGGCGGCGCCTCGTTCGAGAAGGCGGATTACGGCCAGGCGCGCCTGTCCTTCGGCTCGCTGCTGTCGCAGTATCCCAACGACTACTACGCCTCGCTCGCGCGCTACTTCATCGGCGAGTCCTACCTCGCCGTCGACCAGACCCGCGAGGCTCTCTTCTCCTACTCGGACGTCGCCTCCAACGGCCGCAAGGAGCTGCAGCCGCGCGCGCTCTATCGTCTGGCCTGGACGCAGCAGGCGCTGGGCGACTATTCGCGCGCCGCGGCGACGTGCCAGAGCTTCGTCGAGCTCTACCCCGCCGATCCGCTGGCCAAGAACGTCTACCTGATCCAGGGCAACAGCCGCGCGCGGCTGCAGCAGAAGGACAAGGCGCTGGCGGCTTTCCAGCGCGTGCTGGACGTGGCTCCGGGCAGCGACGTCGCCGAGCAGGCGCTGTTCCTCATGCTCAAGCTCCAGTACGACCAGAAGGA
>CAZZGQ010000004.1:0-5491 GCA_964653765.1 uncultured Elusimicrobia bacterium | reverse complement strand
CGCCAGAAGCTGACGGAGATGCTCAAGATCGAGAGCTCGACCTTCTCCTTCGCCGCCGTCAACGACCTGGGCATCGCCGACAGCTTCTACGCCCAGCGCGACTACAATGACGCCTATACCTTCTACGACAAGTTCGCTTCCAGCCATCCGGAGGCGGCCGCCGCGCCGGCCGCGCTCTACCGGGCCGGCTTCTCGCTCTACCACATGAAGTACTACAGCCAGGCGCTCGAGGTCTGGCAGAAGCTGCTCGACCGCGCTCCCGCTTCCCCGGAGGCGCTGAAAGCGTCGGCGCAGATCGCCGACACGCTTTACCGGGCCCAGCGCTGGCCCGAGGCCACGGCGGCCTATAAGAGGATGCTGGCGCAGGCGCCCAAGGGGACGCAGGCCGCGCTCGCCGCGCTGCGGCTGGCGCAGATCGGCTTCTACTCCGGCCAGGACGATGACACGCTGGCGCAGGTCAAGACGCTGCTGGCGCAGTACCCGGAATCCGCCGTCGTCGGCGACGCGCTGGACGTGGCGGAGGGCGTCTTCGACCGCTCGCCGCAGAAGGACTTCAAGGCCTACCTTTCCGGCGTCGTGGAGGCCGCCCCGCGCTCGGCGCCCGCCGGCGAGGTCCAGTTCCGGCTGGGCCGCCGGCTGTACGAGAAAGGGGACTACGCCGGGGCCGCGCAGGCGCTGCAGCGCTTCAGCGTGGACTACACCGATCATCCGTCGCTGGCCAAGGCCCAGCTGATGCTGGGCGAGTGCTACGTCCGCGGCCATCAGGACGAGCAGGCCGCGGCGGCCTTCGAGCGCTTCACCTTGAACTTCCCTCAAGCCGAGGAGATGCCGCTGGCCCTGTTCAAGCTGGGCGGCGAGGACTTCACCCTCAAGCGCTACGCCAAGGCGGCCGCCGCCTTCGAGAAGCTGCTGAGCGATTTCCCCAAATCCGAGTACGCGAAGGCGGCGCGCTTCAACTTGGCTCTGGCCTACCGCAGCGACAGCCAGTTCGACTCGGCCGCGGCGGCTTACCAAGCGTACATCGCGGGCGGCGTCACCGACGAAGAGGCGCAGAACGCCCGCTGGGAGATGTTCGCCATCGCCAAGGATAGGAAGGACTATCACGGCGCGCTCAAGGTCCTCGACGAGATCCGCGCCAAGGCGCCCGCGGGGTCGGCGGCGGGGGTGTCCGCGGCCTATCAGGTGGGGGAGATCGCGGTCGCGTCGGGCGACGCCGACGGCGCGCGCGCGGCCTGGGAGACCGCCGCGGGCCTAGGCCCGGCGGCCGATCCGTACCGGCTCCAGGCTTTGATCAAGCTCACCGAGATCTATGAGAAGAAGGCGGACTGGGCCAAGGCGATCGCGGCTTACGACGATCTGGCGCGCAACGCCGCCGAGCCCAAGGTGGCCGCCGCGGCCCGCGACAGGATACGGGAGCTCAAGCGCTCCGCCTCCACGGCCTCCGCGCGCCAGAACGAATGACGGGAAGGAGACAGGGATGAGAGTTTCTTGGTTGGTTCTTGCCGCTCTGACGGCCGCCGGCGCCCGCGCGGCCGACGTCAAGCCGGCCGAGCCGCGGCCGGGCCAGGTCTTGTTCTCGCCCAACGGCGACGGCGTGCTCGACAACGCCATCTTCCATCTGGCCGTCTCCGATCCTCAAAACATCTCCGCGTGGGAGTTCACGGTCGTGGACCCTCAGGGGACCATCGTCAAGCGCTTCTCGGGCAAAGGCGCCCCGCCGGCCGCGCTGGAGTGGAACGGCAAGGACGAGAACAACCAGCTCATCCGCGACGGCTCCTACCAATATTCGCTCAGCGTCGTGACCTTGGCCGGCTCGAAGGTGGCCATGCCTTCCCAGGAGGTCATCTGCGACCGCCAGGCGCCGAGCGCGCGCGTCGGCGTGGAGCCGGCGATCTTCTCGCCGGAGGAAGGCAGCGCCAAGCCCACGGCGAAGTTCCAGCTCCAGGCCGACGACGCCAACGGCCTCAGCAGCTGGCTGCTGCGCATCAAGAGCCCATCTGCCGTGAAGTCCTTTTTCGGCAAGGGCCAGCCGCCGGCGCAGGTCGAATGGGACGGCCGCACGGACGCGGGCGATCCCGCGCCGAACGGCGAATACTCGTTCACGCTCGCCGTGCGCGACCGGGCCGGCAACACGACGACCACCTCGCCGCAGCCCGTGCGTATCGACCGCACCGAGCCGGTCATGCAGGTCGAGGCGCGGCCGACGATCTTCTCGCCCAACGGCGACGGCGTCAACGACACCGCGACCTTCGAGATCACGCCTCCTCCGGTGAAGAAGCAGATCGAGACCTGGTCGCTGACCCTCAAGGATCTCAAAGGCAAGCTCGTTAGGTCGTTCGACGGCTCCGGCGAGCCGCCCCGCGAGCTGGTGTGGGACGGCACCGGTTTGGACGGCAAGCCCGCCGCCGACGCGGTGTACAGCTACGCCTTCCTCACCGTCGACCAAGCGGGCAACCGCGGCCTGGCCATCCCCAAGACCCTGATCCTCGACACCAAGCCGCCGCAGGCCGCCGTCGAGCTCAAGCCGGCGCTGATCTCGCCCAACGGCGACGGCTTCGGCGACAGCGGCACCTTCGAGATCGCGGCCCAGGACGAGAACGGCATCGACCGCTACACCCTCGAGATCCGCAACGACGTCGGCGACCTCAAGCGCGTCTTCAAGGGCGAGGGAGCGCCGCCCAAGCAGATCCAATGGACGGGCCAGGACGACTCCGGCGCCAATCTGCCGGACGGCAAGTACACGTACGCCTTGACCGTGGTCGACCGCGCCGGCAACAAGACGACGACGGCGCCCGGAGCGGCGCAGATCGACACCAATCCGCCCGTCGTCAGCCTGGCCGTGGAGCCGGCGCTGATCTCGCCCAACGGCGACCAAAAGGAGGCGCGCTTCCAGATCAGCGAGCAGGACGCCTCCGACGTCGAAGCCTGGACTCTCAACATCCAGGACGCCCAGGGCAAGGTCGTGCGCCGCTACGGGGGCAAGTCCGCGCTCAACGGCGAGCTCGTCTGGGACGGACGCTCCGACGCGAAGGAGCCCGTGCCGGACGGCCCCTACTCGTGCGTCTTCTGGACCCAGGATAAGGCGCACAACGCGGCCACCCTGGCGCCCAAGACCGTCATCGTCGGCGCCCGTATTCCGGACGTCGTGGTCCAGGCCGGCGCGCCCGACTTCTCGCCCAACGCCGACGGCGTCCTCGACTCCGTCACCTTCGCGCTCTCGGTGAAGTCCTTCAACAAGATCCGCAGCTGGTCGCTCGACGTCGTCGACGCCAGCGGCGTGCGCCTGCGCGAGTTCTCCGGCCAGGGCCAGCCGCCCAAGGAGATCGTCTGGGGGGGCGAGCGCGACGACAAGAGCCTCGCCGCCGACGGCCGCTACCAATACGCCCTGCGCGTCGTCGACGAGGCCGGCAACCGCGGGGAGACGGCGCCCCAGACCATCCAGATCGACACGACGCGCCCGGAGATCACGGCGCGCGTCGTGCCGGCCCTGTTCTCGCCCAACGGCGACGGTGTAGCCGACACGGTCGTCTTCCAGCTCAGCTATCGCGACGAGAGCCCGGTCGGCCGCTGGACGTTGGCGCTTAAGAGCGAGAAGGGCGGAGCGATCCGCTCCTTCTCGGGCCAGGGCAGCCTGCCCGCGTCCGTGGAGTGGGACGGCCGCAACGACGCCAAGAAGACCGTACCGGACGGCTCCTACACGTACGCGCTGACGGTGGAGGACTCCGTCGGCAACAAGTCGTCCACCCTCGAGCAGATCGTGCGCGTCGACGACACGCCCCCCGAGCTGACCCTGGCGGGCCAGCCCGAGATCTTCGCTCCCAAGTCCGAGAGCGGCCGCAGCCGCGCCACGTTCTCGGCGACGTCGCAGGACGCCTCCAACATCGCGCGCTGGTCGCTCAAGATCGCCAACGCCAAAGGCGAGGTCGTCCAGGAGTTCAAGGGCGACGGCCGGCCGCCGCAGGAGACGGTCTGGGAAGGCTTGGATCCCAAGGGCGGGGCTTTCCCTGACGGCCGCTACGACGCCGTCCTTTACGCCGTCGACGAGGTCGGCAACCAGGGCAAGAGCGCGGCCGCCTCGGTGACGATCAACGGCGCCAAGCCCGTGCTCGTGGTGGCGGCCGAGGAGGAGTCGGTCCCCGACCTGATGCCGGAGGTGAAGAGCCAGGAGACCGATCGCGGCATCGTCATCCCGCTGGCCGCCGAGGTGCTCTTCGAGACCGGCAAGGCCGAGGTGAAGCCGGACGCCTTCGCCACGCTGGACGAGGCGGCCGCGATCGTGCGCAAGTATATCGGACGCCGCGTCCTCATCGAGGGCCACACCGACAACGTGCCGATCCACGACGAGAAGTTCGCCTCCAACCGCGAGCTGTCGCAGGCCCGCGCCGAGGCGGTGCGGACGTACTTCGTCAACGTGCGCAAGCTCGACGGCAGCCGCCTGGCGGCCAAGGGCTGGGGCGACGGCAAGCCCATCGGCGACAACGCCACGCCGGACGGCCGGCGCAAGAACCGCCGCGTCGAGATCGTGATCGAAAAGGAGCAGGCGCAAGCCGCGAAGGTGGCCGCGGCCCGCAAGACGGGCGCGCCCAAGCGCGAGGAGCCGAGCGATGACGCGCAGTGAGCTCTGGACCGGTCTCTTGTTGGCGGCGCTGATCTCCTCGGCCGCCGCGGCGCCGTCGGGGCAGCTCGACGACGTCGTGATCAAGGCGCAGGAGAAGGACGAGCCGAGCGCGGGCAAGCCCGCCCTCGACGTCCCCTACGATCCCTACGAGACGCTGCGTCCCTCGCTGAAGCCGGATGACGCCTTACTGCTGGCGCAGCCGCCGTCGCAATCGCGCTGGGTGGCGGCGCGGCCCCGCCGGCTCAGGGAAGACCGGCTGATCCAGCCGTGGAACGACCTGCTCACGCCGCTCGCGGGCCTCGAGGTGCCCGTGCGCGCCCAGCTCGGCGCCGACGCCAAGGCCTCGGGCAAGGACCGCCGCTGGAGCCTGAGCCTGGTGGACGAGGACGGCAAGCCTATCCGATCCTTCGAAGGCCAGGGAGAGCCACCGGCGTCGGTCGCCTGGGACGGCAAGACCGACGCGGGAGACTGGATCCGCGCCGGCCACGCCTACTCCGCGGTCTACAAGTTCTCGGACGCCGGGACGCCCGCCGCGCCGGCGCGCACCGTCCTGGGCCAGCCCATCCGCTTCGAGGGCTTGGTGCGCGAGACCGCGGAGGGCCGCGTGCTGGGCCTGGACACCTCCGAGCTCTTCGGCACCGACCGGCGCGGCCAGGACCTTGCGGCGGGCGGCCAGCCTCTCGTGAGGGTCGCCGCCGACTTCGTGCGCCGGCGCGCGTTCGGAGCCCCCTTGTCGCTGCGCCTCTTCGGCCCCGATGCTCTCACGGCCGAGATGCAGGCCGCCGCGGTGAAGGCCGCCATGGCGCGCGAGCTGGGCATCCCGGCGGATCGCATCGCCGCGGAAGCCAGCGCCGCCGGCGCCTCCGACCAGCG
>CAZZGQ010000003.1:5742-55434 GCA_964653765.1 uncultured Elusimicrobia bacterium | reverse complement strand
AATCCTCGCGCTCGAGGACGACGTGATCGGCGTTGAGCTCCACGACGACGCCGTGTTCGGCGCCGACGCGGATGCTGTCTCCGATCGAGAAAGGGGCGGAATGAGCCAGCCACTGCTTGGTCAGCGCGTCGATCGGCGCGATCGTGCGCGGCTGCGGGCGCGCGGCGGGCGGCGTGTTGGCGTCGGGATCGGGCTGCGGCGGGCGCGTGTCGGCCTCGGACGGATCGAGGACGGTGAACTGACTGTCGCGCAGGACAGAGTAAGGGACGAGGGTGTGCGTCTTGTCGCTGTGCTGGAGCACGACGTACTGCAGATTCATGTCCACGACCTGGCCAGTGATGTCGCCCACCTCGAGGACGTCGCCGACGCCGAACGGCCGCGAGTAGAGGATCAGGAAGCCCTGGATGACGTTGCTGACGAGATCGCCGGTGGCCCAGCCAACCACGAAGGAAGTCACGCCCACCGTGGCGGCCACCGTGGTCCAAGTGGCCCCTAGCGCGTGCAGCGCCAGCGTGCCGCCGATCGCGTAGACGAGGATCTGCGAGCCCAAGCGCACGAACATCGTCGTCTGCGGCCGCCACTCGGCCCGGTCGGCGATGCGGCCCAAGAAGCTGTAGACCCAGTGATCGGCCAGACGCGTGGCGAACAGGATCGTCCCACCTTCCACCCACGGGAAGACAAGGTCAAAGAACGGCAGAGTGTGCAGGAGGCCTCTCAGATACGGCAGGCCTAACAGGGCGACCACGCCCGCGACCATCCAGGCTGTCGTCTTGCGCAGCGAGAGGTCTTGCTGCGCCTCGCCCCGAACCGCGCTCCAGGAGTCGCGCCAGCCTTGCGGCCGTGGCATCGCGTAGCCGCTGGTCGGCGCGTAGCGGCGCAGGATGGTCACCATCTTCCCCGACAAGATGGCGTAGGTCATCAGCGTCATGGACTTGCCGTAGCGCCCGAGCTCAAGGTAACGCAGCGTGAAGCCAGAGACTTTGTAGAGCTTCTTATCGATGATGAGACGGTCGCCAGGGAAGAACGGTCGGTAGACCAAGACCTTCACTCCCTCGAGCATCTGGCGCAGGAACTCCTTGGCGCCCACCGCCAGGGTGACGCCACCCAGACCCAGGCTCGAGACGAGGACCTGCGTCGAGACGCCGGCCAAGTGCAACGTCAGGCTCGCCCCGGCCATCCACGTGGCCACGCTGACCGCCAGCCTGACGGCCACGATGCGATGCTGGTCCCAGCCCCAGCGATTGCCCAGAGTCGTCACGGCCCAGCTCGCCAGGCGGCCCGCATAGTAGGTGGCGCCCAGCCCGGCTGCCGTGCCGAGATAGGGAGAGGCCTGCTCCCAGACGTGGTGCGCCCAGTACGGCAGCGAGGCCGCGGCGGCCGGAGAAGGAATGGCGACGGCCACGGCGGCCGCGGCAACCACGGAGCGTCCGGCGAAACGGCTCAGCCGTCCGAACGCGGCGGGCGCCGGGCTCGCTGCTGCGGCGACAGGCTCGCTTGCGGCGGGGTGGGCGCGCTCTCCGGACCAGAACGTCTCGGCGGCGGCGCGGCGGTTCTCGGAATCGCCGGCGCCGCGCTCGCCCGTCGGGGCCAGGGCGGCGCGAGCGACCTCGAGCTGCTGTTGCGCGCTTACCGGAGCGCCAGCCTGAGGCGCTCCCTCGCCGGAAGGGATCAAGAGAGCGGCCTCTGCGCTTTGCGGAGGAACGGCGACGGCGGGAAGCGGTAACGTCGGAACGGCGCGGCCGGAGACGACAGCGGGGACGGGGACAGAGTGCTCGAGAGCCTCCGCGGGCAAGGCATGGGCAGCGAGGGAAAAGCAAAGCAGAGGCGTCAGGCGCATTCGCATCATGTAAATTATAACAAGCGGGCGAGGACGGCCCGCCAGCCAAAGGGCCCAAGCCGCGCGGACCAAGCGACCTAAAATGATGAAGGCCACCTCGAGTTGTCCCACAAGCTGGGGGGTGGTGGCCTTCGGCGCTTATAATAGCAAATCGCAAGCGCGAGCGTGGATGGTTTCCTACATCGCGGCGTGCGGCAGGAGAGTCTCGTGGGCTGGCGCGCCTGGCGCGCTCGCCTGCTCTTTCTCGGATTGGTGGTGCCGCTGCTCTGCGAACGAGAGAAGTGATAGAATGAACCCATGAAGCCGCGCCCTCCCGAGGACTTGCGCCTGGTCCTCAAGCAGCTCGAGGGCTGGGTGGAGCGCGGCGTGGAGCGGCTGCGCGGCCGCGAGAACGACACGCCCATCCGAGAGCTGCACCTCGAGCTCAGCCACCGCTGCGACCTGAAGTGCGTGATGTGCCATCATTGGGAGATGCCCGGCCGCGATCCTGCGTCGGTGGGCCGCGAGCTTACGCTCGACGAGATCCGCCGGTTCGTTGTGGACTCGCGCCTTCTGCGCTCGATCCAATTCGTGGCCGTGACGGGCGGCGAGCCTCTCGTTCGCCCCGAGGCGGTGGAGATCGTGGCCTTCCTGCGCGCGCATTTCCGCGACGCCTCCGTGGGGATCCTGACCAATTTCTGGAACACAGGCCTCCTCAAACGCAAACTCTCCGAGCTGCGCGACCGCGGCGCGGAGGAACTGTGGCTGGGCACGTCGCTCGATGGCCTGGGCGAGCTGCACGACCGCATCCGCGGTCAGGCGGGGGCCTTCGCCGGCTTCGAGCGCAGCCTGGAGATGCTGCGACGCGACTTCCCGCGCCTGCCGCTGAGCGTCAACTTCACGATCCTTCCCGAGAACTGCGGGCAGCTCCATAACGTCTATCAGTGGTGCAAGAGCCACGGGCTTGGCTTCGGCTGCCAGCTCGTCGTTAATCACGAGGGCTTCCAGGCGCCTCAGAGCTTTTCTTGGACTGCGGACCGTTTGGACGAGGTGGAGCGGCAGGTGGACTTGGTTCTCCTGGACGTCAGCCGCTCGCAGCGCGCGCTGGAGCGCCTGACGACCCTGCCGGGCGGAGAGTCGCGCGGCCTCTGGACCCGCCTGCTGTTCTGGTATTACCTGCGCAAGCACGGCCGCGCCGAGAGCCGCTTCTTCGACGACTGCATGGCGGGGCGGCGCTTCGCCATGTTCGATCCCGAGGGAAACTTGTTCTTCTGCCCTGTCAACAAGCACAAGACTGTCGGCAACGTGCGGGACACGCCATTCGACGCGCTCTGGGAGGGAGCCTCCGCCAGCGTACTCCGCGCGGAGGTTATTCCTTGCCAGTGCCGCTGTTGGCTCAATTGCATCGCCAATCCGATCCTCGACCGAGTCATGGAGGCCTGCTTCGATGAGACCCTCGCAACGCGCTGACTCCGCGCTGGGACGCCTGCTCGCTGTCGTGCCGCGCCTGCCGAGCGGGGAGGCGGACCGCGAGCTCAAGAGGCTGCTGTCTGAGCTCGCCAAGCGCTGGTCCGTCGACGTGTTGGCGGCCGGTCCGTCGGCGGCCGAGCAGGCGGCGCTCCGCTCGCTTGGACCTCGTGTGGCCCTGGCTTTCCCGGCCTCGGAGGCGGCGCTGCTGGCGCGCTGCCGCGAGGCTTTGGCCGCACGCGACTACGCTGCTGCTGTCCTCATCGATGACCCGAGGACCCGCGCTGCCCTCGAGCCGCTCAAGAGCTTCAGTAAGAAGCCCGTCGTCCTGGCGATGCTCGACCGGCGCCCGGGGTTCGAGCGGCCGCGCGCCGCGTTGGATGGCGACGGCTTCTTGGCTCGGCGCCGCGCGCGAGAGGCGGCCGCGCGACAGGCATGCGCCGCCGACGAGATCTGGGCGTTCGGGGGGCCGCGAGCCGACGCCGGCCGTTTCTCGCGCCGCCCCCGCTGCGACGCCGGGTGGATGAGCGCTCGGCTGCGGGCCGTAGGACGTCCTCGGCCGCCGCGCGGTCTCTCCACGATCATCGTTCCCTGCTTCAACGGCCTCGCCTACACTAAGGAATGTCTGGAAGCTGTGGCGGCCCACACCAAGACGGCTCACGAGGTCATAGTCGTCGATAACAGTTCATCGGACGGCACGGCGGCTTGGGCCCGGCGGGCGGGGGCGCGCGTCATCCGCAATGAGAGCAACCTCGGCTTTGCCAAGGCGATCAACCAGGGCATGCGCGCCGCGCGCGGCAAGTACATCGTCTGGCTCAACAACGACGTCGTTGTCACTCCTGGCTGGCTCGAGCGCCTGATCGACTGCGCGGAGCGAGCTCCTTGGATCGCGGCTGTGGGTCCGTGCACCAACGAGACCGTCGGCTTCCAACGCGTCGAGGCGCCCTCCTTCAAGACGCCGCGCGACCTTGCGATGTTCTCGCAGGCCTGGGCGCTCAAGCACGCGGGCCAGGCCGAGGGCGTCCACCGCCTCACCGGCTTCTGCCTCATGATCAAACGGGAGGCTCTCGACCGTGTCGGCTACTTGGACGAGCGCTTCGGGCTGGGCACCTACGAGGAGTTCGACTACTGCCTGCGGCTGCGGCAGGCCGGCTGCGACGTCGTCGTGGCGCGCGACGTCTTCGTCCTCCATCACGGCCACAAGACGTTCCAGGGCTTCGAGGCCATGGCCGAGCGGGCTAAGATCAATCGCGAGATATTCCTCGACAAGTGGTGCCAGCAGGCGCTGGGCTTCCTCGACGAGCTCAATCCGGAGGCGGCCAACGCCTGACGGCGCCGCCGTGAGTCCGGCCGCCGGGGCCTGGACGCTCTCCGTGCGCGGCGAGTCCATGCGCTTCCTGCTCAAGGCGGGCGACGCTGTCCTCGTCGAGCGGGCCCGCCTCGAGGACCTGCGGCCCGGCGATCTCGCTGTGCTCCTGGAGTGGAAGGACAGCGAGCCCGCCTACGTCGTCCACCGCCTGCTCGCCTCCGTGCGCTGGAAGGGGATCCGGTACGCCCTGACGAAGGGGGACTCCAACCTGTGGCCGGACCGCCCGACAGCCGCCTCCAGCGTCGTCGGCCGCGCCGCGGCGGCTCAATTCCACGGCCGCTGGCTCGCTGCCCGCCGGCCAAGCCTGGGTCGCGCCGCGCTGCTCTGCCTGGCGGGAGCGCCGGTCTATCGAGCGTTGACGGCTCTCGACCGTGCCTCGCGCGAGGTCCTCTCGCTTGCTTGGTCGCGCTTGCCGGGTCCGCTTCGGGCGCGGGGCGTCCAGCGTCTGCTCCTGTCTGCGATGACCGCCCGCGATCGGGCGGTCTCCGCGGCGGGCATAGCGCTCCAGCGCCGCGCTGCCGCGTGGGCCTGCGGGGCTGTCGTGCCCGCGCCGGCAGCGGCCCGCGCTCCGCGTCCCGAGATCGGCTATCTCGACGAGGATCGTACCTGGTCCGGTGTCGTCAACGTCGAGGGAGACGTCTTCGTGCCCCCTGGAGTCACCTTGAGGGTTGAAGCCGGCGCCGACGTGCGCCTGGCGGCGAAGTCGCGCTGGGACTGCACGGCGGAGCCGCGCGGCTGGCGCCTGAGCGAGGGCGGCGGATCCGCCGGACGCTGCCGGCTCGTCGTTGCGGGCCGGCTGCTCGTCGAGGGCTCCCCGAAGGCGCCCGCCCGCTTCGGAGGCTCGCCTTGGGCGGGGCTCCACTTCGTGGGCGCCTCGGCCGGCTCGCGGTTGGCGCACGCGGAGCTCGCGGCCTGCGAGCGCGAAGCGGTCGTCGTGACGGACTCCGCCCAGGCGTCTCTCGAGGACGTCGCGCTGCGGGACTGCGGCGCCGGGCTCGCCGTGCGCGGGGCGGGCGCGCAGGCAGCGCTCGCGCGCTGCCGGCTTGAGCGCTGCCGCGAGCGCGGCCTCGCTGTCGTGGCAGGACGGCTGTCCGCCGAGGACACGTCGATCGACGAGGCGGACTGCGGCGTCTTCGCCGACGGGGGCGAGCTTGTCGTAGAACGCTGCCGTATCTCCGATGGAAGACTGGGAGTCGGTGTTCGGGCGGGCGAGGCCCGGCTGGGCGACACCCGGGTGGCGCGCATGAGCGACGCGGGACTGGAGCTCGACGGCCGGCGCCAGGTCCTCGAGCGGTTCACCGTCGCCGATTGCGCGCGCGGCGTCCGCTTCGCCGGGGAGAGCCTCGAGGCTCGCGCCCTCTCGCTCGTCGGCTGCGACACCGGTCTGGCGCAGAGAGGGGGGCGCGTCGTGTGGACGGGAGGCGCCGTGGAAGGAGGACGGCTCGGCCTCGAGCTCGCCGGCGGGCGGCTCGCTCTCGCTGACGTCGCCCTCAGAGGGCAGAGCGTGACGGCGGCTCGCGTGGAGGGCTCGCTCGAATTAGCGGATGCGCGCGTCGCGGGCTGCGGCGCGGCGATCGACGTCCTGGGCGGGGAGGTCCGGGCGCGGAGGTTGGAGGTGGAGCGCTGCCCCGGCGGCGTCGGAGCGCGCTCCGGCGTCCTGCAGTGGGTCCACGGCTCCCTGCGCTCGAGCGGCGGGGTGCGCCTAGGCGAGGGCGCGCGCGGCCGGCTTGAGCAGGTGACGCTGGCCGACGGCAGCGGCCAGGCCGTCGACCTCCATAGGGCGCGCTTGGAGGCCTCGGATGTCCTGATCACGGGCTGGCCCCTCGTCGGCGTTTTGGCGCGCGAGGCCGAGGGCTTGTCGCTGAGACGGTGCCGCGTCGAGCGCTGCGGCGTCGGAGTCAGCGCTCGCTCGGGACCGTTGCAGCTCGAGGAGGTGGGGATCGAGGGCTGCCAAGACGCTGGCGTCGACGCGGAGGCCTCGCAGCTGGACGCCTCCGAGCTTAGGGTTTCAGGAGGGACCTGTGGCCTGGTCTTGCGCGGAGGGAAGGCTCGACTGCGAGGCCTGTCGTTGGCCGACTGCCGCGTCGTGGGGCTCTCCGCTCGGGATTCCGAGGTGGAGGTGACGAGCCTGGACGTCCTCCGATGCGACGACGGTGTCGTGCTAGACGGAGGCCGGGCTAGGCTGGAGGGCGTCTCCGTGGACGGCAGCGAGCGCGGCGCGCTATCCACCCGGCGGACCGCGGTCGAGCTCATCCGTCTGTCGGCGCGGCGTTGCGGGCGCGGCCTATCCTTCGAGGAAGGGGCCGCTCGGCTCGGCGACGTGACCCTCTCAGGCATCGCGGAGTGCGCTCTTCGCTCCCACGGCGCAGACTTGGAGGCCGGCCGATTGAACGTCCGCGGCGCCGGCTCGGGAGCCTCGCTCCACGGCGAGGCCCGGCTGACGGACGCCCTGTTCGAGGACTGCCGAGCCGTCATCGACGTCGATGAGGGCCGCCTGGCGTGGCGGATTGGCGGGGCGCGTGGCGGAGCGCGCGGACTGCGCCTGGGGCCGGGCGCGCAGGCCACGCTGGAGGGCTTGGCGATCGGCGGCGTCGAGGGGCCGGCGGTCGAACTCGAGAGCGGCTCTCTAACGGCCTCCGGCTGCGTATGGACGGACGTAGGCTCGGCGGCCGTCCGCGTCGCCGGCCCGGGCCGCGCGTTCCTCGAGCGCTGCCGCTTCGAGCGCTGCGCCGTCGCTCTGGCCGCCGCCGCGGGAACGACGCGCCTGCGCGCCTCCTCGGTATCGCGGGCTTCCCGGGTCGGTCTGAGCTTCGAGTCCGGCCGCCACCGCTACGAGAGCGTCACGTTCCGCGGCTGCGTCGACCGCGTCTTCGCCGCCGCCGGCGCCGACGTGGAGGAGGTCGTCTCGCCGAGGCTGGCGGAGCTCTGGGCCGCGGCCGCGCGGCGCGGCATTCTGGCGGCCGTGCTGCGGACGCGGCGCTGGCCGGTGCTGGGGCGTGCCTACCGCCTCATCTACGTCTTGCCTGTTCGGATTTTCCAGGCCGCCTGCGCCTTGGACCGTCGCGTCGCCTTCCTAGCGGCCCACCGTAGCTGGGCCGCCGGCGTTTGGCAGCCCGGCACGAGCGACGTGGATCTTCTCATCGGGGCGAGGGATTTGGATGGAGCTGGGGGACCCGCTTGGCTGTCGCGGCATTGGCGGCGGTGGCTGCGACTCAAGAAACCCTTTCCGTTCCTGGGCGAATGCCTGACGGCCACGCCTGCGGACTGGGCGGCCTACGCCCGATGGGGAGGCCTGCGCGCGCGCGATCTCTCGCGGCAGCTCTTCGTCCTCTCGGGCCGCGCGCCGTCGGAGCAGCCTCGGCCGGTTTCTCCAAAGGAGGCGCTCGAGCCGCTCGGCGAGACCGCTCATGCCTACACGCGGCTGATGGCGTGGGCGCTGTGGCCGCCGTCGTCCCCCGCCGTCGCGGCGAGCCACGCGGAGAAGGCCGCCAGGGATCTCCTGCGCGTCAGCGCGACCCCGCCTGGCGAGCCTCTCGCCCTCTCTCGCGAGACCGCTTTCGACGCCGCCGGCTCCGCCGCGCGGCCGTACCGCCTCGCCCTGTCGGCGCTGGCGCGCGCCGCGGCCGAGGGGCGCGACGACCCGCGGGCGAGGGCGGAGCTGTGCGCCGCGGGCCTGGCGACCCTCGACGGGCTCGCCTCCGCGGCCGCGCCGGCCTGGCGGATCGCCGCCCCCGGCGCGCGGCCTCCCGAGCCTCCGAGGGTCGCTGCCGCTCCCGCCGCCCCGATCGAGCTCGCTCGGCGACGCGCGTGGCGGGAGCGCCTTGCCCAGGCGCTCGGCCCCGTTCTCGTCGCCGGCTGCTGCGACGACGTCTACCGCAGCTGGCTCGTCCTCGAGGACGAGGCGCCGGCAGGAGCCTGGACGGCCGCGTTCGAGGCGCTCTCGGGCCTGCCGCCGGAGGACCGGCCGAGCACTCTGCCGCTGCTCGTAACGCGCGGGGTCTGGGCCGCCTGGTCGCGCCTGGCGTACCTCGAGTCGCCCCTGCGCTTCCTGGAGCCGGGAACGACGGGGGAGGACGCGTTGTACGAGGCGGGGCAGGCGCTGCCCGGCGTCTGGCAGTATGCCTGGAACCTTCCCGCTCTCGCTGTCGCGCCGGCCGGCGAGGAGCTCTCGCTCGACCTCTCGCGCGAGGCGCTCGCCACGCTGCGCTGCACGTGGCGATTCCAGACGTCGCCGGCGAGCGGCCTTTCGCGCGGCTACGCGCTCCACTATCTGCTCAGTCGCGTCCTCACCTTGCGCCTGCGTCTTGAGCGCGGCCTGTCCGCGCCGACGTTCGGGCTGGACCTCCTCGTCGAGCTGCACGCCCGCGAGTTCCCGGAAGGCGCCTCGGCCCTCCGGGCGCTCTGGCACAAACTCTGCGCGGGCAGCGAGAGCCCTGACCTCTCGGCGGCGAGCGCTTGGTGCACGGCGCAGCTCTCAGCGCTGGGCCAGCTCGGCTAACGCGGCCGCCGCGCGCCTGGGATCGTCGCCCAGCTCGAAGCGCAAGATCTCGCATCGACGCACCAGAGCCGCCGCGGCGCGCGTCCTGCGGGCCGCGATGGAAGCCAGAAAGGCCGCGCCGGCCGGCGAGCCGCGCAGCATGTACTCGCTCATCTGCGCCACGCCCCAGCCGACGACGAGATTGAGCCCGAGTCCCGCGGCCGCCTCCGCCGCCGAGGCAGACCAAAGCCTCGCCTTGCCGGCGCGCCGGCTGCCGACCAGCAACCACCTTGGCGCGGCCGCGGCCGCCACGCGCTCGCGGAAGAAGTCCAGCTCGACGAGCATCTTGGGCCCGTGGCGCCGGCGCTCGAACGGACGGACGCAGGCCGCGGGCACGCCTGCTAGATCGGCGCCGTTTCGCAAACCCAGACGGAGCGGGAGGGCGCGCAGGCCGCCGTCCTCGGCGACGATCGGGGTGTCGTCGGAGAGGAGGCGCAGCCGCCCGGCGCGCAACAGCTCCAGGGCGAGAGTGCTCTTGCCGCCGCCCGACGGCAGCAGGAGCAGCCCGCCGCGGCCGCCGCTCTCGAAGCCGAGCGCATGCGCGCGGTGGAGGCCACGGCGGTCGAGCTCCTCACCGACGCGAGAGAGCGCCGCGAGATAGCCGAGCTCGTGGAGCCGCTCCGCATGGCCGCAGGTCACGACGCCGCGGCGCGAGGCGTAATCGTATACAGCGGTGGCGTCATCCTCGTACCTGATCCGGCGCACGCTCCCGCGCGTCTGCGCGGCGTAACCCGGTCCCCGCCACGACCAAGGCGAAAGAGGAAAAGGCTCCGGCGGCCGACGCTTGAGCTCGAGCGCGACGTCGGGAGCGCCGTCCCGCTCGACCTCGAAGTACTCGAAGTCGCGGCGCAGGGCCTCGCGCACGCCCTCGTCGTCGCAGCGAAGGCTCGCCCGGACGCCGTGGACGTCGAGGCGCAGCTCGCTCACGGCAGCGCGCAGGCCTCGCCGGCGAGGCTGGCCGCGGAGGGACGCCCAATCAAGGCCTCGGCGACGCCGCGAGCCATGCCGATCGCGTAGCAGAAGTGAGCCGTCGGCAGCAGCGCGGCGTGCCAGAGCGCCGCCGCGGCGTCCCCCGACGCCGCCAGCCGCGCCGTCTCGAAGGCCCAGGCCGCGGCGTAAGCCAGGAGCGGCGCGTCCGCCCGGGGCCACGCGCGACGCAGCCAGGGCAGGGCGGCCGCGTACAGAGCGAGCCCGAGCGGCGCCAGGGTCGCGAGCTGGAAGGAGCGAGGGTCGAGGCGCGTGATCTGGGCGCGGCCGAGGCCGCTGCGGAAGACCTGGTCGCAGAACGCAACGAACGACCCGCGCCGCTCGTGATGGACGAGAAGGGAGGGGCAGTAGACCGGACGGCCGAAGCCGCGCTCGACGCGCGCGAGCAGCAGGTTCTCCTCGGCGCTGGCGCAGCGATCCGGGAAGCGCAGTCCGTGTCGCTCAAACAGCTCCCGGCGGACTCCCAGGTTGCAGAGCATCAAGGCCGAGCCCCGCGCCGGCCTGTCCGCTCCCGCGGCGCGATAGCGGGCGCGCATCGGCCCCGCGCCGACGGGCGAGCGCAACAGGAAGTCCGCGGCGCGCTGGAACGCCGTCGCTCCGATGGTGGACACGTTCGGCCCCCCGAGGGCGGGCGCTCCGCGGTGGCGCCGCGCTGCGGCGACCAGGCGCTCGAAGAACCCCTCGGGAAGGACGGTGTCGTCGTCGAGGAAATGGACAAGCTCGCCGCGGGCAAGCCGTGTGGCTCGGTTGCGCGCGGCGCCCCTCGGTATCGCGGGGATGGCGACCACCCGCAGCCAGGGCCACCGCAGCGTCGCCTCTCTCTCCAGGCCTTCGGCTTCGCCCGGCTCGGGGCCGTTGACGAGCAGCAGGCCCTCGCAGTCCAGCGCCGCAGCGGGCAGGCTGTCCAGGCAGCGGCGCAGGGTAGCCGCTCTGCGATGCGTCAGGATCACGACCGTGACGGCCGGGACCGGGTCAGCCATCGAGGGCCTCGCGGAACACGGCGTCGTAGCGGCGCGCTCGATCGGCCCAGGTCTGGCCGCGCGCCGCGCGCCGCGCCTCGCGGCCGAGGCGCTCGCGCAGCGCGCGGTCGGCCCCGACGAACTCAAGGCCTCGAGCCAGGCCGTCGGGGTCTCCGGGCGCGACGAGCCAGGCCGAGCGGCGATGACGCAAGAGCTCCGCCGCGACGCCGACGCGCGTCGCGACCAGAGGGGCTCCGCTCGCCATCGCCTCCAGAAGAGCCATGCCGTAGGTCTCCCGCCGCGAGGCGCTGACCACGATCGAGGCACGGCCGAGCGCCGCTTGCAGGCCGCGCCGGCCGACGCAGCCCATGAATCGGACGCGATCGCCCAGGCCGAGCCGCCGAGCCAGGCGTTGATAGTGCCCCCGATGGAAGTCTCGTCCGTAGATCCGCAGGCGCGCCTCGGGCCGTCCCTCCGCCCAGCGGGCGAAGGCCCAGAGCAGCACGTCGATCCCTTTATAGGGGCAGAGGCGGCCGACCGCCGTGACCGGGCCGCGGCGCTCTGTCCAGCCTTGGAACCAGCGCGCGTCGACGCCGTTGCCGATCGCGAGAGGCCGCCGTCCGCCGAAGCGCCGGGCCGCCTGACGCGCGAGGGACGGCGTCAGCGCGACGACAGCCGACGCTCGCTCCATCAAGAAGGACAGCCGGCTGGCGCTGGCGCGCTCGGCGGCCGCGAGCTCCGGATGGCCCAGGTCCTGCAGGGTGACGACCAAGGCCGCGCCGGCGCGCAGCGCGCGCCGCGCCAGACGCAGGGCCGCCGCGTCGACGTGGCCGGCGCAGTGCAGGTTGGCGACCGAAGGGCGGAAGCGGTCGAGCGCGGCGGCGTCCCCTCGCCGGGAGCGGAAAACCTTCGAGGTCCAGCCGCGGCGCCGCAGGGCGGCGGCCAAGCTCGGCAGCGCGCGGGCGTAAGTCGGATCGGACAGCGTCGTGGCGGGAAGCAAGGCGACGCGCCGGATCATGATCGGGCGGGCCGGCGGCGATCAGTAGCTCTTCGCGAGCGCCGTTTGGGACAGCTCGCCGTGCCGGGTGAGGCGCGGCTTGACGTACTTGCGCCGCTTCTTGTCGTTCTTGCCCGTCGGGCTCTTCTTCGTCATCGCTCGGCCGAACTGGGGTATTATGGCTCATCAAGCTGGGCAGTTCAAGCCCAAATATATGCGCCTCTTGGCGGACTGTTGCTTGACGCCCGGAGCGACGGCTGTTATAGTGGCAAATGATGCGTGTGTTCTGGATCAGCGCCTGGTCGCTCGTTGCCCTCGCCGCCTTGCCTCTACGTTGCCCCGGACAGATCAGCGTCCAAGTGGCGGACTACTCCAACCTTGCGAATCTTCCTTCCGAGCGCCATGGCTCGAGGACGTTCTATTCCCTGTTCGAGGGGGATTGCCTGGCGTGGGTCTCCGAGAATAGGCCAGGAGGCGCCAGGCCCTCGGGATTGCGCGCGAACTTGCCTGAGCTGTTCTTAAGCCTCGACGATAGCGAGCTTGTGACCCCTCATCAAGGAGCCCGGAAGGGGTATCCCGTGCGGCGCGGCGATCTGTTCCTGATAGAGCCTGGCTCGGTCCGTCTCGGACGGGGACCTTCCGGACAAAAGCCGCATTACTCCCTTGGCTTCAGGGCGCCAGGATCGGCCGATTCGGTCGTGAGCGCCAAGGAAGCTCGCGCTTCCAACAGCGAGCCTTTTCCGACGAAAAACGTCTTCGCTGACATCAATCGACTGCGTGGGAAGATTCAGGGGCCGATGCGCGTGCTCCTTTTCGAGGCCGGCGGGCTGAAGGCCGAGCTCCTAGCGACCAAGACCCAAGAGCGCTGGGAGGGCCCGATCCTCTCGGAGACGCTGCTTGTCCCTCTCTCTGGCTCGGCGCTCGTCCAAGCCGGCGCTTCAACTTACACCGCGTCGCCGAGATCGGTCGTCAAAATCCCCCGAGGATACCCGGACACGGTCGAGATCATCCCGCAAGGTCCTTTTTTCGCCGGCATGGTCGTCTCCGCGCCGCGTTGGTAGTCGCGCGGCGTCGGTCTCGTCGGTCGCGTCGCTAAGCGTCTTGGAGCTCTTTGACGAGACCGGCTCCGACGACCGGGATGAACCGCTCATAGACCGGCCGCGCCAGCGCGCGGAAGCGCTCGCGTTGCGCCTCGGCGACGTCGACGACAGCGATGCCGCGCTCCGGACAGCGGCGTTTGACGTCCTCGCCTTGCTCGATCGACGTGGCGCGCTCGAGGCGTGCGGCCTCGGCAGCCGCGTGGCGGACGGCCTCGCGCTCGCGGGCCGAGAGGCCTTGGTAGAAGTCCTCGTTGAGGACCATCATCGTCAGCAGCAAGCTGTGGCGCGTCTCGCTGACGACGCGGTGCGCCTCGCTCTGCCCTTGATCCCAGTAGCGCGGGTAAGTCGTCTCGGCGGCGTCGATGCGGCCGGCCCGGGCCAAGGCCGGGGTCTCATGAAGCGGCGCCGGGACAGCGACGGCGCCCCAGGTCTCGAAGACAGCCTGGGCCACAGGGCTGGGCGCCGTGCGCACGCGCAGGCCGGCCAGATCCTCCGGACACCGGATCTGCCGAGACGCCGACGACAGCACGCGGTAGCCGCCGCTGTAGGTGAAGCCGAGGCCGCGAAGGCCTTGCGGCCGCAGGCCGTCCATCAGGCGCTGCCCGACGGCGCCGTCGAGCGCGCGCGCCGCGTGCTCGTGGCTCTCGAACAGGAACGGCAGATCGAGGGCGCGCAGCGGCTCATGCCGCTCGCCGAAAGCGGTGGTATACGTCTGGCACATCTGGATGCGCCCCGAGGCGACCTCTTGGATCACCTCCGCCGGGGTCATCCGGCGGCCGCCGTTGTGCTGGGTCGCCGAGATCACGTCGACCTCGAGGCGGCCGTCGCTTTCTCCGCGCAGGATCTCCGCGAAGCGCCGCGCGGCCGCCTCGAAGACCGAGACCGGCTCGTGGGCAAGCACCCACGTCAAGCGCATGGGCGTCTGGCGTGCGACGGAGGCGGAGGCGCGACGCGAGCTCTTAGTGGTCATGGTCTCCTCATCATCCCTGGCGCAGGGCGTCGAGCAGGTCCCGGCCGAACAGCGGCGCGAACTGCTCGTACAACGGTTCCGTCCGGCGGGCGAAGCGGCGGCGCTCGTCCTCGGACATCGTGACGACGGTCATTCCGCGCTCGAGCGCGCCGCGGCGAGCCATCTCGCCGTCGGCGACTGATTGGGCGCGCTCCATGACAGCAACCTCGCGGGCGGCGGACTCCAGCGCCTGCTGATAAGCCGGCGGCAACGAGGCATAGAAGCGGTCGCTGACGGCCATGACCGTCAAGAACAAGCTGTGCCAGGTCTCGTTGAGCGTGCGCAGCGTCGAGCCTTGGTCGAGCGCCCAATAGCGGGGGTAAGTGGTCTCGGCGGAGTCGATCTCGCCGCTCTGCGCCAAGGCCACGATGGACTCCGCCGGGCTCGGGATAGGCTCGGCTCCCAGGCTTTCGATGAGGCGCACGGCCACGGGGCTGTGCGAGGTGCGCAGGCGCAAACCGGCGAAGTCCTCCCAGCGGCGGATCTGGCGGTCCTTGGCGGCGATGAGCCGATAGCCGCCGCTGTAGGTGAACGCCAGGCCCCGGACACCGAAGCGGCGCAGGCCACGCATCAGCCGCTGGCCCACGGCGCCATCGAGCACGCGCGCGGCGTGGGCATGATCGCGAAAAAGGAACGGCAGGTCAAGAGCCCAGAGGTCGAAGGCGTAGAGGCCGAGCAGCGGCGTGTACGTCTGCGTCATCTCCAGCTTGCCCTGCATCAAGGCGCCGGCGACGTTGAGAGGGGAGACTGGCGTGCCCTTGCCGAACTCGCTGCACGTCAGCACGCGGACGTCCATCCTGCGGCCTGTACGCTCTCGGATCAGCTCGCCGAAGCGGCGCGAGGCTTTCTCGAAGACAGCAACGGGCTCGTGCGCCAGAACCCAGCGAACGACGAAGGAGGGATCTTGAACCGCGGGATCGACGTGCGACAGCGCGCTTGAATCGCTCATCGTGGCTCCTCGGAGGGCCTCTCGAAATGTAATTCAGACGACTATAGCAGCAACCCTAGGGGGTGTCAAGGAGTTTTTCTGCGCGCCCGCAGGCAGCGGCAGTGCCGCGGTCCGCGGATCACAGCGTACGCAGGACCTCGATCGGACGCTTCGTGTAGCCGTCGAGCGCGTCCAGGTCCCAGAGGCCGTTGACGAATACGACGCCGCGCCAATGGTCCGCCGGGTCGGCGCCGTGGAACATCTCGGCCTCGTTGAGGAAAAAAAGGCGGTTGCGCGAGGTGTAATAGTGCCGTTGCGCGCCGATGACGACGTAGGGCTGGCCAGGATCGTCCGCCTTCTCGGAGAGAGGGATTTTCATCGATAGATAGCGGTTGTCGCGGTGCTCGATATTACGCAACGGGCCGGCCTCCCAGAGCCACGGCTGCGCCCTATACATCAGACGGCGCTCGCCCCAAGCGTGAGAATACTCCGACTGCAGCGTGTCGTAATGGGAGCCCGGGACGAGGTCGCGGTGGGCAGGCAAGGCCTGTCCCGGTATCTGCAGGTCGACTTTGACGCGCGTGAGCTTACGGAAGAGGCGCTCAACGGGAGCCAAGATAGCGCGCACGAGATCGCTCGCCCGGCCCTCCGTCCAACGCCATTCCAGGGATGGATCGAGCCGCGAGAAATAGGACCAGCGGTCGAAATCGGCCGCGGGGCGACGGTCCAGGAAAGCGCGGACGCCGGAGGGAAGGCTCTCGGGCACGGGCAGCGTCAGGCTCTTCCACCGCCAATAGGGCGCGCCGGCGTTGTCGAAGGAGCCGCTCGAGAGCTCGCCGCTCTCGCGCACGGCCTCGATCAGGCGGACTTGGACGGCCGGCTCGGCAAGGAACTCCGTGGCGAACAGATAGCGCTCGTCGAGAGTCATCGGAGGGCCCCCGGTCTCGTTGCCGCCAAGGCGTCCCAGTAACGCGTCAGCCAGCCGCGGGTCCGGCGCTGTGCCTCGGCCAGCCAGGCTTGACTCCGGTCGAGCGCGCCCTCGCGCGCCATGAGCAACGTCTCCTCAGGGGTGAAGCCCAGCGTCCGCATCGCCGGGTACATGAAGCAGCTCCGCACCACCGGGACGCCGTAGGCCTCATCGAGGCGCGCGCGCATCTCCTCCTGCAGCGCCGCGGCCTGAGGCAGGTCCATCGTCGCGTGCCGCCAATACCCAGAGGAGCGGCTCGGCAGCATCGAGAAGCCGTAGCGATCGGGATGGCGCACATGGTCGGCGTAGTCGACGGCCAATTTGTCGAGCGCGCTGTCGTAAGGCGCGTGCGCCAAGGTCGCGCAGTGGACATGATCGAAGACCTTGTTCTCGATGAGCCATCGCGTCGTTTGCCGCTGGCTCTCCGCCGTCTCGTGCGGCAGCCCGATCACGAAGGAGGCGTCGAACAAGGCGCGGTGGCGGTGCTTCGGGTACGCTTGGGAAAAGAAGCGCTTGATCGCCTCGGGCGGCACGGCCTTGCCCGCGGCTTTGCCGGCGGCGTGATTGAAGGTCTCCAGGCCGTAGTAGAGGCCGCGGCAGCCCGCCTCGATCATCAGGTCGAGCAGCTCCGGGCGCTTGACGTGGACGTCGGGACGCGCGTAGCTGACCCACTCTATCTCGAACGGCAGCTTCCTGAGCATGCCGCAGACGGCCTCGACCTTGTCCGGCGTGTCGTTGAAGCAGTCGTCGCAGAAGTGATAGACCGTGGTTCCGAAGCCCTCGTAGTTGCGAAGCAGCTCCTCGCGCAGCAAGGCCAGGTCCTTGCGCACGCTCCGCTTCTTGTCGTAGTAGCAGAACTTGCAGTCGTAGAGGCAGCCTCGGCTGATCTCGACGGGCAGGGCCTCGGCCGGCTGGATGGCGTCGGCTTCCTTCAGCACGGTGGCGGGGCAGATCGCGGGCGACTCGCTTTCTGAGACGAAGCGCACTCCCTCCTTGAGGCTGTGGGGCGGCGCGCGGCCGGCCCGCAGCGCCCGCGCGAGCTCGACGATTGCGTCGTCGGCGGGGCCCAATACGACATAGTCGAGGACGCCCGCGTACGTCTGCGGCTTGCGATGGGTCTGCGCCGCCTTGACGCCGCCGAGGACGAGAGCGGCTGCCGGACTCGCCTCGGCCAGCGTCGCCTTCAATCGCGCCAGCCAGGCCTGCGTCTCTTCGTCGCTGGCGTGCCAGAGCAGGCTCTCGTGATAGAGCCTGGTCTGGTCCGTCTTGGAGATAGGCGCATGGTGCGCCTCGCGGCCTTGCGAGAGGAAAGTGGAGGAGAGACCGATGAAAAGCGTCTCGGACCCGAGGAAGCCCCGCAGATAGGGGAAAAAGTCGGGGTGGCGCGTGAAGTAGTCGATCACTCGGACTCCGAAGCCGGCCGCGCGCAGGCGCGTGGCCAGGACGTAAGGAGCGCTGTAACGGGAGAAGATGAGGTCTCCATATCCCGTGCAGTCCGACAGCAGGACGATGTCCGCGACGCTCATACGGTCTTCTCGAGCTCCTCCCAGGCCGGCGGCTCGCGGCCGGGCGGGCGTTCGAGGAATATGCGACGCCAAAGCGATTGATAGGCCAGAAACACACTCCGGCCGCGGGCATGCGTGAAAGGGATCTCGACGGGCTCGGCCAGCGCCAGGGTCCGCTCGTGCCAGCTCATGGGGAGGTCGCCGGTCGACCAGTCCTTTCGCTGGTCGATCACGGCATCGGGCAGCCGCCCGCGCATGGCCAACGCCAGCAGCAGCTTGCCCGGACGCAGCGCGCGTCTTGGGCTCCAAGCCGCCGGCTTGGGCCGAAACGGAAAATAAGTCCACGGCAGGCACGAGGCGAAGAAGGCGGGGGATATCTTGTGCACCCCCACCCCCTGCGCAGCGCGCTCCGTGCGGCTGAAGTCGATCTGGCCCCCGAGGTGGGAGAGCGCCAGGCGCTGCCATTGAACCGCCAGCGGCAGCGCCGAGTGCTCCTCGAGCGCCTGCCGCACCCTGGGCGACTGCGCCGTCCGAAGGGCGGGTTCGAGAAGCGTCGGGGGAAAGAAGCGGCCCAAATCCGCTAGGCCGCGGTGGTGGAGCGCGTACGCCAAAGGGAGATAGAGGCGGAATCGTTGACGGCCGGCTGGAGCCTCCAGACCCGGGAAAACGCGCCCCAGCCAGTCTCCCGGCCTCCCTCCGAAGTGCGCCGCCCGCCAATACCGCCAAGGCTCCAGGCCCCGGGGCAGCGCGCGTAGGACCGCGTCCACGTCCTCGAAGTAGGCCATGTGACTGCCGATGCCGCCGCCCGTCAAGCACTTGCCGACGCCCCATTCACGCAACCGGCGAGAGACGATCAAGCCGTCGCAACGCGTCCACTCGTTGAAATGTTCGCTGCGCCAGAGGATCTCCGGGATCGACTGCTCGTAATCCCGGCGTGAGATGCGAACAACGCTGTGCCGGCCCAAGCCCAAGTGCTTGCAGACCAGGCTGGCCCTCTCCACCTCTGAGCGGCATGATGGATCGTCGAACTCGAAGGTGATGGCATGGACGCGATGGGCGCCGACCGCCTCTGCCGCGAGCGCGGCCACCGAGGCCGAGTCGATGCCGCCGGACAAGGTCACGACGGCAGCGCCATCGCGCCCGATCGACGCGGCGACGGCCTCTCCCAGGCGGACCTTGAGCTCGCTCGCCAGCGCGCGCGGCTCTCCCGCGCGGCCTTGAAGGTCGTCCCAGTGCCAGCGGTGTTCCAGTCGCCCGTGGACGACCGACAGACGGTAGCCGGCCAGGATCTCGTGGACGCCCCGCCAGAGAGTCTCGTCGCCGAAGTGGACCAGGTCCGTATAACCCGTCTCGAAAAGAAGTCCCTCGTTAAGTTGGCTCCCGAGCAGAGCCAGGAGCGGCCGGATTGACGTGGAGAATAGGAGCCCTCGTCCGCGGCAAGCGAAAAAAAGTCGTTGCCCTCCCGAAGGGTCTCTCCAGGCCCTTAGCGCCCGGCCGACCGGGTCGGCGTGGAGCAGGATGTAGTGGCCGTCTAGGCGGCAGCGCCCAGCCGCGCAGGCCTCGCCGGCCGTCTTTCGTAGCGCGTCGCCGTCGCCGGCTCCCGCCACAAAACCCTCCAGGCCCAGCCAACCGCTGCCGTCGCGCACGATCGAGCCCGTCGAGCCCGCCAGCCAAAGCGGGCCCTCTTCGACCTCAACGGGCTCGCCGGTCGTCGGCATCAGCAGCCCGCGCATCGAGGCACGCTCCGGCTCGCCGAGGATCTCGGCGATAGGCCGGCCATCGAGGGACCAGGCGCCGCAGAAGCTCATGGCGCTGCGCCGTCCAATTCATCCCAGCGCGGCGGCTCGCCGCCGCGGCGTTCCTGGAGGAAGACGTCGCGCCAGAGCGTGAGGTGATGGAGGTTTCCGGTGACGAACGGCGCCGCGAGGGCCGCCCGCTCCTGATCGAAAGGCGCCGGCAGGCCCCTCAGCTTCAGCGGCCGCGCGTACGAGAAATGCCAAGCCAGGGGCGCGACCGCCTGGGTCATCTCCTTAGGCCGTCGCAGCAGGGCCTCGGGTATCCGGCCACGAAGCAGCCGCCGCAGCGCCGGCTTGCCGAACCGCTGGCGCAAGAGCGCCGGCATGCAGCTCGCAAAAGCCGTCGGCGCCAGCCTGCGGACGCCGCGCCGCCGCGACATGGCCGCGGGGCGCGCCAGATCCGGAGAGGCGAGGGCTTGGCCGTAGACGAGGCGCCGCAACCGTTCGTCGAGCGGCAACGCGGCTGTTTCCTCGAGCGCGGCGCGCACGCGCGGGGACGCCAGCGCGCGGGCCGCCGCTTCTCGCACAGGCTCCGGGAAGAACAGGGAGGGCTCTCGGATCAAGCGGCATCCATGCAGTACGCCGACGAGCGGAAAGTGAAGGTAGTGATAGGGGGGCGTCGCCGACGGAAGCCTCGCGCCAAGCCAGGCCGACGGCAAGCGGGACCGTCCCCAGAAGGCGCGCCAATACGGCGCCAGCCAATCGAGCGGCGCGCCGCGCGGCAGCCAGCGAGCGACGCTGTCGAGCCATTCGAGCCGGCTTCCGACGCCGTCCCCGGTCAGGATCGTGTCGAAGCCTAGCTGCTTGAGCTGCTCGTCCTGCTCGAGCAAGAAGGCCTTGTCGACGTTCCTGAAATCCTCCGACCACCAAAGCATGGCGAGCCGGGCGTCCAGCCAGCGCCGTCTCTCGACCCTCAAGACATGGTGCTGGACGATACCGAGGCTCCGGCAGACCGCCGCGGCGTGCGCCGTCTCGTTGGGATGGCTAGCCTCGTCGAACTCGTAGGTGAAAGCGTGGACGTTGCTCGCCCCCACGATGTCGACCGCCATCGCGGCAACGGCGGCCGAGTCCACGCCGCCCGAGAGGCTGACGGCCGCGCGCGCGGCGCCGTCGAGGCTGGCGCGGACGCCGCGGGCAAGCATGGCCTTTAGGTTGTCGTCCGCCACCGAAGCTTCTTGGCCGGCGCGCAGGCGATCGCCGCCGATCTCTTCTTGGAGCCACCGCGCGCCTTCGACCACAAGCCGGTGACCTGCCTTGACCTCGGCGACTCCGGCCAGCAAGGTATCTTCGCCGAAGCACGTCACGCGGGCCAGAGCGCGTTGCGCGAAGACGCCGGGATCCAGCCGCGCCGGCAGTTCCGGATGAGCGAGCAGCGGCTTGATCGAGGAGCTAAACAGTAGGAGGTTCCCAAGGCGGGCGTAATGCAGGCGCTCCTCGCCGGTCGGGTCGCGGTAGAGCGAGAGGACTCCTGTCCCGAGATCAGCGCGGACGAGGACGCAGTGGCCGTCCAGCTCTCCGGCCAGCGCCCGGCGCCAGGCGTCCTCGAGACCGGAGGAACCGGGAGCTAGCGCCGCGACAAAGCCGACGCTGGCCAAGCAACAGCGTTCCGCGGCCGCCTGCCGTTGACTTGGGCCGATGAGCCAAAGCCGCCCATCGACGGTCTCGATGGCGTCCGCGGAGCGTTTGGGAAGCCGCGCGGCCATGCGGCGGCGGATGGGCTCGGGGAGCGCCCTGTCGACTGCCGAGCCGTCCAACGTCCAAGCGCCGCAGAGGTCGGACATGAGGGCTTTCGTAGTCTAGCGCTCGAGGCCGGCAGTGTCAACTCGAAACGAGTCTCGATCTCATCGCGCGATATGCTACGCTCCGAAGGTCGATGACTGCGGATGAGTTGGCGCGGTATGACGCCGTCGGACAGGCCGAGCTCGTCCAGCGCAAGGAGCTGGCCGCGGTCGACCTTGCGGAGGCGGCGATCGCCCGCATCGCGCGCGATCCCGCCCTCAACGCTGTCATCCACCTTCTGGAGGAGCCGGCGAGGCAGGACGCTCGCCAGTGTCCGACGTCGGCTCCCTTGAGCGGAGTGCCTGTCGGCTTGAAGGACCTAGCCACGGAGATGGCGGGGACGCCGCTGTCCAACGGCTCCCGTTTTTTGCGCAAGTACCGCTGCGAGCGAGACAGCACGTTCGTCCGGCGGTTGAGGTCGGCGGGCGTCGTCGTGGTCGGCAAGACGAACGCGTCGGAGTTCGGGGTCCTTCCGACGACCGAGCCCGCGGCCTTTGGCCCGACGCTCAACCCCTGGGACCGGCGGCGCAGCCCTGGCGGGTCGAGCGGGGGCGCCGCCGCCGCCGTGGCGGCCGGACTGGTGCCGGCGGCCCACGGCAACGACGGAGGGGGCTCCCTGCGCATCCCTGCGTCCTGCTGCGGCGTTTTCGCGCTCAACCCGACGCGCGGCCGCACGCCGTGGGGCCCTCACTACGGCGACTTCGCGAGCGGTCTCGCGCGGGAGGGCATGATCACCCGCTCTGTTCGCGACGCGGCGGCGTTTCTGGATGCCACGGCGGGGCCCGACGTCGGCGACCCTTATTGCGCTCCCGCCATCCAGCGCCCCTACGCCAAGGAGGTCAAGACGCCTCCTGGCAGGTTGAGGATCGCCTTCGGCGACCACGGCTGGAGACTTGGCGCAGAGGCCGCCCAAGCGCTCGAGCAGACCGTTTCCTTGTGCCTCGACCTGGGCCACGAGATGGTGGAAGCTCCGCCGCCGCCAAAGGGCGAAGGGCTTTCCGAGGTGATCCTGAAGATCCGCGCTGCGGAATGCGCCTGGCAGATCGACTCCTGGACGCGGCGGCTCGGACGAGCCCCCGAGCCGTCGGAGCTTGAGCCGCTGACCTGGGACCTCTACGAGCGAGGTCGGCGCGTGACGGCCGCCGAGTACCTTAGGGCGTGGCAGGATGTTCAAGGCCTGGCCCGCCGGATTGCCGGTCACTTCGAGTCCATCGACGCGTACCTGACTCCGACGACAGCGACCGTCGCGCCCCGGCTCGGGGCGTTCGCGTCCCAGACGGTCGACGAAGCTCTCCTGGAGGCCGCGAGGGCCTTCGCGCCCTACACGATGGTCTCAAGCCTCACGGGACAGCCGGCGATGAGCGTGCCTTTGTACTGGAGCGCCGAGGGACTGCCCCTCGGCAGCCACTTCACGGGCCGCTTCGGCGGCGAAGCGACGCTGCTGCGCTTGGCGGCGCAGCTCGAGCAAGCCCGGCCCTGGGCGCAGCGCTGGCCTGACCCAGCCTTAGGAAGGGAAGAGATCGCGCCAGAGCGCTAGCGGCGCGAGGTGCGCCGGGAAATATCCTTGGGCGGCATGGAAGTCGCGCCCCAGGACGCCGCGCAAGTCCTCAAAGGCTCGGGACGAGCCTTCGTTCATCTCGGCCAAAGCCCGCGTCCGCCAGGACATAGGGCCTCCGGGATGCGGCCAGTACTTCTTGCGCTCGATGATGTCGTTCGGCAGGATGCCGCGCATCGCCCTCCTCAACGCGCTCTTGCCCGGGCGCGCGCGCGATGTTCTGTCCGCCGCGACGCGACGATGGGGCAGGTGGGTCAGTTGCAGCAGGCTCGGGAACGACGCCGGCGATACAGCCCAGACGCCCTCGGCCGAGGAGGAGGTGGCGTGGCGCGTGGCGTCGACGCTCGAGTTGAGGCGGACAAAGCAGAGCCGGGTCAGCGCCGCCGCGAGACTCAGACCGTCGAGCTCAGCTAGGCTCCGCGCGAAGGCTTGGGATCCTAGAGCGCGGTCGACGAGAGGCCGCAACTCTTTCGGATAGAGGGCCGCCACGGCGTCGCGGCGTCCACGGTGGGCCAGCACCGCCGCGATCGGCAGAAGGAGGCGCGGAAAAGGGCGGGCGAGGCCCGGATGAAGCCGTGACTGCCAGGAAGGCGCGCCGAGCTCGATCAAGAAGCGGTCCGGCGCCGCCGAAGGGGGAGGGGCTCGCCAGTGACGCAGCGTGAGTCCCAATGCCGGCAGCCACTCGAGCAGGTCTGCGACATCCTGGATCGCGGCGAGATGGCTGCCGAAGCCGTAGCCCGTGAGATAAGAGGTGAAGCCGCTGTCCCGGATACGGCGCACGAAAGCGCTCACGTAGGGTCTTCGCCAATAGACGGCGTCCTCCGAGGCTCGGATCGCGGGAGCCACGCCGCGACGATACTCTTGAGCCGAGATGCTCACCACCGTATGGCGCCGGACGCCCAGGTGCCGGCAGACGGCGGCCGCATAGGGGACCTCCGAAGGGTGACTGGCGTCCTCGAACTCGTAGGTGAAGGCGTGCAGGCGGTCCGGGCCCGCTAGGGCCGCCGCCGCGGCCGCGATCGCCGAGGAGTCGATGCCTCCGGACAGGGCCACGGCCACGTCGCCGCCGCGGCGGATCGATCGGCCCACCGCTTCCTCCAGTCCCGCGCGCAACTGCGCCGCCTCGGCTTCGGGCGATGGCGCGGTCGCCGGCTCGAGCAGGCTCGACCAAGCCCAACGGTGGAAGATCCCGTCGGGCGAGGCGCGCAGCTCGTAGCCCGCCAGCACCTCCTCAACGCCGCGCAGCGGCGTGCCATTGCCAAAGGCCGGCAGCTCGTTGAGCGCGCGCTGCGCCACGGCTTGCGCCTCCAGCTCGAGCGACCAGCCGCAGGAAAGCAGCGTCCGGAGCGACGTGGAGAAGAACAGGACTTCGCCGCGCCGCGCGTAGTAGAGGCGGACGTCCCCGGTCGGATCGCGCCAAAGCGCTAGACGCCGCCGCTGCGCGTCCATCTTGAGCGCCGCGTAGTGGCCCTCAAAGAGAGGAGGGCCTTCTCCCGAACGCGACAACCAGCCGCGCAAGGCTTCGGACGAGTCGGCGACAGCGAGGATTCCATGGAACGCCGCGCACCCGCTCGCCACGCGCGCTGTCCTCGCGGGATCGGCCAGCAAGCGCAAAGGGCCGAGGTCGAGCGCGGCCGCGCCGCCGAGGGCCTGCGTCTCACGCGCCGTGAGGATCGCTTCGAGCGGCCTTCCCGAGATGGACCACGCTCCCGAGAGCGCCATCAAGAGCCCTCCTCCAGCTCCGACAGCGAAGGAGGATCGGCGCGCAGCGGCCTGGCGACGAGCAGCCGGTGCCAAAGGGCCAGCCGCAGCAGGTTGTCCTCCACGTGAGGGCGCAGCGGCGGGCCTTCGGGCAACGTGTCCAGCAGCAGGCGAGCCGAAGGCTCCAGCGCCGGCCGAAGCGTCTCGATGGAGGCGGAGAACCAGCGCTGCGGAACGATCATCGAGTCTTCGATCTTCGGGCGATCGATGACTTCGTCGGGCAGCCGACCGCGCATCGCCTCCTTGAGGAGGAACTTGGAGGGACGGCTTCCCTGGCGCAGCGCGTGCCAGCGGAAGTGCCTGTTGTGGATGGTGGCAGCGGGCATGGCGGCGGGAGCGAGAACGGGCGCTCCCGCCTCGCGCGTCAGCTTGAGCTTCTTGAGCAGCAGACGGCCTTGATCGTGGCCCACGAAGCAGCCGTAGCGCAACTGATCCGTCAGCGGCGCGTGCCTAAGGTGGCGCAACCGCGCTTGGATGCCCGGCCCCTCGAGCGTCCGGCGCGCGGCGGCGCCCAGCTCGGAAGGAAAGAAGGGCGCGATGTCGTCGATGACGCCGTTGGCGGCCAAGATGGCGAGCACGATGAAGTAATACGGCTCCTCTGGCGCCGAAAATCCTGGAACGGCCGCCTCGAGCAGGGAGCGTCCGGGCCGCCCCAGCCTCTTGCGCCAGCGCCAATGAGCGAGCGTCCACTGCGGCGCCGGCAGGCGCGGCGCGAGCCGGGCGAAATCCTCAAGCCTCTTGTGCCGCGAAAGACCCGTCCAAAGCAGCACCTCCATCAGATTCCCTGTCAGCAGGCGGTCGAAGCCTGCCGCGGCGACGGCCTTGGACAGCAGCATCGTCGTCGGGTTGCCGCGCGTGGATCCGGTCTCTTCGCAACGCCAGACGGCCTCCGGCAGCGCCTCCAAATGATCTCGGTATCGGATGGACACGATCTCGGGATCGCGCAGGCCGAGGTGCCGGCAGACGGACTTGGCGTAGGGCGCTTCGGAGCCCAGGCCAGAGTCGGGGAACTCGTACGTGAAGGCGTGGACATTCTCGGCGCCAACGACGTCGCGAGCGAGCGCAGCGATGGTCGCTGAATCGACGCCTCCCGACAGGGCCACGGCGATGGCCTTCCGCGACCCGATCATCGCGGCCGTCGCCTGGGTGAGGCCGTCGCGCAGCAGACGACGGCAGGTCTCCTCGGCGAGCTCCTCGGGGGGAGGGTAACGGGCTGGACGGTGCGCGCGTTGCTGGTTGGACTGGAAGGTGATCGCCTCGTCCGGCTCCAGCTCGTCGACGCCCGGGAATAGCGTCCGCGCCTGCGAGAACAACGCGCCGTTGACGAGGTACTCGCGGACCATGTCGGGATCGGCCTGACGGGATATCCCGCCATGAGCGAGCAGCGGCCGCACCGAGGCCGAAAACAGCAAGAGCTTTCCCAGGCGCGCGTAGTATAGCCTCTCGCCGCCGCTCGGGTCGCGAGCCAGCGTCAGGCTGCCGGCCTGCCAATCTGCGAAGGCGGCCACGCAATGGCCCTCCACGTCGAGCAGCGACTCGCTCCGTCGCCGCGCGTTCGCCAGCAGATCGGGCCGCCACGACGAGGAGTCGACGAAACCTTCGACGGCGAGGGCGCCGGCCTGATCGGCGAGGGTACGTCCGGGCGCGCTGACGAGCCACAGCGGTCCCCGCCTCATTTCCTCGAGGGCGTCCCCGGGGCCGCCGAGTTGCCCCTTCATGGACCGCGCCTCGGCCTCTTCGAGGAGCGCCTCGATCGGACGTCCGTCAAGCGCCCAGGCCCCGCACAGCCGGCTCATCGCTTGGGCTCCGGCTTGGACTTGCACCCGCTGGCTGACGACGACTTTGCAGGACACGCCATGGACAGGTATTATAATTGTTTGGATCGCTAGCTGGCAGACGGCCTCCGACTTTCTGTAAGCTGCGATGAAGCCTTCGAGTCAGGGAGATTCTCGTACAATGGGCCCTCCAGGGATCGCCAATTGCGTCGCCGACGATTGGGGGATGACACCCGGCATCAACGAGGGTATTCTGGAGCTTTGCGAACGCGGCGTCGTCCAGGGCGTCTCTCTGTTGGCGAATCTTGCGAGCGTCGATCACCTTCTAAAGGAGCTCTTGAGGATGACGCACCTTCGCTTGAGCGTCCATCTGAACTTTACCTACGGCAGGCCGGCATCTCCTCCCGAAGAAGTCCGCTCTCTGTGCAGCGGCGGAAGATTCAGAGGGCTGCCCGGCCTTTTGCTGGGGATGATCGGAGGCCGGGTGTCGGCTGACGAGATGGCCCTTGAGACGAGACGCCAGATACGTCGTCTGAAGGCCTTGGGTGTCCCGGTCACGGGCGTCGAAGGGCACCATCACGTGCATCTGATCCCCGGCGTCATTGAAGCCGTGGGGCAAGTCCTCATCGAAGAAGGAATCAAGTGGCTGCGGGTTCCAGTGGACCCGAGCCACATCCCGAGTTTCTTCCTCGGTCTGATTTATCTCGGACGCAGCCGTCTTCAACCCGTCCGCCTCTATCAGAACGCTCCGACGCTCTACCTGCGCGGCCGAGACTACCGCTGCTGGAACCGCGGCCAAAGGAAGCTGCTCGATTCGCGACGCGCTGTCATCGTCCATCCCGCCAAATACGACGACGGGATGCCGATGACCTATCCTGACCCCCTTCGACAGCAGCGAGTCGTGGAATACCGGCGTCTGTTGGCCTGGTCGCGCCTGCCTCCCCGTGGATGACATCAGCTCGAGGGCCGCGTTTTGGGATCGCAGGATCTTGCGATGGGAGAGCGCGCGCTATTCTCGTTTTGCTTGGGCCAACCCTTTTTCATGGACCGTCAGAAAGAGGATGGCTCTTGCCGCGAGTCTGCTCGAAAACGAGCTCAAGACGTGCTCGAGCCTCTTGGACATCGGATGCGGCAGCGGATTGTTGGCGCAGGCGATCCTGAACGATCCTCGGCGAAAATACAGGGGGGTCGATATCTCGCGGGTGGCGATCGAGGCGGCGCGAGAGAGATTCGAGTGGTGCTCCGATCGCGTCCAGTTCGAATGCGCCGACGCGCTGGGGGTCTCCCGCACGGGAGCGGACTTGGCGGTATTCCTCGGTCTCCTGGATTGGCTTACCGCGGCCGAGTCCAGGGAATTCTTTCTGAGGCGCAGAGAGGAGCGCCTGCTCTTCTCATTCACGGAGTCGACGGGGTTCTTCAGCCGGGTGTATAGCTGTTATCGAAGCGCTACGGATAGCGATTATCGGCCGCGCAGCTTGGATGAAGCCACAGTCGTCGGATGGCTCGACCTCGCCGGATATCGCCCCGTCGAGCTGTTTCGTTCGCCATTGCTGGGGCCGGCCTGCCTGGTACTCGCGGCAAAGATATGACGCCGAGCTGCCCTGGGTATTTTGATCGCCGCGCCTCGCGCTACCTGGCCCGGAGCGAACGCGTCCCTTGGAAGAGCCTGCGAGCGGTCGAATGGAGAGCGCTTGAAACGCGCCTAGTCTTGTCGGAAGGTCTCGACGTCTTGGACCTCGGGTGCGGCGCCGGGTATTACTCCTTGCGCCTGCGCGGCGTCCGAGGCGTCCGGGTTTATGGCGTCGACGCCTCGGAGGGGATGATGCGGGCCTATCGGGCTCTGGGTTTCGATGGCGCATGCTGCCCAGTCGAGACGTTCACGAGCCCGCGAAAATTCGACAGGGTCCTGATCGCGGGACTGCTGGAATTCGTGGAGCATCCCGAGAGGGTCTTTCAAAGGCTGCCGGACCTATTGAACGACTCCGGGAGGATCGTCTGCTTGATTCCGAATCGAGGCCTCGTCGGGTGGATTTATGGCGCTGTTCATGAGCTCGGATCATGCCCGACGTTCGTCAGGGACGCTGAAGACTATTTTAGGCTCGCCGCAAAGCATGGGTTTCAGGCCACGGACCACGCCCGCGCCGCTTTCTTGAGTTCAGCCTTCGTCCTGCGTCCGGCCGGGAGCCTTCCCCGATGAAGAGAAAGACGCTGCTCGTGCTCTGCAGCGGCTTAGGTTTGGGCAATTCCACGCGGCTGCTCGGCGTCGTGCAGGCGATCCGCCGACGATTCAAGGTTCCGCCGGATGAGTTGCGGGTCATCGTTTGCACGAATGGGCGCGCGGTTGAATTCTGGAAAAGGAATGGGCCAGCGGTATTCGCCGAGGTGCTGCCTCTTGCGCCGTATCCTTTGCGAGTAGGAGCCGAAGAGTCTGGGATTCGCTGGCTTGCCTTTTTACGGCCGACGAGCGCCTGGACTTACTGGATCAACACCTGGCGGATTTTCTCTTTTCTCAAAGCCGATCGCGCCGACCTAGCTCTCATCGATTCCGATTATCACTGCCTGCCGCTTCTTCTTTTTCGACTCCCCATCATCGCGCTCGGACAAGCCTGGGACGTCCTGCGCCGATTTGAGCTGAGCGGGCCGCGCTCTCCGATTCCGCGCTCGAGCATGCTCATCGAGAGGCTGGACTTCTTCTTCCAGCGTCTGGTGAGCCGGATTATCCTCGTGCCTTCCTTTGGGCCCGTCGGTCCGATGACCTCGCGCCTGGAAACCGTGCCCTTGATCGTGCGCCAAGAATTCACTCTTCCTCAACGAAAGACGCACGGCGGCCGTATTCACGTGCTCCTGAGCGGCTCCGGGATCGGCGCGGAGCCGCTGCTCGCCTACGCGCGCCGCTACGGCCTGCCGGTCATCGGGGGGAACGAGGACCCCTCGTCAGCTCTCGACGCCCGCGGCACCCCCTGCATCGACGAATCTCAGGTCGTCCTCCTTCAGGGAGGACTCAGCTCGATCTCCGAATGCCTGGCGCGGGGCAAGAAGATGATCATCTTGCCGATGGAAAAGCACGGCGAGCAGCTGGCCAACGCCTTGGAGGTTGAGCGGTGCGGTCAAGGAATCCTCGTCTCCAAGCTTGCCCCTCTACCGGAACTAGTGGCGCGGCTGGAGCAGGTCACCGGCAAGCCGTCGCGCGACAACCCGACCCCGCGAACCAACGGCGCCGAAGTCGTGGCCGAGCGGCTGCTGCAAGCGCTGGGACCGCTGCTGTCCGATTAGAGGCCGACCGGCCCTTCCGCCTTCATAGGCCACGGACGATCGGTAGCCCACCGCGAGTCGCTCGATCGGCTTTGGGCAGCTGATACGGAATCTTCTTTCATAGGGGGCGAGAAACGAGCTTCCTTCGATGAAATTCTCATTTTTCCCGAACGTGAACCCGATCGAGTCGGCCAGCTGTATGTCGCGCTCTCTCCCTTCGCAGGAGTAGGAAAAATAAGGGCGAGCGATCTCTTGGGTCCAATCCGGGCTGATCCAAAAGGAGGCCTGGGATATCGGCTCGCCCGATAGGCCCACGCCGACTTCCCATCGTCCCCGGCCGGCCGAAATGAGTTGGACGTCGGCCCGAATATCGTAGATCGGCCGCTTCGACGGCGAGTCATTGAAGACGAACCGGAAGCTCCTGCTTCCAGCGACTGGAGCCTTGTTCTCCATTGGAGATTCCTGCGCATAGCCCTCTCCGAGATTATGGAAATAGGGCGGGAAGCGATCGCGATCCTTGATTTCGTACGGCACGATGAGGAGGCTCCCCTGGGATGACGCCGGGCCCAAGGCGATCGCTCCCTGTCTTATCCCCGTTTTCAGCGTGGCTTCGATATCCTGACCCAGCAGCCACGACTTGCCGGACGAGAAGCCTCGCCAGGGGTCGTCGTTGACGAAGCGACCAACGAAGAAGCCGTCGATCCTCTTTGACCCGCTCCGATTGCCGCGAAGGCCGGCGCCCTCCGCGCTCGCAAGGCCATTGTAGATATAGGCGGGGGAAGCGTGCTTGCGGATATTGACGTAAAAGATCCTCCGCTTCGCCTCGGCGTAGCTCCACCCCGTGCTCAAGTAAATTTCGCGCGACATCGCTTCAAATTCCCCGAAGGTCGTCGCGAGGTTCTTCTCTCGTCCTTCCACGAAGCGCCCGAAAGCGACGCGCTCGTCGTAGCACCTCAGCGAGATCAGGCCGGGAAGAACGCCTATAGCGAGAAGCAACGCGAGCGGCGGCTTCTCTGGAGAAGCGCGGCGGACCAAAGAGGCGAAAAGGAGGCCGGTGATCCCAACGAAGAGAATGGCCGGCGCCTTCAGAACCTGCGCCCCGGGGGGGCCAAACCAGATCAAATCCCACGCCAGGAAGGCGATGATCCCCGCTGCCGCTGGAACGCCGAAGGATCGGCCCATCGAGCGCTCGTATCGGCCGACGCGGACTCCGACAAGAAGGCTTGCTGCCAGGATAAAGACGACTCCATAGCGATTGAACGATCTCTGCACGATGAACAGGCAGGGAACGAACGCGACGATCGAGACGACGAGCAGGACCGCCGAACAACTCTCGATAAAATCGGCGCGGGGCGTCTCGACGTCCTTGCGCGCCATGCCGCCGTCGACTCTCTCCACGATGGCGAGAAGTCCTAGCGCCAGAAAGGCTCCAAGCGGCACCAGGCTCAGCAGGGCATTCCTGAGATATTCGCGCGCGAGGTAGAGGCGAGGCAACCTCTTTACAAGATGGAGGAGCGCGATCCATCCCAGCGCGCTTTCACCGGTGAATGACGAGGCAGCCTGCCCTATAGGGATCGATAATTTCTCGAGCGAGAGCCAGCATCCGTACGGCAGCAGCGTGACGGCAAATATCAGGATGCCGGACGCGAAGCTTTTCCGGCTTATCGGCCGGACGCCGAATCGAGCGGCGCCCAACTGAAGAGCGATGCCAGCGAGGAGGACGAACGCGATGGTGAAGTGAACCTGCACCCCCAAGCCGCAAGAGAGACAGGCAAGAATCCATGCTCTTCCCTTCTTCCTTTCCGGCGCCTGCGCGAAGGCGCAGCACAACGATATCAACGAGGCCACGACGAAGAGCGGAATATAGCTCGAGTTTTCAAAGATCAGGAGATTGGCATGCATGAAATCGGAGGTCATGACGCTCGCCAGGGTGATCCAGGCCGCGGCGATCCCGAAATGCGATCGCATAAACCACCACAGGACCGCGCCGCCGGCAGCCGCCATGCTCATTTCGAGTCGCCAGGCTCCCACCCAGCCCAGTCCCAATTTCAGGGGAAGGGCGAGCAGGAGATAATAGAAGCTTCCTGGCAAGTGCCCTCCGCCAGTCGTCTCCGGGCCGAAAAAAATCGCCTCGCCCGAAGCGAGCCGCTGGGCACGGTCGAGGTCTCTGGCTTGGAAGACGACGAAGACGGAGCGATCGAACAGGTGCTGCAAAAGGAGGAACAGGATGACGAACAAACACGCCGCTTCTAAGAGCGGGGCCCATCGCGGGACGCTGGTGGCGGGATCGGAGAACTTAGCTTGGCCCGGAGAGTCCATGCAGGACCTTCAACCAGCGGTCCAGTTCATCAGCTGACGGGAGCTGGATCTTGATCGCACGCTCGAGTAAGGCGCGCGCGTGGGGGTAGAGGCCAACAGCCTCCCGAGAGGGCGTCCACCAAGCCAGCGAGCCATAGCGATGAGCGTTGACGCCTTCGCGCGCCAAGCTCGCGATCAAAGCCTCGGGACCTCCAGGGCGGTTGTCCTCCAGGAGAACGGCGCTCCAACGGTGCGGGAAGGTCCGCAATTCCGGCGAGAAGGATATCCGGCCCCAGCGCGGAATCTCGGCGAGCGCCTGCTCATAGGCTCGCAGCAGAGGGCCGCGCCCGCGCGGATCGCGGCGGTGCAGCGCCTGAAGGGCCGCGGAGATGCCGACGGGATTCGCCCAAGGCCTTCTTCCCAGGCTTTCGACCAGAATCCGGCACCGATTCCAGAAACGCGGGTCGCTCTCGATCATCTCGGAGAAGAGCGTCCCGAACTCGGGCCGTTTGGCCTGCACGATCGCCCAATTCGGAGCCTCCAGGATCGAAATGACTCCGATATCGCCGCTCGAGCCCAGGACGCGCCCGTCCCGCGTCGAGCCCAACGTCCCGCTCATCTCGACGAGAACGAGGCCCTTGCGCCGACAGAGCGACAGCAACGCGTCGATATCAGCGAAGCCGCCGGCCAAGTGGCAGACCACGACGGCTCGCGTGCGAGGGGTCAAGGCGCGCTCGACGGCCTGAGGCGTCAGATTGAAGCTCGACGCGTCGACGTCGGCGGCGATGAGACGCCAGCCATGGAGAGCGGCCGCCTGAGCCACGCCAGGATAAGCGATCGCGCTGGTGATGATTTCGTCGCCCTCAACCAAAGGCCTCTCCATCGCGCTCGAGCCCAGAAGCGCCATCGCCAGCCAGGCGCCCGACGTCGAGTTGTCCACCAAGGTCAAGGGCCCGTCGTGCCCCAGCGTCCGTTTCCATTGATCCGCGGCAACCGTCAGCGTCTCGGCGTAATGCGTGGGAGAAACCCGCGCCGGATTGAGTTGAGGCGGGAGCATGCCTTCCAGAGATCGCTGCCGCAGCAGAGCTTCAATGTTCCTGAGCGAGGACTCGACCTTATCGAGACGGTCGTTCCCCATGGGGAGAGAGGGGCGCTCCTGCGGCGGGCCAGCCGGCGATTCATGGCCCACCTGCAAGTCCTTCGCAAGACGTCGGACGGCTTCGTCTGGCTCGCCCAGGTAACGGACGCGGCCGTCGCTCAAATAGAGGCATCGATCGCAGAGCGTCCGAATGAGATCGAGGTTGTGCGAGACGATCAGGAGCGTCTTCCCCTGGCGCTTGAAGCGCATGAAGACATCGCGGCACTTGGCTTGAAACGCCGCGTCGCCGACAGAGAGCATCTCGTCGACGAGAAGGATGTCCAGGTCGGCGTGCACGGCGGTCGAGAACGGCACGCGCGCCGCCAAGCCCGTGGATAACTCGGCGAGTCTGGCGTTGAGGTACGGCCTCAACTCGGCAAACTCGACGATCCTGTCAAAGTGGCGTCGGTAGTCCGCGCGAGGGATGCCCAGCAACGCCGCGCAGAGCGAGAAATTCTCCCGGACCGTCAGTTCAGGCTGCAGGCCGGCCGACAACTGAAAAAAAGGATTGGTGCGGCCGCGGAGGCTGATCGAGCCTTCAGTCGGGACCAAGATGCGCGCGGTGAGCAGCAGTATGGTGCTTTTGCCGGCGCCGTTAGGCCCGATGAGACCCAGGATCTCACCGCGGCGCACCTCTAGATCGACGCCGCGCAGCGCCCAGAGCTCGCGTTTCTCGACGGAGCCGGTCAGCCAACGCCGAGCCGTCTGAAGCAGGGAGGGCCGCTGTTGCGCCGCCCCGATCTCGAAGCGCTTGCCGATGGACTCCAGACGGACAGCCCAGTCGGCGTCAGCCGGAGCTTCAATAAGAGAGGAGAGTGTCGCCAAGGCGATCCTCCCGGCGGCGCAACCACAAGAGACTAGCGGCTAAGAGCGCCGCGCAGAGCGCGACCAGGGCAGCCAGGTGCATTGGGTGTGGAGCTTGGCCATCGATCAGGCAGCCGCGCGTCTGCGAGAGGATCATGGTCAGCGGGCTCAGTGAGAGCAGGCGGCGCCGCCACCCGGAGACGATGGAGAGAGGATAAAACACGGGCGTCAGATAGAACAAGGCCGCTGTCGCCACCTCCCAGATTCTTTCGATATCGCGAAATTCCGCTGCCAGCAGCGCCAGCCCAATGGACGCCGCTGTCGCTAGCGCCAACAATAGCAGGCAAAGCAGCGGCAAGATGAGCCAGGCCCAGGACGGACGAAGACCCATGACGAGCAAGAAGGGCGTAAGAACGACGATCTCGAGCGTCGTCGAGGCGAAGACAGCCCCGACGGCGGACATGACGATGATCTCCCGTGGGAAGCGGTAGTTGCGCACGAGCGCCACGCGACGTTTGAGACTGGTCAATCCCACGCTGGTCGCCTTTTGAAAGAAGTTCCACAGCACAAGCCCGATGAGCAAGTAGGCCGCGTACTGATCGACGAAGCGGCCAAGCCAGCGCACGAACAACGCGTACAGCACGGCGAACATGAGGGCTGGCTGCAGCAAGGTCCAGAAGAATCCCAGCAGCGTGCCTTGGTCGCGCAGCCTGAACTCGACGCTCGTCAGCTCCCAGAGCAGCTCGAGATAGGGGAACGGCCGGTGAGACGGAGCGGGGCGCATCCACGGCGACTATAGCAGCCGCGTTCGCTCCTGTCAAGAAAACTCAGAGAAGCGCTTTTTTTGCATAATGCAACGATTATGCGTCTCATGCGCTGGCCGCTCCTAGCGGCAGCGATCCCGATTTGTGTGGTCGGCCTGATCCTTCCTTATCGCGCCCGCGTGGCTTACGCGAGAGGCTTGGCGCGCGCGGCTCACGCGCCATTTCTTCTGTTCGGCTGGGCAGCGCGGACGTTGCTGCGCGCTCTCGCCGAATCGCCGGTAGCCCCCCATGGCTGAATGCGCCGTGCTCTACTCGGGCGGAACGGACTCGACGTGCGTGGCCTCGCTTCAGGCCGAGCGGTTTGACCGCGTCCATCTCCTGACCTTTGAAGAGCGCGGCACGCGCGGCTCGCCCAGGCCCGCGGGCAACCTCGCCGCGCTGCGACGACGCCATGGGACGAGCCGATTCGTCCATCAGTCGCTGTCGGTCGACGCCCTGGTGCGGCGCTTGTCCTACGAGCGCTATTTGAGAGGACTGGCCCGGCACGGCTTGTTCATGTTGGCGACGCCGGGCTTCAGCTCTTTGAGCTGGCACGTGCGCACCCTTGTTTACTGCCTCGACAACGGGATCGCCGACGTCGCCGACGGAGTCACGCGCGAGCTCGTGCATTTTCCGGGGCATATGGAGCCCGTGCTCGAGCTGTTCAGGAATTTTTACGCGGAATTCGGCGTGCAGTACGAGAATCCCGTGCGCGGCTGGGACGTTCCTCCCCAGCAAGAGCTGCTCGACCGCGTGATCGTCGACCGCCACGGCTACGCGACCCTGAGCGACGCTCCCGCGAGGAAGACGACCGGGACCTATCTCTTCGAGCAAGGGTTGCTGCCCCATCCCAACGTGAAGGGCTCCGCGTTCGACCGTCGGATGCAGCATGACTGCTATCCGTTCGTGCTGTTCAATATATTCGCCTTCTGGCTGTATCTTCCGTTTCACGACCGGGCCGATTACGAACGGCGCATGACAGCGCTCATGGCTGAAAAGATCTCCGTGGCGCGCGCCTGGGTCGTCGCGCGCCGCGCCAACGGCGCCGCCAGCGAGCTGGCCGGGCTCCTCGCATGAGCGCGCGTCGGACGTTGTCAGCTTGCCTGCGGGCCATGGCCGCCGCGGTCGGCGTGGGCTTGCTGACTCTATTGGCGGCGGAGACGGCTTTTCGGTTGGGCTCGCGCGGCGCGGCGGCGCGAGCCCACGTCCTTTGGCAGTCCAACCTGTGGCGGCTCTGGCTGGCCGGGAGTCCTTCTCGGCCCTTATACCCGCCGTTTCCGCTGTTCGCCAATCGCGACGTCAGCGACCCGGCGAGACTGGCGCGGGCCGCCGCGGCCGCGCGGCTGCCGCCGTCGCGGCGATGGACGGTCTCCGATTTTCTGCAGGGACCCGCGCGGGAAGCCGCTTCCAAGTTCTCGGTCACCTCCAACTCGCTGGGGTTTCGCGGCCCCGAGCGTTCAGCGGCCAAAGCTCCAGGCGTGTATCGCGTGATCTGCTTGGGCGCGTACATGACTTTCGGCCAGGGCGTCGGCGACGATGCCGCGTACCCCGCTCAGCTTGAAGCTCTTCTCAACCGCGACGCGCGCGGAGCGCGGCGTTACGAGGTCTGGAATGGGGGCGTTCAGGCGGCGACGGCGCTCATGGGTCTGGCGCGCTTGCGCGGAGATCTCTTTCGTTACCGGCCTGACCTGGTGATCCTGGAGTACGGGTTCGTCGACGCGGCGATCATGGACGACGACTTGATGCCCATCGAGCTGCGCTTTCCGGCGCACAGGCTGTCGGGGCCGTGGCGGGGCTGGCTGCAGGCGCTAGTCCGCGGTCCCCTCGGCCGGCTCTACGTGTCGCATTGGCTGGCCAGCGCGTTCTGGGAGCGCTATCGCGGAAGAAGCATCCAGCGCTGGCGTGACGTCATGAACTTGGCTCTTGCGGAGTGCCGGCGTCGGGGGGTGCCCGTGATCGTGCTGGATCATCCATTGCGCTCATACATCCTTCACTCTTATTACCAGGCGATGGCGGACTCGGGACCCGATGTGGCGTACGTCTCCTCTGGATATGCGCTCCTGATGCATAAGCCTTCTCCTTCGCGATTCGCCGCTTTCGACGCTCAGCCCAGCTGGCTCACGGACATGCGCGGCTTCCAGGGATTGTTTCCCGCGGCCCGTCCCTACTTCGTCGATATCTTCCATCCCAATGCCGAAGGCCACCGCCTGATCGCCCAGCAGCTGGCGCCGGTCGTGGAACGGCTGGTTCGCGACAAGCGGTGAGGCCGGCCGCCCAGGCAGTGGCCGTCGCCGTTTGGATCGTGGCGCTGTTTATGGCTTTGGACAGCGTCCCGCGGTGGTGGATCAATCGCTCGGGCGATCCCCTGGACAAGGCGGGGCTCGTGCTGCGCATGGACGCGCGCTGGGGCTGGAGGCAGCGAGAGTATTGGCGAGGGACGTTCTTGGGACTGCCTCTTGAGACCAACGAGATCGGCCTGCGCGAGAAGGCGCTGGACCGGGTGCGCGCCGCCGATCGCCGGGTCCTGATCTTGGGACCGTCGTCGACCTTCGGGTGGGGGGTTACCGAGCCTGTCGTGTACGCGCGTCTTCTCGAGCGCGCGCTCGCGCGCAGGACGCCGGGATCGGTGGCTGTGGTCAATGGCGGGGAGATCGGCTACTCGGCCTGGCAGGGCGCGCGTTTCTACGAAGAGAGCGGCTTGAGACAGCTCAAGCCCCAAGTCCTCCTCGTGGCCTACGGCGCCAACGACGTGGATCGTTTCCGGTTCTTTTTCGGCCAGGGAGGCAGCGACGACGCGGCTCTCGGCCCTGGCCGGTCGCCGGGCATCGTCGCGCTCGCCAACGCCCTCAGGCGCGTGCCGTTGCTGGCGCTGGCCTCGCGGCACGCGGCGAGATGGGCCTGCGGACGGAGTTTCGCGAGCGCGGGCGCGCGCGCCGCGGCGTCGGCGCCGTTGCGCGTGCCCCCCGAGCTGTTCAGGACAGCCCTAGTCCGCCTGGTGCGCCAAGCGCGCGGCGACGGCGCTGCTGTCGTGCTCGCCACCACCGCCAGCCGCTACGCGGACCTGGCGGTCGAGGGGGCGCTCCGCGCTGAGACGCAGCGCCTGGCGCGCGACCTAAAGCGCTACAATGACCTCGTGCGCGACGTGGCGAAACGGGAAGGCGCGGCGGTGGCTGATCTCGAGCCATTAGCTCGACGTCCGGACGCCGCCTCGTTGTTCGTCGATCCGATCCATTTCTCCCCACGAGGCCACGCTGCCGTCGCGCATATCATGCTGGGAGCCATGCCGCCATGGACCAAGAGCCGCTAAACGCGCCACGCACGATCCCGGAATTCTTGCGCTATACGTGGCGCGCCATCGTTGCCAAGCGCCGCTGGGCGCTGCTGGTCCTTTGGCTGCTGCTCGTCATGGTGGCCGTGCTCTTGAAGCTCGCTGGCGGCCCCGACGTCCTGCCCGCCATCTACGTCGGATTTTAGCCGTCAACGCGAACAGGCTCTTCTGTTGCAGCTTCTGCATAGGGATCGCCCCCCAAGGGGCGTTATCCTGAAGGGAGAGGTGGATTATGACGACCATCGAACACCGGGCGTGGGTCTTGGGCCTTGGGCTGGTCCTGCTGGGCCCCACGGCGGCTCCCGCTCAAGCTCCCATGACACCGGGCGCTCCGACCCTGCAGCGCCTGGCGCAGTCGCAAGCCGCCCAGGCGGCGGCGCGTCAGGATATCCAAGCAATCCTCCGGTATTGGCCGCCCGCGGCGCGGGCGGCAGCCCAGGATATGATCGCTCGCTACGGACTTCCGGACGACCCGGCGCAGTACACGATGATCTGGACCAACGCCGGCGCCTGGCGACGCATTATGGTTGTCCGGCGCGAAACGCCTCACGACTTCCCGGTCAAGCACTCGGACGTGCTCGCCCAGACGATCAGCTACCGCGTACCCCTGGACAAGGTCAGCGACGTTCTGAGCTTCGACGGCAGCATCACGATCAGCCGCACCCGCGGTGAGCTCACTTCTCACTGCCAAACGGAAACGATGAACATCCTGGCCTTGAACCTGGTCAACGACATCGTCACCGGCAAGAAGACATGGCGCCAGGCCCGCGCGCTCTTTGGGCAATCGCTGCGCGAGGCCGAGACCCGCCCTCAGGCGCCGGTGAAGTTCGCATTCCCGATGCCGACGGAGACCGCCGCCGATCCCGACGGGCCGACGCCCTGATTCACACACCCTTGAATGGCTGTTTAGCTTGCGGCCTGGGGAGGAGTGAGTTATAATTGCGCCGATGGTCGCCACGATCGAGCGCTATCTGCGGGGGGACGCGGTGCGAGCCATGACCGCCTACTACGCCCGCCTGCCCGAGCTCCCCACCACCGAAAGGCCCGCGTTGCTGCACGGCATGGGGTACAACTTCGAATTCTACGATGGGATGTTCGCCTGCATCGCGGCCAACGTCCAGATGGCCATGGACGCCATCGACTACACGGCGCGCTACCAGGCGATGCAGCACCTGCTGCTGCCGTTCTGCTCCGAATACGGGATAGAGGCGAACCGGCCGCTCTTGCGCACGCACCGCCAACTCTTCGCCGAGTTCTACCAGTCCGTCGCTGGCCGCGCGATGCCGCAGCGCTACGATGAGAGCAGCAGCCCGTGGCTGCAGACGTCTCGGCGCTGGTGCCGGAAGATGGCGCGCACGCTGTCTTGCCGCGGCTCTTCGCCGGAAGACCGGGCCCGCTTCAACCTCGGGTATTTCTGGGCCATCGAGCGCCTGTCCATCGACGAGATGGAGCTCATGCGCCAGGCCTGGGGCCGTATCGGCTACAAGGCCGCTTATCTCGAGGCTCATTGCGAAGTCGAGCCAGATCACGACCGCTGGGTCACTCGCGCTGTATCGGCGCTTTGCGGCGACCAGCATCCGCAGCTGACCAGCGCTGTGGCCGCTCATGAAGCCGAGCTGGCTGGCTATTACCGCGAGCTGACGCGCCTGCTTGCAAAGCAGCTTGACGCTGTCGTCGCGTAGCCTCCTGCCCGCCATCTGCTCGGAATCTCGGCCGATCCCGACGGGTCAGCTTGACAACGCCGGAACGACTCGCTAGTCTATACGCTCCGGAGGAGCCCGATGAACAGCACTTTCAGTCGCGCGGCGCTGGGTTTCGCAGCCATCTCGCTCGCCGCTCCCGCTTGGTGCGCGACCGAAGCCGAGCTCGTGGAGAAGGCGCGGCAGGAGACGGTCCTCAACATCGGCAGCAACCAGCTGGCCTACGGCGCTCTTCTCGTCGAGTCCTTCGCCCGCGAATATCCGTGGCTGCAAGTCCGCCATGATACTTTCGGTCCTGTCGACACTGATGCCGCGGAGGCCGGATTTAAGACCCAGAACCCAGACAAGTCGTTCGACGTTGTCATGCGCTGCCAGGAGCCTCACCTGGCCGATTGGGTAGACCGTTCCTGGCTGGCGAGGCTCGACGACATCCCCAACTGGAAGAAGCGGCCGGCCCATCTCGAGGACGACGCTCGCTACGTCTACTTCCTCGGAGCCCCCCACGTCCTCCTCTATAACTCTCGGCTCGTACCTGACGAATGGGCGCCCAGGACCTACGCCGAACTCGTCGAGCCGCGCTGGAAAGACAAGGTCGCCCTGCGCAGCCCTCTGATGGGCAACTCGGGCGCCTTCCTCGTCGAGTTCATCCTTGGAACGCGCGGCAACCTGGACTGGTACACCCAGCTCGGGCGCAACCACGCCCTCGTCACCGACACGTTCAAGGAGCTCTTCAATAGCGTCCAGCGCGGCGAGCGCTCCGTTGCCGTGGCGCGCGATGTGGAATGGCTATCGGTGCCGAAGACGGCCGAGACCCAAGACGTCAAGATGCGCTTCGCTGAGGATGAGCTGCCCTATCAGTACCAGTTGGCTCTCGTCAACGCCAAGGCACCGCACCCGTACGCCGCGCGCTTGTTCATGAATTGGCTGCTCTCCGAGCGCGTCCAGGAGATCCTCGCCAACGCGGGCTACTCCGTCGCAGACCGTCAGAAGGCGCATCTGGCGCGTCCCCACGTCTGGCAGCTCGACGTCCAGCGGCAGCGCAAAGGCCACGACGCGCGGCTGCAAGAGGCCGTCAAGAATCTGCGCGAGGGCGGGGCCGCCTGGTCCGACGCCTCAGCCGCGCGCAGTCCCACCCGGTCTCCGGGCCGCTAGGTTGCGGGCTAGCGCAGCCCGTCCGTCACGTAGCAAGCCGAGAAAAGCATCTCGTCGTCGACTCGCATGCCGACGGCGGCCTCTCGGGTCGGGTCCGGGTTGGCCGGGTTGGCCCTCGAGTTGTCAAAGCCTCCCGCGAGCTCGAGCACCGTGCCGACGGGAAGCGGCTTCGGTTGCTTCAGCGCGTAGATGATCGGGCGCATCGGATCGTAGCGGGGAAGCGATATGAGGGTCTCGACCCTCCCGTCCGGGTAGCGAGCGCTCATCGTAGCGTGGTCGCCGCGCCCGTGCATGTGAATGAAGAAGCCTCGCGCTTGACAGGGGCGCGTGATCTTGCGGCGGGCGAGGACTTCGTAATCGGGGGCGCCGGGAGGGATCCGAAACCGCGTGTTTTGCACGAACAAGGTCCTCAGGCGATGCGGATGCTTGCCCCGGTAGCGATAGAGCTCCACGCGCGCTAGGTCGCTGGCCGGCCGGCCCAGCGTGCGGTAATGAATTTCCAAGACCAGCCGCGAGCCCTTCGGGATGCGCTGCACGAGATCGCTCGACGGAGAGGGCTCCCACGGCGTCAGGCTCGGGACCTGCCCTGGCATCACGCGAGCGACGCGATCGGAGTCCGCCGCGCCGAGCCGCGGCAGGGCAACGCCCGGAGGAAAGACATAGAGGATCTCGTGATGGACCAAGTTCGGGTCGGCGTGTCGCACGACCACGCCGGCGGCATCGAAGTCGTCGGGGAAACCGTCCGCGAGCAGGATGTAGCGGTAAGGCTCCAGGCCGCTGGCCCGGAGGCTCTCCGGCTGCTTCATCGAGAGAACCAGATCCGGGGCTGCGCCTTTGCGCTCTCTATCGTTCGCGCTGACGACCGCGGCCGGCAGCGGATCGGCGCCTTCGCCGCGCGGCGTCCCCGCCTCGATCCAACCGATGAGCGCGCGCCTCTCCTCCGGCCTGAGCCCGGCCGAGGTCAGAAAGGGCCCGGATCTCCAGCCTGGGGCGGCGAGCGGCATGCTCATCGTCAACAGCGTCTCTCGGATCATGGGGCCCCATTTGACGACGTCCTCGTAGCGGCGCATCGGGGCGGGCCCGTCTTCGCGCGCGTGGCAACGCAAGCAATGCGCGCTCAGCACGGGCGCTGCTTCCCGGACGTAGGAAACGGCCCGCGGCCGACCTAGGTTGAGCAGACATCCCATCGCCCGCGTTTGTGTCGCCGGCACAGGCCTGTTCGCGAGAAAAGCTTCCAGGGCGTCGGCCAAGTAGGCATGCGTCGCCGCCTTTTGGCCGCCATAGTAGAGGCTGTCGTCGATGGCGCCGCGATAGACGATGCGCCAGCCGCGCGGGTCGATCACGACAGCCTCCGCCGTGCGCTCGAACCTCAGGAGAGAAGCCACGCTTCCTGAGTCATCGAGCAGGATCGGGGCGCCGGGCTCGAACCGCCTCGCATAGCGCGCGGCGGCTTCGCTGTCGTCGGAAGGGTTGAGCAGAAACAGGGAGACGCCGCTCGCGGCGAAACGCGCGCCCAGAGCGCGGATATCCGGGGAGTATTTTTCGATGATCGGGCAGCCGTTGACCTGAGCGATGATGACGACGGCTTTCCGGTCGGCGTAGCGGTAAAGCTCGTGCGGCACGCCGCGCTCGTCGACCAGCCTGAAGTCCGGCACCGTCTCGCGGGAAGCGTCGGCCGCCCGGACGGGACCCGGGCGGCCCAGCAGCGCGAGCAGAAGCAGCGCCCACGCTCCGCTATGGCCAAGCATTGATGAGCTATTATAGTTATTTGGTCCTCCGATGAATGATCGCCGTGTCCTCATGCTCATGCCGTGGGCCCCGTATCCATTAGACGGGGGATCCAAGCGCGCCTACTCGTTGTGTCGGCTGCTGGGCCGGCGATTCCGTTTCTCGCTTCTGACGTTCCGGCCAAGGCTCGACGGTCCGGCTGCCGTCGCCGGCGACCTCGCGCGAGAGCGCGCTGTCCTGCGGCCGGTCTTCGAGCAGATCCACTGGGTCGAGCCGCCTCGGGAACCAGGGCCGGAGAGCGTCGCAGGCTTGCGGCTGCCCGCGGACGCGCGCCGCTTTTACTCGGCAGCGCTCGCGCTCCGATTGGCGCAACTCGCCGCCTCGCGCGCCTTTGATCTGCTGCACGTCGAGTTCGACCTGATGGCCGCGTATGGCGCGCCGATCTCCGGGATGCCCAAGGTGCTCACGCAGCACGACATGGGGGGAGCTTCGCTGTGGCGCTCGTACTTGCGCGAGATGTCCGGATGGAGTCGCCTGCGCCATGCGCCGGAATGGCTGCGGCGACGGCGCTTCACGCGGCGCGTCAGCGCCTTCTACGACCGCGTCGTCACGGTCACCGAGAAAGACGCGGCGCTGTTGCGCAAGCTCTCGCCCGGGGTCCGCGCCCAGGCCGTTCCGACAGGCGTCGATCTCGAGCACTTTCGGCCCGAAGGCGCGCCGACTCCGGCGCGCCTGGTCTACGTCGGCCACTATCCGCATTATCCCAACGAGGAGGCGGCTGTCCGGTTCTGCCGCTCGATCCTGCCGCGCGTCCGCGCTCGGCGTCCGGACGCCCGCTTCTACGCTGTCGGCTCCGACCCGACGGAGCCGCTGCGACGGGCTGCCGCCGAGGATCCGACGGTCGTCGTCACCGGCACGGTCCCGGACGTCAAGCCTTTCCTCGCGCAAGCCGCCGTCTTCGTCGCGCCCATTCGCCTCGGCGAAGGGATCAAGGGGAAGATCCTCGAGGCGTTCGCCATGGGCGTTCCCGTCGTCGCCAGCTCGCGCGCCGCGGAAGGCCTCGGAGCGAAAGACGAGCGCGAGCTGCTCGTCGCCGACAGCGACCGCGCCTTCGCGCGCGCTGTCGTCCGGCTCCTGGACGATGCCGCTCTGCGCCTGCGCCTTGGGGAAAGCGGACGGGCTTTCGCCCGGGAACGCTACGACTGGCCTACCCTCGCCGGCCGGCTGGGAGACTTGTACGATGAGCTCTTCTAGGGCCCTGTAGTTATTGGGATAGGCTCTTAGGCCGGGACGATCAGCTCGTTCTTGCTCAGGTCGCGCAGCAGTTCTTGGACGTCGCGCCGCGCCGCCTCGCGGGGGGGATCGAAGTCCTCGGCCAGGCGCTCGACGATGGCCTCGGTCGTCAGGCCCTCGCCGATGCACTCCCAGATGAGGGCCGCCGTGTCGTTGAGGGAGTAGTAGACGCTCGTCCGCAGGTCGAGGACGACAGCCTCGTCGTCGATGCGCCGCCAGGCTGTATCCGGGGCGTGCTTGAACCTCTGCGCTCCTTCGGCGGGCGTCTTGGCCATCAGGCTCTCACGATAGCAGATCGCCTTCGGCCCCCGCAACGGACAGCGCCCGTAGCTGTGGATCTCGTGGGGGCAAAGCTCAGATAGCGCTGGCCAAGGCTGCGTCGATTTTATTAAATTCGCGCAACAGCATGAGCGACACCGCGTCTGCCGTCGGATGCGCGCCGCTTCTACAGCGGGAACCTGGCCAGGCGCTTGTCCGAGCTGGCGCGGGAACGGGCCTTCGAGCTGCTTCACGTCGAGTTTCACCTTGATGGTCCGGCGCTGGCAGGCGCTGGCGGCGCGCCTCGGAGACCTCTACGACGAGCTCCTCTAAGCAGCGGCTGGCCTGGGCGGCGGCGGCGATGGCGCTGGCCGGCGCGCTCTACGCGGGCACGTTGGGGCACCAGCCGATCTGGGATGACCACTCCTTCGTCTTCGGCCAGCCCTTCCTGCGCGACTGCCGCAACATCGTCAAGGTGCTCGCTCCCGGCGCTTGGATCAAGCCGCTGCCCGTCGCCGCCTCGGCGCGTCCGGCCTGGCTCTTCTCCATTCTGGTGGATACGTGCGCCGGCGGCGGCCACCGCGCGGCCTACCGCCTGTCCAATCTTTTCTGGCACGCCGCCGGGGCGGGGGCGGTGGCGGCGCTGGCCTGGGAGCTGTCGGCCTCGGTGCCCGCCTGCGCGGCGGCGGGGCTGCTCTTCGCCGCCCATCCCGCGCACGTGGAAGCCGTGAACATCCTCACGTTCCGCTGCGACATGATGTGCCTCGTCTTCATGATCCTGAGCTTGCTCTGCTATCGCCAGTGGTTGAGGGCGCGCGGGGGGGAGGCCGCGGCGAGCGCGGCTGCGACGCTGGCCTTCGCCGCCGCGGCGCTCTTATCGAAGGAGATGGCTGTCGTGCTGCCCGCCTTGGCGCTTCTGGGCCATCGGCTGGCGCCGGTCGATGGCGAACGCCGGCGGCGGGCGGCCCGCGCCGGCATCGCCGTCGGCGTCGCCCTCGTGGCCGCCTACCTCGCCTTTCGCATGCCGCGCTCTGGCTACGTCATGCGCTCGAGCGAGGACCTCTTCAGCTCCATCCGCGATCGCTCGCTTTTCTCCGCCGCGCCGCGCACCGCGGCGACGGTCTTCGATGACCCTCCCTGGGCGGCGATCTACACGGACGCCCGCGCGCGCGTCTTCACGATGTCGGCCGTCCTGGGCCGCGAGCTGCGCCGGCTGGCGTGGCCGTCGGGATTGCAGGGCGACTACGCGCCGCGCGTGGCGCGCTCGCCCTGGCGCGCGGACGTGCTCGGCGGCTGGGCGACGTGGGCGCTCCTGCTCGCGGCGGCCTGGGCTCTGCGGCGGCGCCCTCTGGCGAGCTATGGCCTGCTCTGGGCGGCGACGGCGTTGCTGCCCGTGTCGGGATTGATCGCCCTCTACAACCCCGAGGCGGACCGCTACCTCTACGTGCCCTCCGCCGGCTTCTGCCTGGCGGCCGCGGCCGCGTTCGACGCGGCCTGGCGAGCGCGGCGGTCGTGGGCGCGGCCCGCGGCCGTGGCCGCGCTGGGGCTGCTGCTGCTGTTGGGAGCCGCGGAGATCGCCCGCCGCAACCCGCTCTACGAGAGCGACGAAAGATTCCTTCAGTCGGTGCTGGCTTCCGACCCCGACGTGCCGCGGGCGCGCCTGGGTTTGGCTCTCATCGAGGAGAACGCGGGGGATCTGGCGCAAGCCCGGGCGAACCTGCGCTCGGCCATGGAGGCCGCGCCGGACTACCAGCGCGCGCGCTCGGCCTACGCCGGATTCGAGGAGCGTCACGGCGCCGGCGCGCCGTCTAAAGAGGAACGATCAGCTCGCGGGCGGCAACGCTGATGGCGCGCTCGACCGGCACCAGCGGGACCGCCGCCGAGCGCGGCAGAGCGCGCCGGGTGAAGAAGTAGTCGCTCAACCTCGCGTTGACGATCTTGTGCAGGCGGCCGTAGTCGTGGATCTCGTGAGGGCTCGTGCAGTTGAAGATCGCCACCACGCGCTTGCGCAGCGCCAGGCCGGCGTGCATGGCCAGCGTATCTCCCGCCACGACCAGGCCGCAGCCGTTGATGTCCTCGAGATAGTCCGCCACTCTCCGCCGCTGGCGCAACCGCGTCGTCTCGAACCCCAGCGAGCGCAGCCGTTCCTCGAGGGCGTCGAAGCCCGGCCAAGCCTTGGCCGGCCAACGCTCGCCCACGCGATCCTCGAGGGCTACGCGGGAGAGCGCGCCGACCCGCGGCCTCAACGGCAGCCAATATTCCTCGCCGCGGAAAGAGAGGCCGCAGGCGGAGAAGAGATAGTCCTGGTAGCTGCGTCGGGCGCGCGCCTTCAGGAGATCGGCCGACTTCTTGCCCAGCTTGGAGATCAGCCCCATGTCGAACCAGGGCGCGGAGGCGCGGCAGTAATCGAGACGCCCGGCCTTGAGTACCGCTCCCACCGTGCGTCGGGCGCGCGCGCGCCCGGCGAGACGGCAGGCCCTCTTATCCTCGTCGAAGTTGACGACCAGGTCGAAGGAGCGGCTCGCCAGGAAGCCGGCCTCCTCGATCGGGACGGCGCGGGCCACGCGAGGATGTCCCTCGATGAGGGGGAGAGCCGCCCGGGAGGCGACCCAAGTCACGCGCCCGCTCAGGCGCCGCAGCAGCGGCGTAGTCCGGACAACGTCTCCGAGGGCGCCCAGCTTGACGATCAGGATCTCGGCCATGGCGAGTTAGTCAACAATCGAGCCTGACACCATTGTTTACCGGGTCGAATTTTATTAAATTCGCGCAAGCATGAGAGAGAACCACTATCAGAGTCTGCGCGAGAACTTGGGCCGCCGGCTGCCCGACGGCCTCACCCTCCTGTCGGGGGGCAGCTACGTGCCCCGCAACCACGACGTCGACTACGTCTTCCGGCAGAAGTCCGACTTCCTCTACCTCACGGGCGTCGAGGAGCCCGGCTGCGCCCTTCTGATCGATCCCAAGCGCAAGCGCCACACCCTCTTCATGCCCCGCATCGACAATAACCACCGCGTCTGGCTGGGGCACGTGCCCAGCGCCGACGAGGCCAAGGGCCTCTACGGCTTCTCGCGCGTGATGTACTTGGACCAACTGGCTGGGGAACTGAAGAAAGCGCGCGCGGGCTATAAACGAGCATACTCGGACGACGCGGCGTACAAGAAGGCCAAGGACGCCCTGAAGCTGCCGAACAAGTCAGCCGCGTTGCGCGATGCGTTGGACGAATTGCGCGCCTGCAAGACGGAGGGGGAGCTCGGCCTCATGCGGCGGGCCAGCGACGTCAGCGGCCTCGCCCACAAGGCGGTCATGAAGGCCGCCCGAGCCGGCATGCGCGAGTACGAGGTCCAGTCCGTCTTCGAAAGCGCCTGCCTGCGCGCCGGCCTCAAGCACCTCGCCTATCCCTCGATCGTGGCCGCGGGCGCCAACGGCGCCGTGCTGCATTACCACGCCAACAACGCCGAGCTGCGCGACGGGGACATGCTGCTCATCGACGCCGGCGCAGAATTCAAGGGCTACGCCGCCGACATCACGCGCACCTTCCCGGTGAGCGGCCGCTTCACGCGGCGCCAGCGCGACGTCTATTCGATCGTGCTCGAGGCCCAAAAGCGCTGCATCGAGGCCGCCCGTCCCGGCGTGGTCTCGGCCGACCTCCACGTCCTGTCCATGCGCGTCATCGCCGAGGGCCTCAAGTCTCTCGGCCTGCTGCGCGGCGACACCGACGGGCTCGTGGAGGGGGGCGCCGTGCGGCTCTTCTACCCGCACGGCCTCACGCACATGCTGGGCCTGGACGTGCACGACGTCACGGGCGGCAAGAAGCGCGTCATGCCCAACCCCACGAAGGTGCCCGTGCGCTTCGTCGCCAAGCTCGAGCCGGGCTTCGTGATCACGATGGAGCCCGGCGTCTACTTCATCGAGGCCCTGCTCAAGGACCCGGCGCTGCGCCGCAAGCACAAGGCCTCCATCGACTTCGACAAGGCCGAGACGTTCCTGGACTTCGGAGGCGTGCGCATCGAGGACGACGTCGTCATCCAGCCCGAGGGGCCGCCGCTCGATCTGACGGACGTGCCCAAGGAGATCGCGGACGTGGAGGCCGCCTGTGAGCGCTAGAGCCCTGGGATCCGCGCTGCTGCTCGCCGCCGCCGTCTTCGCCGCTTGGCCCGCCGAGGCCGGCGACGTGGGCGAAAGCGCCACGTTCAACGGCGCGGACCAGTTCTCGATCGACGCCGCGCCCAGCCTCTCCGGGCGGATCGTCTACGAGAGCGGCCCCAGCGCCCCGCAGGCCGAGGACAGCGACACGGTCCTCTTTCACGGCGAGATGAGCGGCGAGGCTTCCTTCGAGGTCTCGCGCCAGCTCCCGGACGGCTCCTGGACGCTCTGGGCGCCCGCTTACGTCAAGCGCTATCCGGACGGCCGCTTTTGGGGCAAGGCCACGGTGCCGATGGGCAAGGGCAGCCTGCGCCTGCGCGCCACCGCCGCCACGGGACGCTCGCGCTCGATCAAGATCTACGCCGTCGAGACCTTCGCCTCCGACGACAAGGAGCAGACGGGGACTGCCGCCCAGGGGGCGCATCCCGCCGCCGGCCTTCCCGGCGTGCACCCGCGCGCCGAGTGGCACGCGGCGGCGCCCAAGGACGACTACGAGCCCCAGCGCCCCGATCGCATGACCTACCACCACAGCGACGGCCGCTACACGACGGCGCTCGCCGACTCGCTTCAGGAGGTCAAGGTCATCCAAGACTTCCACATGCACGGCCGCGGCTGGAGCGACATCGCCTATCACTACCTGATCGACGCCGCGGGCAACATCATCGAAGGCCGTCCGGAGCTCGTCGTGGGGGCTCACGCCGGCAATCACGAGTGGAACCTGGACAACGTCGGCGTCTGCTTCCTCGGCACTTATCACGCGCCGAAGAACGACCCGGTGACCCAGGCGCAGCTCGACGCCCTCGTCGAGATCGGCCGCTACCTCGTCGCCCGCTACCACATCGATCCCAACATCAAGGGCCACCGCGACTACCACTCCACGGACTGCCCCGGAGACGAGCTCTACGCGCGGCGGGCCTGGCTGCGCCAGCAGATCGCCCGGCCGCAGCCGCCTTCAGTGGCGGGCTCGCCGCGCGACTTCCACCCCATCGCCATCCTCAGCGCCCCGCGCTTCGAGTAGCCTAACGGCCGGCGGCGGATCATAGGTCGCCGGGCACGCTCGCCTTGAGCTCGCTGCGCACGCTCGGCTCCCGATCGGCCAAAGGTCGCCTCGCGACGCACCCGCCGACCTACGCTTGGCCGCCGGCCTCAGTCCGCTCTCTCGCGCAAAGGCCGCCGGCCGATCCTAGGTCGACGGGTGCGTGGGAGCGAGCCCTTGGCCAGATCGGCGAAGCGACCGCCGCAGCGAGCTCAAGGCGAGCGTGCCCGGCGACCTAGGATCGGCCGGCGGCCGTCATCACTCGTCGACGGGGACGTTCTTGGGGATCGCGACGACGTCGCGATGGGTGACGCCCGACGCGGAGCCGCGCCAAGGCTTGTTCGAGGTGTGGATCGTGGCCGCGGACATGCGGTCGGCGCGCGGCATCTTGGAGAACGGCGGGTCCACCTCGTCCAGGTAGAACTCGTAGTCGTTGTGGACGATGACCATCC
>CAZZGQ010000003.1:0-5642 GCA_964653765.1 uncultured Elusimicrobia bacterium | reverse complement strand
GGCGGGTCCACCTCGTCCAGGTAGAACTCGTAGTCGTTGTGGACGATGACCATCCGATAGCCCGCCGACTGGGGGTCCAGCGTGACGTTGAAGCTGCCGTCCGGCCCGGTCGATGCCGTGCCGGCCAACTGACCGTCGGCCTTGAGGAAGCGCAGATGGGCGTCGAAGACCGGCGTCAGGTTGACCAGGTCATAGACGCGGCCCTGGAAGACCCACTGAGACTTGGCGCGCTCTTCATCGGAGCGCAGGACGACGTGACCGCGGCTGTCGGGCGAGTCTTCGCGCCGCGGGTCACGGGAGGCCGGCGCCTGCACGCCCGAGAGCAGCACGACGGTCGGATGGGCGGCCGGCTTGGGGGCCGGCGAGGGCGCGGGAGCCGGGGGCGCGGCCACGGGAGCGGGAGGCGGCGTGGGCGCGGGGGCGGACGTGAGCGGGGCCGGAGGGGGCAGCGTGACGGCGGCCGTTTGCTGCGGATCGACGGCGACGCGCTGGATGTTCCGGATGTCCCGGCTGTCGTCGGCTCCCTGGAGCAGGCGGCCCGCGTCGATGTGCACGGAAGCGGCGCCCTTCACGAAGATCGAGGAGGTGGCGCGCGAGCCCTGGGTCAGCACGCCGTTGTCGGGCCGGATGTTCGAGTAGACGATGGCCGTCGCCGCGGCGACGACAGCGGCGGCGAGGATGCCGGGCCAGGGCAGCGGCGGAGCCGGACGCCCCTGCGGCGCCGGCTTGGCCGCGGCGCCGAGCTTGGCCTTGGAGTCGACCGGAGGCTTGGCTTTGGCGTCCGCCGGCGGCCGCGCTTTCGCGTCGGCGGGGGGCTTGGCGTTGGAGTTGGGGAAGAGCGCGCGCCGCACGGTCTTCGGCGGCTCGATGGAGGGCTTGGACTGCGCTTGCGTCGCCGGCGCGGAGGTGGGCGCCGGCTTGGGCGCCGCTTGCGCGGGCCTGGGCGGCGCTTCCGCCGGCTTGGCCGCCTCCGGGGCCGGCTTGTCCGCCGGCGCCTCCGGCGACGACGAGAAGCGGCGCGAGAACCAGGATATCTTCCCGGGCTTGGTCTTGGCGGGCTCCTTGGGCGCTTCCTTGACGGGCTCGGCGGCGAGCGGCTTGGGCTCGGGCTTGGGGAGAGCGGCCACCGGGCCGTTGATCGGCGGCTCCTCGTGCGGAAGGGCTTTGGCCGGAGGCAGCGAGAAGCCCTTGGCGGCCTGGTCGGCCGGGCCGACGGGCTCGGCGTCCTTCTCCTTGCCGCGCGGGTCCATCTTGGGGAATTGGTGCAGGCCCATGCCCGGCGGCTCGCCGGAAGGCGGACGCGCGGGCGGCGGCGTCTCCGTCTTCGGCTTGATCACCGGCTTACTCGCCAGCGTCCCCAGGGACTCCGAGAAGGGCACGATCTTCATCCCGGGGGGAGCCGACGCCGGGGCCTTGGCCGCGGGCGGCGGGTTCGGGGCGGGCTTGACCGGCCCCGCGTCCTTGGCGCCGTCGGGAGGGATGCGGCGGCGCGCGTTGAAATCCCAGTGGCACGCGGGGCAGCGCGTGGCGTCGTCGGCGACTTGAGCGGCGCAGCTCGGGCAGCGGGAGATCATCGGAGGCGGACGTCCTCAGTATACTCGCAAGGAGATTTCGGCGCTATGGACACGGATGATAAAAAACGGCAAAAAGAACGTCACAGGATCATACCTTACGGACGCACGCGTCGCCAGGGCGGCTGGGCGATGAGACGCGGGGCGATCAGCCGGCCAGGGAAGAGAGCCGTTCCTCGAACTTCGGGCGAGGAGCGGCACCCTCCTCCTTGAGGAGGAAGTACTTGCTCGCCTTCTGCGAGAGGATGGTCAGGAACTTCGCCGGCACGCCGGCCCGCCGATAGGCGGCGAGCTTGTGATGGCCGTCCAGCACGAAGCCGGCCAGGAAGCTGTGCAGGTTCTTGGTCTGGCCGCGCTTGACGGACTCCGGGATCGCGCGCTGGTAGAGGCCCAGCATGAGGATGCGGGGGCGATCGCCGTTCTGGATCATTTGCGTATAGAGTTTTACGTTCTCCTCTTTCAGCGCGTTGCGCGGAACTAGAGGGATGATGAAGTCGTACTGCTTCTCCATCACGCCGCTGTCGCTGTGGCGGAAGATCTTGGGGCGCTGGCACTCGTAGTGCTCCCAGCCGGACAGCAGGCCCTCTTCCTTGGGGTCGCTGATGTCCCAGATCTCCATGAATTCGGAGTTGAAGAAGTAGGACCCCTCATCCTCGCTGTCGTAGGGGCCGGAGAGATTGACGGAGGTCTCGAAGACCTCGTACTCGCCCTTCTCCATCAGCTCGAGCATCGGAGAGAGCTCGGCGATCATGGCCTCGTCCACCGGGCGCGGCAGGTGGATGGTCTTCGGGAGGTTGGCGATCTTCTTCTGCGTGGAGAGGCGCGGCTCGTGCAGGCACTTGAACCAGAAATGGCAGGTGTCGCAGTCGTTGCCGATCTCGAATTTCCGGGACCCGTTGATCTCGAGGAAGATGGAGTTGGCTTCGCCGTGCTTCTTCTCGATGCCGATCTTGAAGAAGCCTTTGCCGTTGGCCAGCTTGACTTTCATGAGGCCGTCGGCGATCTTGGACACGTCGAGCTTCGTCGTCGTGGTCTCGGATTTCATTGGCCCCATTGTACTGTGGCAAGCCGTTGGTGTCAATACGGCCTCCTCATAATAAATCCGTAATACGGGAGCCATAAACTCCGCAAGCACCATGAATCAGTGGGACGAAGAAGCGCTGCGGGAGATCAACAATCTAGACGCCGCGCGCCTGGCCATCCGCGGGGCGCTCGCCACCATCCGCGACCTCCAGGACCAAAATCTCAAGCTCAAGGAGGATTCCGAGGCCGCGCTCCAGGATGAGACATCCCGCCGCAAGACGCTCGAGTCCAAGGTCAAGGAGCAGGCCTCGCAGCTCGAGGCCTGGTCCGAGCAGGGCAAGGCCTGGGAGGAGGAGCAGAAGAAGCGCGCCTCCGACGAGAGCCGCTGGAAGAGCGCCATCCGCGTCCAAGTCCGAGCGGAGGAGCGCGCCCGCCTCGAGTCGGCCCAGCGCGGCTTGGAGGAGGACCTCGCCCGTCTGCAGTCCGAGCTCGAGCGGATGGCCGGGGCCCAGCAGGACAAGGAGCAGAAGTGGATCGAGCTGCGCAAGAAGCTCGAGCAGCGCGAGAACGACCTGCTCGCTTCCGAGCGCGAGAAGATCGAGATCGCCAACAACGCCCGCCACGGCGCCGAGCTCGTCGAGCGGATGCGCCAGCAGCGCGACCGCGAGATCGCCGCCTCCATCCGCAGCCGGGAGCTCGAGCTCGAGGACAAGACGCGCGAGATCGAGAGCCTGCGCGCCGCGCTGGAGGAGCACAAGAAGGCCCTTGCCGGCGCCGGCTCCGATCTCGAGCTCAAGCGGCGCGAGTATGAGGAAGGGCTGCTCAAGGCGTACCGCCAAAAAGAGCACGATCTGACGGAGCGTTACGCCAAGCGCGAGATGGAGCTGCAGGCGTCCTGGGCCGAGCTGGAGAACGGCCTGTGGAAGCGCGCCAAGGACGCGCGCGACAAGCTGGACCAGGCCGCCGAGCAGCAGTTCGCCGAGCGCGCCCGCGCCCTGGCCGACCGCTCGCGCGAGATCGAGGCCCTCCTCGCCTCCCGCCGCCAAGAGCTGGACGAGGATTTCAAGCGCCGCTGCGACGAGGCGGAGGCGCGCTACGCGGCCAACGAGCGCCGGCTGCTCGACGGCTGGGCGGAGAAGGAAGCCCGCCAGATGCGCCAGTACGAGATCGAGCTGGCGCACGAGAAGGCGCTGCACGAGCAGGCCTACCAGGACAAGCTCAAGGAGCTGCGCCAGGAATACGCCTTGCGGGGCCAGACGCTCGACGCCCGGGAGCTCGAGCTCGACGCCACCCTCAAGCACCGCGAGCAGCGCCTGCTCGAGGAGGCCTCCCACAAGGAAGGCGAGCGTATCCGCCGCAACGACGATTTCATCGCCCGCAAGTCCGCCGAGCTTGAAGCGGACCTCTCGCGCCGCCGCAGCGAGCTGCAGCAGGAGTTCACGACGCGCACGGCGCAGGCCCAGGAGGAGCTCTCCAAGCTCAAGACCGACGTCCTCGAGGAGCAACGCCGCGTCATCGAGGCCGAGAAGGCCGCGCTCAAGAGCGAGCTGGACTCGCGGACGCGCTCCATCGAGGAGACGTTCGCCGCCAAGAGCGCCGAGCTCGAGCGCGCCCATCAGGCCGCGGCCGAGCAGTTCGCGGCTTGGCGCTCCAACCTGGTCTCCGAGTACGCTCAGAAAGAGAAGACGCTGGACGCGCGCTGGTTCGCCCGCGAGCAAGAGCTCGTGCGGCGCTACGAGACGATGCTCGAGCAGCAGCGCCAGTCCTTCGCCGGCGAGGCGCGCCGGACGCGCGACCAGCTCGAGAAGCAGCGCGAGCGCGAGATCGCCGAGCTCGGCGCCGCCATGCAGGCGCGCGCCGACGAGTTCGACAAGCGCGAGGGCGCGTTGCGCGAGGAGATCGCCCGGCGCGACGCCGAGCAGGCCCAAAAGCGCGAGCAGGCGGCCGAGCAATGGCGCGCCCACTATCACGCCGCGCTCGAGCGGCAGGCCCACCAGGCCGCCGAGGAGGCCGCGCGCCTGCGCGCCGAGCAGGCGCAGCAGCTGGCGGCCCAGCGCGAGAAGCATCACTCCGAGCTGAGCCTCTCGCGCGAGCGCGTGGAGGCGGCCGAGCAGCAGGCCCAGGAGCTGCGCGAGCAGATGCGCTCGCTCGAGCAGAGCCTCAAGGCCGCCTTGGCCGAGGAAGCCTCGCGGCAGCGCCGAGAGCACGATCAGAAGACGCTGGAGCTGCGCGAGAAGCAGCAGTCCGAGCTCGGCCTGCTCTCCGAGAGGCTGCAAGCGTCGGACCTGGAGACCAAGGCCCTGCGCGAGCGCCTCGCGGCGGCGCAAAAGCAGCTCGCCGAGGCGCGCTCTCTCCAAGAGGAACGGGAGCGCGCCTGGGACGCCGAGCGCCTGGCCATGGAGCGCCAGGCCCGCGAGCGCGATGCCGCGCGCGAGAAGCGCTACCTCGAGCTCGAGCAGTCCATGCAGTCGCTTTGGAGCCAGAAGGAGGCGCAAGCCGTGGCCGCCCGCCTCGCCGCGCTCGAGAAGCAGCACGCTCACTACGCGGAGCAGGTGGCCAAGGCCGAGGACAAGCACCGGCTCGCGTTGGAGCAGTGGAAGGACGCCGCGGCCAAGGAGCTCGAGAAGGCCAAGCTAGGCTGGTCCGAGCAGGCGCGCGAGGAGCTGGAGCGCCGCGTCGAGGCGCTGCGGGCCGAGCACCTCAAGCAGCTTGAAGTCGAGCGTGCGGGCTCCCGCTCTCGCGAGGAGGCCGCCGCGCAGCAGCACGCCGAGGAGCTCAACCGTCTCAGGGCCGAGCTCGACTCGATGCTCCACCAGCGCGAGCGCGCGGTCGGCGACCGCTTCCTCACGCAGGAGAAGGAGCTGGCCGAGCGCTGGCGGCTCAAGCAGGAGCAGCTGGAGCTGGACCTCAAGAACAAGCTCGAGGCCGAGCGCCGCAAGGCCGCCGAAGACGAGCGCCGCCGCGGCGACATCGATCTCGAGAAGCGCATGGCCGACCGCGAGCGCGAGCTGCAGGCCGAGTGGCAGAAGCAGCTCCAGGAGAAGCTCG
>CAZZGQ010000002.1:0-56667 GCA_964653765.1 uncultured Elusimicrobia bacterium | reverse complement strand
CGCTTGACCTTGGCCTCCTTGGCGGCGAGCAGCATGTTGAGCGTGCCCGTGGCGTTGCTCTCGTGCGTCTCCTGCGGCCGGTCCACCGACTTGGCGACGGCGCGGATGGCGGCCTGGTGCAGCACATAGTCGCAGCCGGCCACCGCCCGCTTGCAGTCCTCGAAGGCGCGGATGTCGCCCTTCAGGAACTCGACCTTGTCCTTGAAGCCCGCCATGAACTCGAGTTTGCCCGTCGATAGGTTGTCCAGGATGCGCACGCGCTTGCCCTGCTTCACCAGGGCCTCGGCGATGTTGGAGCCGATGAAGCCGGCGCCGCCGGTGACGAGCCAGAGGGGGTTGTCGCTCATGGAGGCCAGTTTATCATTTTTGCGCGGGCGGGCTCGGCGCCTCGAAGGCAAGACCCAATATGATAAAATCGTTCGAATCGTGCGCATGGGATCGAATGAAGAGTGCTAGCTTTTTGACCGTCTTGGCGATCGGCGTCTCGGCGGCCGCCCCCGCTGGGACCAACGCTCCGCGAGCTTCGGCCTCGGGCAGGGTCAATGCGGCTCCTACGGCCCAGGCTTCCCCTCAGCAGATTGCGATCTCCAAGATCGACAGGATGATCGAGACCATCCGGCGCAATAAGCCCGCTAAAACTCGAGCCGGCGTCCACGAAGAAACCTTCGCCTTGACGGAGGACGAAGTGAACGCCTATATCGACCACTGGATCCGCGATCAAGGCCGCTCCGGGAAGGTCAAAGAGGTCACCGTCAAAGCCGGCGCCGTTCAGCTCGAGCCGGATCACATCATCAAGGCGCAGGCGCTGGTCCAGTTCGGGGTCGGCTCGCTAAAGTTCTTGGGCTCCGAGTCGGAGTCCGCCTTGGCTCAAGTCCTCAAACGCTACCTAGCGGTCGACAACTCGGCGTCCCTCGCTTGCTTGGTGAGCTCCGCCAAGGGCAAGGTCTACGTGAAGATCGTCGACGCCAAGATCAAAGGCGTCACGATCCCAGACTCGTGGATCCAATCGATCCTTGAGGCCGTCGGCAAGCATCAACGCCCGCCCTTGGACATGACCCGGCCTTTCAATCTACCTAACGGCATCACGAAGATCGAAGTGCTGCCGCATCTTCTGAAAATCCATTTGGAAGCGGCGCGCCCCAGGTAGGATGAACGATCTCAAGGTCGCTGTCGTTCACGACTGGCTGCTCGGGATGCGCGGCGGCGAGAAGGTGCTGGAGGCCATCTGCGAGCTGTTCCCCCAAGCTGAGATCTTCACCCTGCTTTACGATAAAGACAGGATCGGCGGCAAGCTCGCTCGAATGCCTATCAAGCCCTCCTGGCTTCAGCGCCTGCCGTTGGTGCGGTCCTATTACCGCTACCTTCTGCCTCTCATGCCGCAAGCGGTGGAAACGTTCGACCTGTCGGGCTACGACCTCGTCATCTCCTCGAGCCACTGCGTCGCCAAGGGCGCCAAAACAAGCTCCAAGTCCAGCGACAAGCGTCCGCTCCACGTATGCTACTGCCACACGCCGATGCGCTATCTGCATTATCAATTCGAGAATTATTTTAATCAAGGATCGCTGTCCTGGTTGAGGCCGGGAGCAAGACTATTGCGGCCCTGGCTGATGCGCTGGGACGTTCAGTCCAGCCGCTCAGTGGACTATTTCATCGCCAACAGCGGGAACGTCCGCGACCGCATCCAGAAAAGCTACGATCGAGACGCCGAGGTGATTTACCCGCCCGTAGACACCGACTTCTTCACCCCCTCGGACAAGCCTCCGCGAGAAGAAGGCTACTATCTGGTCGCAGGAGCCCTGGTGCCCTACAAGCGCGTCGACGTGGCCATCGACGCCTGCAGTATCCTGGGCGCCCGGCTCAAGATCGTCGGCATCGGCAACGACGAGAAGAGCCTGCGCCGCTTGGCGCAAGGGACCCAGACAGAATTCTTAGGCTGGCGCTCCAACGAGGAGCTGCGCGACCTCTACCAGGGTTGCCGCGCCCTGCTCTTCCCTCAGGACGAAGACTTCGGCATCTCGGCCGTGGAGGCTATGGCTTGTGGTAAGCCTGTCATCGCCTTCGGCCGGGGAGGCGCGCTCGAGACCGTCATCGACGGGGCCACCGGCGTCCTGTTTCCGGCGCAGACGGCTGATTCAATGGCGGAGGCCCTACGCCGAGCCGAAAGCATCACTTTCGACCGGATGGCAATCCGCGCGCACGCCGAGCGCTTCGACCGCAAGGTCTTCCTGGGGCGCTTCGCCGCTGCTGTCCAGAACGCCCGCTCTCAGCGCCCGGCGACAGCGCTAAGCTGTTAAGCGACTTCCCAGAGCGACAGGGGTAAGCGCAACTCCGACGAAGGCGTCTTCCGATCCTCAACGCCCTTCTTGATCGCGAATACCGCGAATACCAGCGATTGGTAGGGCGTTACCGCGGTCGAGGACGGCTTGCCCCAGTAGCCGTAGGCTAAGAGGCGCTCAGCGCGAGGAAGAAGAGCAAACAGCCTTAGCGCGTCGTTGACGTTGAAGACGACGTAGTTGGCGCGCTCGGCGGACTCCTGAGCCGCCCCCTCGCTAACGATCGGCTGATAGCTTCGACGGATATCGTTGATCCCCTTGCCGCCGGTCAGGCGTAGAGAAATGATGAGATGACCTTCCGGAGCTACTTTGCGCCAGGACGCATCGATGATCCGATTCGTCTCCACATTCCAATCGGCGCAGCTCAGATTAAAAACGGTATCGAATGATTCTCGTCGAAACGCCGCTCCTTTGAGGATATCGGCGCATTCGAAGCGGGTCGGCACGCCTAGACGAGTGCTTTCTTGCAAAGCCCCGGCGATGGCTGGCCCATTGATATCAATGCCGGCGTAGGATCGCAGGAGCTTCTGCTGCGCCAGAGCCTTCCCGAGCCCTCCCTGGGCGCAGCCCACATCGAGGACTCGTCCGAGCCCCGCCGATTCCGTGGCCACTCGCTCGATGACCCAGCGTTCGGAAGGATAGAAATCAGACCACTTATTTCGGTAGCCGTCAAAATAACGCGCCAGTTCGGCGGTCTGGTAGGAGATATTGCCCACGGTTATTAGTTGGGGTTAGCAGCCGCCGGCTCAGTCCGGCCTTGAGGGTCTTCGTGGTGGGCGTCTGGAACGAAGGTCGGCACGAGCTCCCGCAGCTTGGCGATCAAGGTTCTGGAGCCGGCCGTCCGGCTGAGGATCTCAAGATCGACTATCTTCTTCTCGATCTGAGTAGCAGGGTCGGCTCCCGGCCGAAGGATCATGATGGACGGATGCTCGGAGTCATCACAGTGCGCGGGATCCTCCATCAGCTCCTCTTCAAGCTTTTCCCCTTGCTTGAGGCCGGTAAACTGGATTCGGATATCCTTGCCGGGCTCGAGGCCGGAAAGAAGGAGGAGGTTGCGCGCCATGTCGAGGATCCGGACAGGAGTGCCCATCTTGAGCACGAAGATCTCGCCCCCGCGAGCCATCGTCGCGGCCTGAAGGATCAACTGGACGGCTTCCTCGACGGTCATGAAGTATCGCGTGACGTCAGGATGCGTCACGGTGATCGGCCCGCCGGCGGCAATCTGCCGTTGGAAGATCTCGAGCACGGAGCCCGAGCTGCCCAGCACGTTCCCGAAACGGACGGAGACAAAGCGCGTCTTGCCCCCTAGCGCTGAGAAGCTCTTGAGGATAAGCTCTGCGGCGCGCTTGGTTGCCCCCATGACGCTCGAGGGCTTGACAGCCTTGTCGGTCGACACAAGCAGAAGGGCCTCCGCCTCATACTTCCTAGCGGCACAGGCCAGGTAATACGTCCCCAGCACGTTATTGCTGATTCCCTCAGGGACGTTGAACTCGAGCTGATGGACGTGCTTATGCGCCGCGGCGTGAAGCACGACTTGAGGCTTGTACCACTTGAAGACGTGGTCGATCAAAGCCTGATCCCGGATGTCGCCCAACACCGGTACGATCTCCACGCCCTGCGGCGCCCTTGCCGTGAGCTCACTCGCAGAGTAGAAGAGGGACGTGGCATGGCTCTCGATGAGGACGAGCCGACCCGGACCATATTGCAGCACCTGCCGGCAGAGTTCGGACCCGATCGTCCCACCAGCGCCGGTGACCAGCACAGTCTTGCCCTGGATGAAATGCGCGATCCGGGTCATATCCAAGCGGACAACGTCGCGATTGAGAAGGTCGGCCGGCCGGACCTTGCGCAACGAGCCGGCGTCGATATTCGGCGCGCGCAACATCTCATCGAGGGCGGGCGCAATCTTGACCTGCGGCTTCTGCTCGCAGTCGCGGAGGCTCTCCATCACGGCGCGAACCACCTCAGCCCGGCGCGTCGCGATGGTGATAACAATTTCGTCTACGTGATGCCGCTCAAAAACCTCGGCAATGGACTTGTGGCCGCCAAAGACGGGGGAGCCGTGGATGCGGCGCCCCCACTTATCCCGGTCATCGTCGATGAAGCCCACGACGCGATACCGCGGCTCCTTGGTTCTGCGCATCTGCCGGACCAAGCCCTCAGCGAGCTCTCCGGCACCGATGATCAGGACATCGCGGTATCCGCCGGAATATATACGGGGCATGTTCAGACGACTCTTGATGAGGCGGATGCCGAAGCGGATCCAACCCACTCCTAGGAACGTGATGATCGGGTGAATGAACAGCACGGACCGCGGGAACTGACCCTGTCTAAAGAAGAGGATCGCCGCACCGCTAACAAGAGCCCCCGCGAGAACACCTTGCGTGATGTTGAGCAGGTCCTCGAAGCTCGAGAAATAGTAGATACCTTGATACATCGAAAATGCCCAGAAAGAGACGAGATACGGTGCAAGGCACGGAAACGTCGCCCGGATGATGGCCAGATTGTCCCAGTTAAGCCGCAGATCGAAGCGCAGCAGGAAGGCGAGGACATAGGCGACGACAACGACGACAGCGTCAAAAGCGATTACGAGAAGACGCCTCTGATTCATGCTGGGACGCAACATCTGCCTATTCTATCATGTTGCTGCCCACGCCGTTGCTTGGGACGAAGCAGCCCGATTGATTTCTCATTGCGAGCTCAACTCATAAGCCATAGCAGAAGGCCGCTTTAAATCGGAGGGTTTCTTTTGCCTATGGATCCAGCGTATCCCGCACAGGAAGGCCATCAGCCAGCCCCCAAGGATGCCCAGCTGGATCAAGGCGCTTTGCATGACATAGACAAAGGCACTGAGACTCAAGACGATCGTCAGGGTCAGATTGATTCCAAGAACACGCGCATGGCTCATGCCGAGATCGGTCAGCTTCTGATAATAATGCGAACGGTGCGCCTTAAACCAGCGCTCCCCTGCGAGCATTCGCCGGAATAACGTAACGGTCGTGTCAGTGATGAAAGTTCCCAGGACCAGGATAAACGCCACAAAAGGAACCCCGCTCCTTTCGCCCATAATCGCGGAAGCGGCCAACAAGAAGCCTAGAAGATAGCTGCCGCTGTCGCCCATAAATATGAGAGCCGGCGGATAGTTAGTCAAAAGAAAGCCGAACGCCGCGGCGGAAACAAGCAGCGGAAGAAGATTCCCGCCGAGGAACGCCATCGCAAGACCCGCAAGCGCGGCCTCTCCAGCGGCCATGCCATCGGTCCCATCCATGAAGTTAAATAGATTGACGAAACCGACGTACCAGAACGATGTGAGCGCAATAGAAGCCATCTTGGGAAGCGGCCACGGCTTCATCCCGGGCAGCTCGATGAACCGCAATCCAAGCCCCCAGGTCGAAATCGCGATCGCCAATACGACCTGCGCCAGAAGCCTTGACCATTCCGGAAGACAAAACACGTCATCGAGAAGGCCTAAAAGAAAGAAGGCCGCGCCGCCACCCAAGATCCATGACGTAGCCGTCCCAAAGAATGGCCGATCGACCAAGGCGATGAGGGTCGATCCTGCCAGCAATCCCAGGAGTATGGCGATCCCTCCGGATCTCGGCTTGGGCATTCGATGAGAACTCCGCTGGTTAGGGATGTCAACAAGGGGGATCCGGTCGTACCAACGGGCTAACGCCCAAGAGCCGGCCGCCGCGGCAAAGGCGGCAAGCGCATAGCTCACCGTCAATATTTCGCTGCTCATGCCCTGGCCACAGCCCTCTTTGCGCGACCGCTCCAGTACCATGACGAGGTTTCTTCCAACCCTCTCGCCATCGTATAAGGCGGACGCCATCTGAGCTCCGCACGAATGGCCGAAGAGTCGACGGTGAGACTGCCCAGAAGTCTTTTGGCTTCAGCGGCGCGCCCCACCAGACGGGCCGCCGCACCGAGGACGGCCGGTGGACAGGCGAAAAGTCGGGCCCTCCGTCCCGAAGACTGCGCCATGCGCCGGACGAGATCCGCGGTTGATATATCCTCGCCATCGCTGACGAGAAACGTGCGGGGCGCGGAAGGATACCGTCCCAAGCAAGCTGCTATCGCATCAACCAGGTTCCCCAGGAAAATCAAGCTGCGCCTATTGTGAACCGAAGCCAGCGGCAACGGGAGCCCTCTGGCCGCAGCTTCCATGAGCTTGAGGAAATTAGCTCTGACTCCAGGCCCATAAATCAGTGGAGGCCTCAGTACCACAGGCACGAGACAAGAGTCTGCCGCGATCTGGCGCAGCACTTGCTCAGATTCCCATTTGCTTATTCCGTAGGGATCCTCAGGCTCAGGTAAATCCTTTTCGGTGTAGGGCCGAGTGGTGCCCTCGCCGTTGACTTTGACGGAGCTTAAATAGATGAACTGGACGGTCCCTGCAGCGGCGGCAGCCCGCGCCAATTGGCGAGTTCCCTGGACGTTAATCTCTCGATAGACTGCCAAGGGATCGGAGGCCTTATCGGACATGACATGAGCCCTCGCGGCAAGATGGACCACCGTTTGTACTCCCGATAAGGCGGGTTCCCACGAGATGGGAGTCCCAATCGAGCCCACAAGAACCGGCTCAACCCCAGGGAATAACCGGTGCTTGTCACCCGGTTGACGCATCGCCGCGCGAACATGCCAGCCGTCCGCTAGCAACCTCGCGGAGAGCGCCCGTCCCACAAAACCAGTGGCTCCTGTTACGAGGACCGAGGGCATGCGGTTTACAGACTCTACCATAGCTCAGCGCCGTCGAGGCTTGTGGCGAATAACCCCAGCAAGGCCCAGAACGTCATATTGCAGGCTCCCCAATAATACCCATCAAAGAACATAAAAGTGGTGGCGACCGCCGCCCATCCGGCCAGCAGTGCTTTGTAAAAGTCGACCGCCTCGGCGTCTGCAATAGATTGAATCCTGGCCCAACTCTCGCGGATAAGGCCTGCAAAAAAAGCGGCGAGTAAGGTCAAACTCAAAATGCCATTCTCGATCGCCCATCGAAGATATTGACTATCGGGCGTTCCAATCCAAGTTTGTCCGTGGAAATAAGGCAGCCATCGGGGACCGCGATAATAACGATCGGCGGCGCTTGGATATTGGCCGTAACCAACCCCCCAGGCCCAACAATCCTTCAACATCCGGGCGGTCTCCCACCCGTAAAGGCGGGTACGAATTCCGTTTTCCGCGAAATGGAACGAATGGAGTCGGCTCCACAGCGCATGGCGGGGACCAGGCAATGCGCACGCGGCGCCCAAGAGGAAGAGAACGCTACCGGCAATGCTCAACCATTCGAATCTGCTTTTAATAAGGCCCGTGGACGCCATCAATACCAGACTGACACCTAACCCCATCCAAGCCGATCTTGATCCCGCCAAGATCAGAATGGATGAAAGCAAGCAAACCGCCGCGTAGGCGGTCGTCGGGGGCCATTTCTTATGCTTGAGCACCCAAATTCCCAGCGGGAAAAAACCAACCAGCGTCGCCGCATAAGGAATTCTATTGCCCTGCGTACCCCTTGGCGGCGTCGGCGGCGCCATTTGATAACCTGGGCGGTAAAAAGGATTGGTGATCTGGCCCGTCTCTTGGATCACGTTGCTGAAGTCTTTCCAAATGGGATTGAAATGAAAGAGCACTTCCACAAGACCAATCAGAGCCGCCGCGAGGATCGCTGGGTATATCCAAGCGACGATGAAACTGCGCGAGCGGGCGCGCGCCGCAAAAAAAAGGACGCCGCCGGGAATCGGGCCGCGGATCATAAAGCTCGACCATTGCCGCAGCGACCACAGGCGATCCGTGCTGACAAAAACCCCAGGCAGGCAGATCAAGGGCAGAGCAAGCCACAGCAGCTCCCATTTAGACCACTGGCGCTTGAAGAGCACGGTTAAAATCCCCGCGATCAAAACGGGCGGGACAATGAAGAAGAAATAAATCGGAACACTATTGCCGAAAATCAGCCATCGTGCGTCTTGAAGCCGCTGCATCGGATAGACTAAATGCAAGGCCCAAATCAGGACGATGATCCAAAGCGCCGCTGCTTTGGCGCTTTTCTCGACCCACGTCGACTGAAGCCTCACTCTCTGCCTCTTAATTTGCCGGCTTTTTCCAACAGCCGCAGTAGACGTCCCAAATCCCAGGCACGCTCGAAACCTCCTCACGCGAGCACCATCCGCCTTTATTATGACTAAAGAACGCCTCCTCGACGCGTTCAAGCGGAGCGAGCAACGCCTGGATCGCCGCGTAATCGTAGATGCGGTGCGCGTTAAAAACGGTCAGGGCGCTTCCTTGCGTGATCGTCGTCGTGAGGATCAAAACTCCGCCTGGATTTAAGACTCGGATCATTTCTTGGCAGGCCTTCTTATCGCCGCTCAAATCAAATTCGTCCCCGTATCGTCCCAAGCCAAAATGCTCTATGGCGCACAGCGATACAACGGCGTCAATGGAGTTGTCCGGAAGATCCAATCGCTTGGCATCCCCGGTGATGACGACCTCGTTATCGGTCGCTTTCGGCCTGGGCCGCACATCGAGGGTCGTCACCTTATATTTTGCCTGCAATCCCAAAATGAAATGCCGATATGATCCAATGTCCAGGATCGTTGTCGGATTTTTCTTGCCGATGTGGCGAGCCGCGAAGGAGCACTCGAAATCCACGTAGGAAACTGGGTGATCCGTGGCATCGCAATGGAATTCCTTAAGAACTGGGCGCTTCGAATCCGTCCTCAGCGTTTTCAGATTCGAGTAATACTGCATCCTGAATTGCTGCGGCGCCGTCAACTCCTGCTTCCAACTTCTGATTCGAGAAATGATTTTCCGAACCGTACTCACGCTAATACCGCCCCCATAGCGGATCCTTCCGCATGTGTTCCTCCACGAGGTGGATATCGGCCGGACTATCAACGGAAAACGAAGGACGGAACGGATACGGCGCGATTCTCTGTCTGACTTTTCCGTCAAGCAGGCGATTGCTGTCGCACGATTCAAGCCGTTCAAGGCGACCTTCTTTCATCCTCGTAAAAGTCTTTAACGCGTTCCAGCGAAACGCGAAAATGCCATAGATTCTCCTCGCCCCATGATCGACGGAGAACGTGCCTTTGCAATACGGTACGGGCGCGCGCGACGTGTAAAGCACCTCGCCTTCCTTGTTGTAGACGATCTTGACTGTGTCCGGATTCTCAAACTGCTCGCGCTGCGCGATCTCCATCGCCAAGATGGTTCCATGCGCTTGGCGATCCTTTTTTAGGGGCTGGATCGCTGCCGCGATCATGTCTGGATGCAGCATTGGCTCGTCGCCTTGAACGCAAACGACAATGTCCGTTGGCGCGAGTTTTAAGCCGCACTTGCCGGCAGCCTCGGCAATCCGGTCCAAGCAGCGAGTGTGCTTATCGCTTGTCATTATCACCGACCAACCCTTGGAGTGACCAAAATCGGCGATCGCGCCGTCGCACGTCGCCAGATGCAGTCCGTCCCACCCTTTAAAGCGCTCAGCGCGTCTAAATACATGTTCAATCATTGGCCGGCCGAGAATAGGATGTAGCGGCTTTCCAGGAAAACGAGACGCCGCCATCCGCGCCGGCACAATTCCGACGATTTTCTCCCGCGTCATGCTCGAACCACTTCGGGCTGGCTGCGGTATAAGCTGGCCAATGACTCATCCTCGCGCCCCAAACGAGTAGACTCTCCCTCGGAATCGACCTCCACCCATTCGCGCGCCTCATCGGAGCGATAGAAGGCGTTGAGCAGCTGAAGAGTGCTCGTGCTATCGCTTTCCGCTACGGAAAACGGAACGCCCTCGTTGAAGAAGGCGCTGATTTCCCGATAGATCTGCTTATGCCCGTTGCCGTAAATGCAGCCGCTAAAATCCTCGGAATGCGCCACGCAAGCCGACGGGTCGGGCGTGAAGATCTGAAGCTCGTTGACGGCGATTCCTCCAATCTGGGCCAACCCATTCTCGCAGACTAGCGATAATGAGGCCTCGAAGTCGCTTGGCCTTGCCGCTGTCGTGACCTCGACTGCGCCGACCACGTCATTCTTAAACTGGACGGTCGCAAGAGCGGTGTCTTCGACCTCGATATCCACACCCAACGTTCGCATAAGGCAGTTGACCCGGCGAACTTCTCCCCCGAAAAGCCGCAGTAAGTCAATGTGGTGGATTCCCTGATTGGTCAGCGCTCCACCATCTTGGGCAAACGTCCCCCGCCACGGCGCCATTTCATAGTAACGTTGGGGGCGGCACCAACGCACTCGCACGGAAATGATTCTGGGTTTTCCCAATTCGCCCGACTGAAGACCGCGAAGCACCCGTTGAACGGCAAGGTTGTGGCGATTTTGAAAAACGGGAAATACTTGAAGCCCAAGGCGGCGGGCAAGCGCAAAAACACGCCGCGCCTGGCTCGGGCGCATAAAAGTAGGTTTTTCAACGATCACGTGTTTACGATAGGTATCGAGGATTTCCAATGAGTGCTCATAATGCATGCCGGAGGGCGTGATGACAGCGACCACGTCGACCTCTGGAATTCTCCGCAACATCTCGCGATAGTTGGTAAAACACGGAACCGAGAACTCCTTGGCGTAAGCCTGCGCCTTTTTCTCGTCCAGATCGCATACCGCCGCGAGCTTTACGCCCGGCGCCTCGACAATGGAGCGACAATGATGGCCAGAAATGCGGCCGCAGCCGATCACCGCGACATGGACAATCTTTTTCATCGAAGTTCCCCCGTCATTTGAAGCCAAAGGTTTTCGTTAACTCGTCCAAAAAACTTCTCCAGCTGATGCTCCGGGCACTTTCCCGTCTTCCCGCGCGAAAGCGCGCTTGCGATCTCATCGCGAATCGTTTCTCGCCTGCAAATCCGAGGGGCGTCTCCGTCCAAGGCGGAAGACGAATCCACGTCAAGCATATCGGTCTGATATTTTAATACCGGAACGCCAGCGATAAAAGCCTCCCACCAGCTCGTCGTGTGCGGAACATAAAGTAGAACTCCCGCCTTGGGAAGCAATTGGTCGAGAGATTGCTCCGAGACGGAAACCCAGCGCGGCAGCCGCGCGTTTGCGGGTGCGACTATTTTGAACGGGAGCACTGGATGAAATTTCAATACGATCGGCACGGGCCGCTGAGCCCCCGGGACATGAAGCGGATCTTTAAACGTCTCCATGACGTCAAAAAACAGGGCTTCGGCATAAGGCACGCACGTCGGGAAAACCACAAGCACGAACCGATCCGCGTCGGATGAAATCTTCCTCCCTTCGGCCGCCGAAAGGTCCAAAAACAAGTGCTCGTAGCGCAGGGCCCCCCCGTTAAGCACCGACGGATAACCGCCGCTCCTGAGAAGTGCCTCATTATAACTGCTGTTTGCGATCACCTGGTCCGGCAATGGCATGATTTCGCTTTCACGCTGACCGAGAAAATAGTTCAGCAGCAGCGGCGGCACGCTCGAATGCTGATAACCAACAAGGCGAACCGTTGGCGACGCTTCTCGCCAGGCCAGGCAAAGCATTTTTTCCCAAGGCAGGTTTTCAAAGGGATAAACGATGCACTTGACCTGACTGGCCCATTGGCTGGCCATTCTGCGCAGGCATAGATAAGTGAGCCGGTATCGCGAATAGGCCGGATGGCCCCACTCATGAAGCATTTCTCGACGTAGCAGAGGGCGCATATCCCAGCCAAGCATCCGCGGGATGGAATCCAGATTAGAGAGGGTAAAACGAGACGTCACGGCGTGAAGGATATCGCTTAGACGCAAATAGTGAGGCGCCAGGAGGAAGTCTTGCCAGAATGATTTCAGGCGCGGGATTAAAGTGGGCGGGATGTGCCAATGCGTCAAACGCAACACCGTTTGCCCGCGTGACGTGAAAAATGACTCCAGCCTTCCCGTGTAAGGGTCCTGAAAGACGCCTCTTTGGGACACGGATCGGCCATCGATCCAAGTATGAATCAAGACGGACGCGCCACCCTCCCGAGGCTCACGACGCCGAATAAGGCCACCCAGCATGAAAGCGGCGAGGGCATAAGCCAGGGTATGGGCGACGGACAAAGGCGCTCGCGCCAGCCAGTAGAGCGTATTAGTGCAAAGGCCCATCGGCAATCCGCCAAAGAAGACCAGCCCGGATTCGTCTGGAAAGCGCCGCTTGAGGAATAAAATCAGCCAGGGATCCTCGACAACAACAACCACCGGCCCACGGCGCTCTGCAATCCAACTCCGAATGAGCTCAGCGTAACAGAATTGAAGAAAAAGATCGGTCTGCAGCGAGCTGCGTGAGGCTAACGTCGAGGTCCACCAACCCAGGCGATCGCGTTGGAGACGTCCAACGCTCTCAAGCCAGTCCAGGAACGGTTGTTTGCATCTGCCCGCGATCAGATCAATTTCTCGAGCAACGGAGACCCTGCGCTCGCTATTGAGAACGGCAGAAACGCGCTCTCGCCGACGAATGGAGGAGCCGAGATAACACCACTCTCGGTCTCGGCCAATTCCCTTGGCTAGGCGGGCGGCCTCTCTGGGCAAAGCAACGATAATCGGCGAGTCGTCACTTCGGGCCATTAGCAGAAGCCGTCGCCACTTCGCGTGAGTCGGCCTGCGCGGCTTCAGGCCGACTCACCTCGAGCATCACCTTGATCGATTTTCTCTCGCGGGCCGCCTGCCATGCGAGCTCATAGTCCGCCAATGGAAAGACCGCGCCGTAAAAAGCGGGCACGTCTAACTCAGGAAGGACCTTCAGCGCCTCTCGGAAGTCCTCGGACCCGCTCCCGACGGAGCCCACGACCGCCAGATCGTAGCCGACGATATTTTCAAAGCTGAATTCCCGGCGCGCATAGGGCAGCCCCAGCAATAGAATCGTGGTGCCGGCGGCGGATTTGCGCAGCACGTCCTCCAAGGCCTCTTGATCGCCGGTCGCTTCTATGACCGTTTGGAATCGGGTCAAATCATCCACGTCCCGGCTTGTTCCAATGGAGCTGCCGTTAAACGGCTCAAGGCGCCGAGGATCCCGGTCGAAGATGGTGACTCGGTTTCCACGCAGTTCCAAGATCCTGGCGGCCAAATGCCCAATGGTTCCAGCGCCGATGACAGCGCACTCGCCCAAACGAGCTCCTAGCCGCGCTCCAGCCAATCGGCGCAGCCCCTTCAAGACGACAGCGGTGGGCTCGCACAGACAGGCCTTGCGCAGATCCATCCCTGCCGGAAGAACATGAACGAACTTTCTTGGCGTTATCACGAACTCCGCGTAACCGCCGTCTTTCCCGATGACGCCCACCTCGCGTCTCTGAACGCATCCGATACTCCGCCCTTGTCGGCATTGCGGGCAATTGCCGCATCCCTGAATGCACTCAACTACGACCGGGCTGCCATGGGGAAGATCCTCGATGCGGGCGCCACAAGCCGCGACGGTGCCCGAAAACTCATGCCCAGGCACGATCGGATATTTGGCCAGACCGTCTTTATAGTACCCTAAGGTTCCCTCGAAAACTTCGCGGTCCGTAGCGCAAATTCCCTGGTAGGCGACCTTCACAAGCACCTCTCCAGGCTTGAGCGCCGGCATCTCAACATCCTCGAGGCTGGCCTTGCCTGGAGCTCTCACGACGACAGCCTTGTAGGAGCGATCAAACAACAGTTGCCTTCGGGTCGCCGGGTTTTGCATCGCCGCGCCGTCCAATATGCCGGAGCTAGAACCTCTCAGCTTCTCGTAACGCCAACGAACGATATCCATCGGCCGGCTCGACCGCCCATGTTTTATGGTCCAGAAAAAATCGCCAACCAAGGAACGCATCTCTCGAAAGAAGAGCTTGGGCAGATCGCGCCGTCCGGCGATTCCAATCCACTTCGCGGCTTGTCCTTCTCGATAATAGCGACGGCGCACTTGCGACCACGTTTCCTCGTGAACATGAAAGACGCAGGACTTCGGCTCATAAACAACTTGATAGCCCTGCTCCATGAAAAACTTCACCCACTCGATGTCCTCGAGGCCTGGCAGATTCTCGTCAAAACGGCGGCGCTGCCACAAATCCCGGCGCAGCACCGAATTCGCGTTGTTGGCGAAGAAATCGGGCGCCACTAGAACCTTCTTTTCAGTCCCAAAGGTTCGCAAGAAATCGACGAACTCCCCAAGCTTAGTCTGGTGGTCGCCGATCTGGCGCCCGTAGACCATAGCCGTGCGATCGGAGCGAAGGGGTTCGATCAGGTTTCCCAGCCACTCGGAATTCGTTGGCGCCGCATGCGCAGAGATGATGGCAAGAAAACGGCCGCCGCTATTTTCAATGCCGACGTTAAGCGAATGCCCAAACGTGAAATCATGCTGCTGGATCTCGATCAGCCGGTCCGCGTTCTGACGAGCGATGTCGCGCGTCGCGTCATAGGAGCCGGAATCAACGACGACGGTCTCGAAATCGCGGTATGTTTGACGCTTCAACGCGTCAAAAAGCCTGGGAAGATGTTTGGCCTCGTTAAACGCGCGGATGATGACGGATGTCTCAGGCATGGCTTAGGCCCTTACCACCGGATCGGCTTGGAGGTCCTTCAGCAGCTGGGCGATGGTGTTTTCATGGACTCGCTCGGCCGCCTCAGGGCTGCTGTTGGCGTTATGCGGCGCGAAGTAGACATTGTCGCATCGGCGAAGCGGGCTATCCTCCGGAAGAGGCTCCTTTTCAAAAACATCCAAGGCAGCTCCGGCGATGCGCTTGGCCGAGAGGGCTCGAACAAGAGCGGCCTCTTCAACAATCGGTCCTCGCGCTGTATTGATCAAGTAAGCCGTCGATTTCATCTTCGCGAGCGCCGCATCGTTGATCAGGTGGTAGGACGTGGGATTTAAATTGGCGTGAATCGTGACGAAATCCGCTCCCAGCACTTCCCCAAGCGTTGTCAAGCGAACCGGGCATCGCGCCAGAAATTCCTTTGACGGCGAGACGACGTCATGGGCAACGATCTGCATACCAAAGGCCGCGGCCCGCCCCGCCACGGCTTTCCCGCAATTGCCGAGGCCAATGATTCCAAGAGTCTTTTCCCGCAACGCGAACAGCGCGGGCTTTGACCAACGGCCAGCTCGGATGTCTTGACTCATCGTGTCAAGGCGGCGCGCGAACAAGAGCATATACCCCAGCGCCGTGTCCGCGACGGGCTCGCTGAAGGCATTAGGCGTGTTTCGAACCGCAACGCCTCGCGCGCGCGCGGCCTCCACGTCGATCGAGTCGATGCCAGTGCCCCACTTTGAAATGACCTTAAGACGTGGAGCGGCCTCAAGAACGCGGAGCGTGATCTGATCATCGCCGCAAATGATCCCATCAACGTCGACCACAAGGCCAAGAAGCTCGCCCTCGCTTAAACGTTCCCGGACCTTGGCCACGACGACCTCGCAGCCGGCTTGCTCAAGGACGCTGCGGTAACGATCGATCACCGGCATCGCGTAAGGCGCCGACACCAAAACGCGAAATTTTGACGGAGAAGCTGGATTACGCATATTGGGTAACAAGCGGATCGGCGCGCATCATCTTCTCGACGATCCGCTGATCTTCCGGGGTATCGACGGCATGAGTCATCACGTCTGTTCGGACCAACCGAATGGGATAACCATGCTCGAGCGCGCGAAGCATATCGATCGATTCCGCTCGCTCAAGCGGCGTGGGCGGCAAATCTGCATAGCGCAGCAAGAATTCCCGGCGGAAAGGAATGACGCAAACTTGTTTGTAGACTGAAAGATCGCCAAAAGGGAACTTCTGGCGCGTCGGAATAGGCTCGCGGGAAAAATAAAGGGCGTCGCCATTTTGGGCCATGACCACCTTGATGGTGTTTGGATCGGCGAATTCCCGCTCCGACTTGATCGGCGCGGCAAGATTGGCGCAGAGCACGGACGGGTCACGGCGCAGCGGTTCAACGGCACCATCGATCATCTCGGGGATGATCATCGGCTCATCGCCCTGAATCATGACGATCACGTCCGCTTCAATAGAGCGCGCCGCCTCCGCCACTCGGTCGCTGGCGCGTTCATGTCGAGGCGAGGTCATCGACACCTTCGCGTCCAGGCTCTCGCCGACCCGCCGAATCTCCTCATCGCAAGTGGCGATATAGACATCATCCAAAGACCGGCACAGCCGAGTGCGCCGATAAACGTGCTCGATCATGGGGCGGCCCAGGATCGACGCCAAGGGCTTGCGCGGGAAACGGGAAGCGCTGAGTCGCGCAGGGATGATGGCGACGATCTTCATGAAAGAATGGCGCTGACGGAGGTCGTTAATGACTCGCCGGGCTCAAGCGAAGCGCAGTTCCCGAGCCGGAACGCCTCGTTGAGATCCTTTGGCATATTGGTGCATGGCTCGAGCACGGCAGTGTAAAGGTCCCGCCAGCCTCCATACGTGCAGAAAAGCCAGGTAAAAGGAAACGTGTTCTGGGAGAATTTTAACCGCAGCGAGCGTCCTGTCACCGTGTCGCGAACGCCGCAGGCGCCCTCCGTGAGGCGTTCGATATAGACAAATTCGCGATGCCGCTCCTGAGGCTTGGGCAAGACGCTGAGATCCACCAGCTGAGCCTTACGATCCAGACCGTGCGGCCACGGAAACGGCCCCTCCGCGCCAAGCCTCGTACTGAAGTCTAGGTCAACCGGACGGACCAAACCACCTGGGACTTCAAGACGGTGCTCCGGAGTAACTGCGACGGCCAGATGCTGCTTGAAAAGAAAATGGATCGGCTTATCTTCCAGGTTCTCGATTCGATAGCGGATCGTGACTTCCGCGGCGTTGGCGGCAACCTCGATGCGTTTCTCGCAACGCGCCCTCAACACGCTCCCCTCGAGCGAAAGTCGCACGGCCGATTGTCCGCTGGCTGACTCCAGAGCCTCGGCATTCCAGGGGCGACTCCACCACTCGCCGTGGTCGGGAAGGTTCCGGCCCTGGAACATACCGGCCGCGTCGTTTGGGAAAAGCTCTTCCCAGCCGCCCGCCCAATGGTCATCGTAGCTGGCACCCGACGCGACCTTCTGGAGCGCAGTTTTTGGATTGTGCCAAATCCACTGCGTCTGCGACGGGACATGGATCAGATTCCAGATTTTGCCGCCAAGCTCGGGAAGGACGTCGACTTGGACCAGACCGTTGTTTAGCCGTAAAGCGGATTGCCCATCGACGGTCAGCTTCTGAACGCGCGTCAAGCTCGCTTGCGTCATGCGCGGGCGACGACGCGAATATGCGAGCTCAGGCGATTATTACGCAGAAAGGACTGGAACTCCCTGCGCCCTTTGTCGTCGCAAGACTTGAGCATTTCCGCGACAAATCGAGGCAACGGCAACGCGGGATTCTCCCGAACCATGTTGGCCACGATGTCGAGGTCAAGCTCGCCAGGAGTGGCCAGCTCAACGAGCCTGAATCCCGCTCGCTCGAGCAACAGCTCCATCCCCTTGACGGAAATCAGATTGAGATGATGAGGCGGGTGAGCGCTGTTGGACCTTTCCCACAACACTTGAATGTCGAATCCGCTGGCCGTCAGGGTCGTATAAAGAAACAGCCCTCCGGGCTTAAGCAGGCGCCGGACTCCCGCCAAGAACCTGAGCGGGTCAAAGACGTGCTCGAGCACCTCAAAAGCCGTGGCGACGTCAGCGCGGCAATCGCCGTCGACGACATCCTCGGCCATCTTTGGGACGATTCGGAATCCTCTCTCTCGGCAGATCTGGGCCATCGTCGGACCGGGCTCGACTCCAACGATGTCGTTAAAAACACCAAGCTTGCGGATCTCCTCCAAGAAAATCCCATAGCCCGAGCCGACATCGACGAACGTCTTATCGCCGGTCCACGCCTCTCGATTCACGAGCTCGGCCACGAGCCTTGCCCGAGGCTGAAACATCTTTTCTCGCCGGGCCTCGGCCGTCTGCCGAAAAAAGTCGGAGCTCCAAAACTTCACCGACTCTCCGTTCTTGTAGAAGTTGAGCAATTGTTCCGGCGTCGGACGAGGCGATATATAGAGCGACTCGCATGTCCGGCAGACCACCCAGCGAAAACCCAGTTTTTCGAAGGCCTCGACGTGCGGCCGCGCAGCGCAGGCAGAGCAAGCGACTTCGACAAAATCAGACCGCTCGGCAATCAGGGTCTTGGCGTCCCGTTTTGCTAAGTCGAGGTAACGGTTGTAAAGGTCGAGCGGGCGAACTTCAGCTTCCTTCATCTGAGGTCTAAAATCGTCCTATCATACCAAACTCAAGCATAGGAGAGGACTTCCCTCTCCGAACGGCCAATGATCTGGCCGTAGTAGTCAAGCATGGCCGCCACCACCGCTTCTTTCGAAAAATCGCGCAAGGCTCGCTGTCGACCGTATTCTCCCATGGTCTTGCGCAAACTGGAATCATCAATCAACTTGCGAATGACAGCAGTCAGCTCCTCCACGTTGCGCGGCTCAAAGAGAAAACCGGTTGCTCCATCCTCAACGGCATCGATCACTCCGTAAATCCGACTGGCCGCGACGGGCACCCCAGCGGCGGAGGCCTCGATGAGCACGCTACCAAATCCCTCCCGGTAACTCGGAAGGCAAAAGAGATCCGCCGCCGCCATGTATTTTTCGGGCTCTCGCGTATAAGGCTTAAACAAGATTCGCTTCGCCAAGGATCCCGCCTCTTCAAGAATCTTTTCTTGCATCCGCTGCTCATCAGGTCCGATAAAGAGCAAGCGCACGCCGTCGTGGTCTTCGCAAATCCTGACGAAGGCTCGCGTCAGATCAAGCAGCCCCTTATCGACGTTCATCCGGCCCAAGAACAAAATGAGGATTTCGGGCTCGCTCATTTCGAACTCGCCCCTGACCTCTCGTCGAACGGCAAAATCCGGGCGAAACCTTTTGCAGTCAACGCCCTGGATGGACCCACGCCCCAGAACCCGAGCCTTGCGCTCGGAAACAATTCCCTCCCTGACCAGAAAAGCTCGCTGAGATTCGCTGTCAACCAGGATATTAGTTGCGCAGGCGACGAGCAGCCGGTCTAGAACCTTAAAAAACCAGCGCGCCAAACCCGTCTTGGTGGCCCACACTTGACCGGTGAAGGTATGCGTTCTCCTCGGAATCTGCGCGCAATACCCGGCCAACATCGCCAGTAACCCGGACTTCGGCATAATAGAATGAACGGCTACGAAGCGTTCTCTTCGAAATATCGAAATCAACTTCGTCAAAGCCCGGCAATCCCGCCAAAGCCTAATTTCCCGCTCGATGGCGACGGGAATCACCCGAACGCCCCTGGCGTCCTTCAAAAATCCCGGATCGGTGGCGTTGAGGATCACCGTCACGTCACAGTGTTTGGCGAGCTCCCGAATATGCTCAAGAAGGAAAGTCTCGATCGCCATCTCAGCAGTCGCGACAAAGCAGATTTTCTTTCGCACAGCGTCTTTTGGGGTTCGAGTGACAGTTATTTTACGAAATTTCAGGCCGAGATTAGACTGTTGCTGAAACGACTGTGTACGTCTATAATTCAAATCACTCCATGGCGCTCTGGCAGAAAATATCGGAAGAATTAACTACTTGGGTGGATGCGTTGGTTCGCAGTCTTCCTGGTCGCATCGGACGACTAGCAAGAAGAATGTGGCTAAAAATGACACTGAGCAGCCTCGGGCGAAATGCTTGCTTTGACGAACAGATTCTCGTTGTTGAAGGCAAAAATGTTTCTATTGGGGACAACTTTGGCATGTTGCGGAATGGGAGCATCTATGCGAATGCCAATGGTCTTATCCAGATAGGAAATTCTGTGTCCCTCAATTTCAACGTAAGTTTATCAGCAGCTGATGGAGGTCGAATTTTAATAGGCAACGATGTCCTGATTGGCCCCAATACAATTTTAAGAACAAGCAATCATCGATTTTCCTCCAGAGATTTGCCGATCAACCGACAAGGTCACGAATCGGGAACGATTAAGATCGAAGATGATGTTTGGATAGGCGCTCATGTCGTAGTACTACCCAACGTTACAATTGGCGCGCATGCCATAGTCGGTGCAGGGGCCGTAGTTACAAGAAGCATTGCTCCTTGGACAATTGTAGCTGGCATACCAGCAAAGGAGATCGCAAAACGTCCTTAACTGGTCAAAGCAAGGCCAATGATCGTCTCGATCACCGGAGCCACGGGATTCATCGGGCGCAAGCTCGCGCAGCGGCATCTCGAACGTAAAGATACCGTGCGCGTGTTGACGCGCCAGGATCCTGGTCGATTTCCCCACTCTCCGGAAGTTCAGGTTTACCGTGGCGATCTGGGCGATGGCGATACGCCGCTTGAGGCATTCTTGGATGGCGCAGACGTCCTTTATCATTGTGCGGGCGAGCTGCGCGACAAAGCGCGGATGCGGCAAGTTCATGTGGAGGGAACGGAAATTTTATTACGGGCGGCGCAGCGACGCGTCGCGCGGTGGGTGCAACTGAGCAGCGTTGGCGTGTATGGGCCGCATCGCGAAGGAGTCGTGACGGAGAAAGCGGCGATCCATCCAGTTGGCGAATACGAGACGACGAAAGCCGCCGCGGAGCATCTGGTCATCGAGGAAAGAAGCCGGGCCGGGGCCTCTTGGGTTGTCTTGAGGCCGTCCATCGTCTTTGGCCCCGGAATGCCCAACCAATCGCTTCAGCAGATGATCGCGATGATCGACAGCGGCCTATTTTTTTTCATGGGCGAGCCTGGGGCGTCGGCCAACTACATTCATGTCGATAATGTCGTTGAGGCGCTCATGCTTTGCGGACTGGCCGGTCGTGCGAGTGGCGGAATTTACAACCTTTCCGACCATCTGACCATCGAGCATTTCGTCGCGATCATCGCGCGCGCGCTCGACAAGCCTGTTCCAACGCTGCGCGTTCCTGAGTTCCTGGCGCGATGGCCCGCTAGCCTCGCGCAGAGACTGAGAATACGCCTTCCCTTGACGCCCTCGCGAATCGACGCCCTCACAAGCCGCGCGATCTACCAAAGCGACCGGATCGTCAAGGAACTCGGCTACTCTCCTGCCTTGCCGATCGAGGAGGGGCTGGTTCTATTCGTTAAAGAATGCCGCGACAACAGCGCGAACCCGGTCTAAATCGGAGGAGCTCAGCCGGTAGTGGATCGGAAGGCAAAGGAGGCTTTCCGAAAGCCGTCTTGATGTCTCGAAGTCGGCGCTGGCCATGACCTCGGGCGGAAGCGATCTCCAATAAGCTCTCGCCATCACTCCCCTGCGAAGGCAATACCGGAGAAGGCCATCTCGGCGCGCGGGATCAAGCAAGACTGGCAACGTATAGGGACAATCCTCTGGCATTGGTCGCCGCCACAACCGAAGTGACGGCAGACTGATGAGGTGGTGCGCCAAGGCTTCGTAATTGTTTCTTTGTTTCTGGGCGATCTCAGCCGCCGCCGGGGCGCCGTTTTTGATGAAGGCGACAAGGCGCGGATCCATGGCCAGGCCATAGGCGTGCCCAACGGCGTCTTGACTTTCAACGCGGCGCTCAAATGCCGGCAGAGAAAGCAGCCACCCCCGCAGGTTAAGACGCAAACCGCGTTCAAGCGCGAACGCGGCGCTGCGTGCTAGCTGAGGAACAAGATCGGGCGTGCTTTTTTGAAATAGGGATTGCGGCGAGCCGTCAAAGTGCTTCAACATTAGCATGCCGCCGTGCGGAATCGGCAGCCATTTCCGCGGGCTATAGATCCGCGCCTCGCTCTCTAAATTCTCGCAGCCGGGATCAGGCATCGGAAGATGGGCGCAATCCTCGATGAGCGGAATTTTCCTCGATACTAAGAGGGACTTGAGCGGAGTCCAGTCCGTTCGAAATCCGAAATAGTGAATGATGACGATCCCCGCAGCCGCGCCCTGTTCGAGCCTAGCTTTCAGGCAGTCCCAAACAGGAACCAGGGACTCGTCCACGGGATAGTATTCGGTTTGTATGCCTGCGGCGAGGAAGGTTTGCCGAACGGCTGGGCAACAATAGGCCGGTACGAGCCACGGGCCGCCGCCTGCGCAATGACGCAAGGCGGCCTCAAGAGCGGTCCGGCCGTCGGCCACCCAAGCCATGCCCGCCCTCGAATCAGACGCAGGCTTAAGCCGCCACAATTTCAGGATGTCGGAAAAACTTAGACTTGGCGAGGCCGTAATTCTCATCGCAACAAAAGAGACAGGCGCTGCAACAGGCCTCGCAACATCTGGTTGTTCTTAAGCCTGGCTTCCAAGCCGCGCGCTGCCAGGAAATATTCAAGACGCGCTCGACCGGCCAGCGTGTCGGGGGCGACCAAATAGAGCGCTCGGCTGCGGCTTGCGCGGGTCCATTCGAACTTATACGGCTCCTCGCCAGCCATGAAGTCAAACGCGCACATTCCCCGCGAAAAGACGGATTCCAGCAGCCGTCTCAGGAAAAGCTTCCCAATGGAGAAGCGCTCGAATTCCGGACGCTTACTCGTGGCGAAGACGTAAAAATAATAGATTGAATCCATCTTCAGCGCGCAGGAAAACGCCAGGAGCTCGCCCCTTTGCTCAAGCCGCGAGATCTCGGCCTTACCCTCGCGCGACAACTCAACCATTAAATCATGAAGGAATCGGCCGCCCGAATCGCTCAAGAAGAAGGATCGCGACGTCAGTCGCGTCCAGTTCGCGCGATAGAGCTCGAGACAAGACGGAAAAGCCTTCTCTACGTCTTCGGGCCTTTCGAGAACCTTGAATTCGAGCGGACCGAATTGCGATTCGATCTGACGTTGGGAGCGATTGAGGTTGTGCCAAAATTTTCCCCGCTTGGAATCGCAATACTCCTGCCATGATCCCGTGATCCGAAGAACCGGAGCGCTTGAGAGCGCCACGGCCCGGCAAAGCAAACCACGCTCCTTCACCCATCTCTCCATCAATACGATAGACGGGTCTCCCTCCGCGAAGGGGCCAAGCAAGCTCAAGCTCTTCTCAAACCCAACATCCTCGAGATCCGCCTGGCCTTTGGCCAGGGACTGATAGTCAGCGTAGGAAGCCCCAACCAGCTCGAGAAGTCCAACGCCAAAACGCCGCGTCGACCTCCATGTCCCAGAGGCGTCAACCGCCTCGCGAGAATCCAGGTAGCGCGCGGCTACTCGCCGCGCCGTGGGGTTGGCGAATGGAGAAACGACGCTCCCAAGACTCGAGCCTAAGGCTTTATCCGTAGTAACGCCGAAGGAGAGCGACATAATCTTTCGCAGGCAAATTAAAAAATGGTTCGACGTACCCTCGTCCCGACTGAAGATAGCTGTCGTGAGCGTTCATGCCGCGCGTGAAGTGAACGTAGTCAAAAATGTCGACCTGGGATTTCCAGCGGGCGACGGCAGCGAGTTTTTCCTCCATTACGCTCGTGACGTCGACAAAAGTATTGGGAGTCAGATTCGACCAAACCTTGTAGGCGAATATCGTTCCGTCAAACTGTATCAGCTGAAGGCTTCTCAACAGCAAATGGTTGACTTGACGATGGGCTGGATTCGATTCGAGAAGCCATGGGATGAACAAGGAGGTTGGAGAATAGTCCTCGATCTTGTTCGCGAGCAAACGCGCCAACTCCTCCGTGACCTCAAATAGCCCGTCAGGCGCGCCCAAAAATTCATGGGCGATGCCCAGAGCCTGGCTTTGCGAACGGGCTTCTTCTTCCCGCAACGCGCAATTCGTTTGATAGGTTCCAGGCCCGCCGTTGCCGCCATCGGTCACATAGAGAACCCGCACGTCATTCCCGTCTTTGCGGGCTCTCAACATGGTGCCCCCCATCCCCACCGTCTCGTCGTCGGGATGGGCGGCGATCACAAGAAGCCGCTGGCCAAAGGAATGAGCGGGCTCAAGACGGATGGCCTGGCAGTTCTCAAGAATTGGATAGCCCGTGCAAAAGGCTCGAAACTGGTCCAAGGTATTGAACTCGATGAGCGGCCGGATGGCGAACTTATAGGCCCTCCGGGCGAAGATAAAATAATAAACAGACCGCATCATCCGCTGCGCGAGGCGGTAAAACGACGTCACGCCAAATCGCCGCGCGAAGACGGAACGATCCGAGCCGCTCGGCATATGGGCTATGTTCTCAAGGTAGGCGCAGGGCGCGCGCCCAAGACTCGGCGAAATTTCTCCGTTCCCAAACGAGAGAGACATTGGAGGTCGAGAAGGCTCGTTGGCGCTCCACTGAGAACGTCCTGAAGCACCGCCGTGGTTGGCGTCATTCGAGACCCAGCCATTTTGGCCCTAAGCTCAAGCAGCGCAAACAAAAATAACCTCTGTTTCACCTCGGCCCGAGCCACCCCAACAAGCCCCGGCCAGTCAAGCCAACGTGAAAGAATGTCTCGCGTCTCGGCTACGACCTTATCTGGGATCGTCTGAGTCAACTGCTTGGGATGGAGTCTCCAGCGAGACAATATGCGATCGACTCCTGAGATGCGAAACCGAGCGCCCAATCGAATAAAAAACTCATAGTCCATGGCGTAAGCGTATCGGGGATCAAATCCCCCAAGCTCGATTGCCGCCTTCCGCTGGAAAAAAGCCGTTTCCGAATCAATGAAGTTTCCATGAACCAGGAGCTGCGCCCCTGCAGCTCCCGCCGTCAAATCAATGCCGCAAGGGTTGAAATACTGGAATTGGCTGCGGATAACGCGACCGTCGTCCATGAAATGCTCCGAATCCGAAAAAATAAGCGCGGCGTCGGGAAAGCGTCTGGCCTGCTCCACCTGCGCCTCGAGCCGTCCGGGAAGACAAATGTCGTCGTGATCGATGATGGCAAGCCATTGGCCCTCCGCCACTCGCAGCGAAGCGTTGCGCGAGCTGCTTAAGCCTCCGTTTTCTTGGCGAAAATATTTCAGTCGAGAGTGCCGCCGAGCCATGCGGCCGACGATGCCTGGGGTGTCATCGGTCGAGCCGTCGTCAACGACAAGAACGTCGAAGTCGCGAAACGTTTGCGCCAGCGCGCTCTCGAGCGTTTCTTCAATGTAGCGCTGCGCATTATAAGCGCAGATGGCTATGGTGACTAAAGGCATTAGGCGGTAACGGCTGGATAGGCTGGTAGGTATTCCCGAACGAGATAGTCTTCCAGCGCTTTCTGCCAAGAACGCCGCGCGAAAGCACCGTGGGAGCTGGCAATGGCCTCGGAACGTCCCCGTGGCGCAGGAAGAGGGAACTGATCGGAGGAAACAGGAACGACTTCCACGTCCTTGAGGTCCAGGATGCGGCGGATTTCCTGCGCGATCTCAAAACGGGAGGCAAGACCCATATTGCCGAGATGATAGATTCCGCTTTCTGCGCCGCCAATCAAGCTTTGAATACTTTGTAGATAATCCAAAGCATAGGTAGGGGTCCCGATCTTGTCGTCGACGACCTTCAGCTGCTTTTGACCGGAAAGCATCATGCCAGCGAGTTTGCCGACGAATTTAGCATCGCGGTCGACTCCGCCAAAAACCCAGCCAGCGCGAGCGATAAACCATCGACAGGCAAGGTCGCGCACGACGACTTCCCCCGCCAACTTTGAGGCGCCATATGTGTTCGCTGGAGATACCGGATCTGATTCGAGGTACGGCTCTAGTTTTCGACCATCGAAAACCGCGCCGCTGCTCGCGTAAACAAGAGTACAGTTATGGCGCAAACAGGCACGAGAGATATTGCGCGTTCCCTGCTCATTGACGCGAAACGCGTAGGCGGGGTCCGTCTGGCAACGATCGACATTGGTCGCCGCAGCCAAATGAACAACGACATCGGGTCGGAGAGCGTCGATTTTAGCGTCGACCTGATCCGGCAAGCAGATATCGAGCTCGTTGGATCCAAGAGCCAGGACCTCATCTTTGGTGAAAACGCGGCTGGCATAGCTTCCCACCATGCCGCGTCCACCGGTTAGCAATATTCTAGCCACAGCGCAATTAAGATTCTAACAAATCGACATGGCCTGCTCGTCGCTATTGTACCTGAGTGTCCGTTGGCAAACCTTGCCGATGTGCAAAAGGGGAAACAGCATGAAAAACAAAAAAGGATTGACGTCAAAAGCATAGTCTACGGCCAGGCCTGCGAAAGCGGCGCAAGAGCAAACCCATAAAGCATAGGTTCGCCACGGTTCATCGCCGGTGGGAATAGGAGTACGCAAGAGCGCCAGAAGGCTTCTTCCAAAAATAAACGCCACAAAGACAAGAGTCAGGATCCCAAGAAGCCCATTTTCCACAATCCAAGTCATGTAGAGGCTATGCAAATCGGAATGATACCATCCATGAACAAGGCTATTATAAGTCTCCCAAAACAGGCGATCCGCCGGTCCGGCGAACCGCTCCGGCGGTACCCAGATCGCTACAGCGTCCGTCTGCTCCGAAAACAGGCCAGGGCCGACCCCCCACGGAAACGCTACGACTCCAACATCCAGACCACGCGCCCAGATCGCGCGCCGCACGGAAACCTGGCCTGAGGAAAAATAATCCTTGCGTACCGAGCCCCCCATCACGCGGCCCAACCCTTCCGAGAATAGCGGAAAGGCGATGGCTAGCGCCGCGGCGACAACAGCGATCGAAAGCAACCATCGCAGTTTGCGCCGGCGCGTCGCAAGGAAAGCCACCAGAGCCACGCACAGTAGCCCACAAATCGGTCCGCGCTCATAGGTCGCCATCACAGGCAAGAAGCAAGCCGCCGTTAATAACAGCCACGCTCGACGCCGTGTCAAGGACATATACATCATGCTCGAAAACGCCAAGGTCATAAAAAAATTCACGGTGGAGAAACTGGAATAGAAGAAGCTCTGAAAACGCCCTGCCGTCTTATCGAACGCCAAACCGCCAGGCGACGGTATTTTCAGGTAAGCGAATACAATTGACTCCGCGACAATCACGCCCCCGCCCAAGGCGAAGATTTCTAATACGCGGCGCGCATCCTGCGCGGTGCGCACGCTGCGCAAAAACAAATAAGAAAACCATCCTGCTTGCAGCAAGATGAGAAAATTATAAACGCGCAAACGCGGCTCGATCGTGGACGGAGCAAGACCCTGTTTGTCGACCAACCAGGAGGCCGTAAATGAGACGGTGACGGCCGCTATGGCGATGAAAAGGCATCGTCCAAGCGCCTTGCCGACCGACGCCTGCCTCTTCCCTTCATGTCGCCAGACGCTTAAGGCGAGCGCGCTCGTGGTGATCGGCCACATGAAAATATAGGCCGACATCCCCTCTAGGAGAGGAGGCTGGTGCAAGCCCACCTTCGGCCAAAACAAAAAACAGAGAAGAGCGGCCAGGAGCGCCTGCATGGGACTTGCTTTTAGCCCAAAGAAATAAACGTAAACCGCCCCAAAAAGGGGAAGGACTGGCAGGATTAGGCCGAGAGGGATGGAACCCCCAAGGTTCGTTGCGGCAATCGGCGAACCGAGCGGCCAGCGACAAGCTGGTAGCAAATCAACAACCAAGATTCAGGGATGCCAAACCAGCGCATGAGCGCCTTGGCATAGCGCGTGTAATCCTCGAAGTAGACGTCCAGTGGTTTTCTCCTTTTGATCCTGGCAAAGAATAGAGCCCACAAGCTCAGCCGCGGCAGACAGACAGTAACGGAACCAACGTCATTGTCTTCGGCGACGACAACAAGGAGGCCGAAAAGGATCAGTGGAGAAATCACCATCATCATTCCAGTCAATTGACGGACGGCGACAAGCATCGCTGCCGTCAAAACGGCTGGCATTGGAGTATTCAATTGTCGCACAGCAATCGCCGCTACGGCGGCCGAAATGATCGCCGACAAGCCAAGCCGAGTGCTGCCAGCACCGCCCCAAAGCGGGTGCCCGATCCCGATCAAAAGGAATGCGTAATAGACAATGGCGCTGGCGACACATGCCCAAGCGGCGCCGATAAGCCCAAGCTTCAGGCCGACAGCCAGCCAATACAGCAAAACGACGCGAGAGATGAGCCACAAGCTTCCCGAGACGGCGATTAGGCGCAGATTCTTGTCGATGATCCAATAATTACGCATCAAGCTGATCTGCGGAACAAAATAAGCCTCAAGAATAAGAACTTCAGCCACCGCAACCGTGGGCATGTAACGAGGCAGGAAACAAGAGGCGAGGAACCTAAGGCCAACGGCAAAGCCGCAAACCAAAACCGGAAGGATGAGAAAATATTGCGCCTTAAGGAATCGAGCCAATTGAGCGGCCGAGACTGCCCTTCCCTCGGCTGCGTCGTCATGATACAGCCTCATCAGCACGACGCTTCCAAACCGCGTGGGAAGCTCGAGGGCTTGGTTGAAGAACGCGCGCGCCGTCGAGTAAATCGCCAATCCTTCAAGGCCGAAGAGCTTTCCAACAATCATCGAGTCAACGAGAAATGCAAGCGCGGTCGGATAATCACAAAGCTTCAAGGGAAGGCCAAAGCTGATGAGACTCTTTAATACTCTGAAATCGAGACGCCCCTCTTGAAGAACTAAGCCGGCGATGTAATGGCGCAGGAGAAACGTCTGAACAATCCAGGCCGCCACGCCCCCAACAAGGACCCCTCGCAGCCCAAACAATTCCGCTCCGCTCACAACGCAAGCGGCATAGATCAAGGCGAAGGAGAGGTTGACGCGGCTTAAGCTCGCGAAATTCTGGACGGACTGAAGGACCAGCTGCCGCGCCTCGCAGGCGGCGGTCAAAACCTGAACGAGGGAGGCCGCACACAAGGCCCAGCGAATGTTGGGATCGGTGACGGCAACGAGAGCGTAAACAACGACTGGGATAGCGAATATAACGGCCTGCGCTACATAGCCCCATAGAGCCGTTCTCCGAGCGATCGCTTCCTCATCGAGGCGTCCCGCTCCGCGAAGCAGCGGCAAATCTCGTCCCGCGGCCACAACGACGCCCAGATCCAAGCTCTTGGCGAAACTTTGGACCAAATCGCCCAAGCCGATGATTCCGATGATCTCCGTCGTGAGCAGTCGGCGCAAAAGGACTTCTTGGACAAGACGAAAGATTTGGACGATGATGCCCGCTCCGCCGTAAATGGCGGCGTTGGCGCGCACATGGGACTTACCCTTGCTTGCGTTCAAGCCGCTGGTCCATGCCTGCGATGAGATTACGGGCCGCATCCACTTCCATGCGCAGTCGAGCTTCCCGCGCATAGGACCCAACGTGCGGCGACAAAACGACGTTGTCGTAGCGTAGCAAAGGTCCTCGATAGGGCTCCTGAGCGAAGACGTCAAGCGCAGCTCCAGCTAGGCGCCCGGAATCAAGCGCCTCAATCAGCGCGGCCTCGTCAACCGCCTCGCCCCTCGACAAATTGACCAATAACGCGCCTTCTTTCAAAAGCGCGAGCTCGGGTCGTCCAATCAAACCGACGCTGTTTGCGCCAAGGGAAACATGGAGGCAAACGATATCGGCTTGTTTGAGAAGCTCTTCAAAAGAAACGAGCTCAACGTGATGTTCTCGCGCCCATGACACGTCGGGACGCACATCGTTTCCAAGAATGCGGCAACCCAGGGACTGAAACAAAAGCGCCACGGCCCGACCAATACGGCCAAGGCCCATCACGCCCACTGTCTTGCCTTCGATTAACATGCCGAGGCTTTTATCCCAACGTCCTGCGCGCATGGCGCGGTCGCGCCGTGGGATGGCCCTGGCCAAGGCGAACGTCAGTCCAACGGCTAACTCCGCCACGGCTCGCGTTGGCCCCTCCGGCGTATTAAGAACGGAAATCCCAAGCTCCCGCGCACAATTCAGATCCACGTTATCAAGCCCCGCGCCGCAGCGGCTGATGCAGCGAAGCTCGGGTAGCTTCTCCAGAACTTCCTTGTCTAATGGCTCGACGCCGGCGATCAGGCCGTGGCAGCCTTGCGCAAGCTCCACGACTTCCGCGCGCACCAGTTTTCGTCTGTAAGGATTGAACTTGAGCTCAAAGCCAGCCTCCTCGAGAATCCGAAGCGGATCAGAGCCGCAGTCTCCAAACGACGACGGCGAAATCAAAACTTGATGTTTCATGCGAAGACTTAACTTCGGACCTCGCGCGCTTGAGGAGCTCCCTGAGGCTGGGAAACTTCTGGGTTTAAAGCGGCCTTGATCATCTCGACGACGCGAGCCATGATGGGCCGCGGCGCGACCGTGAAGCGGCTGTATCCCGCGAGGCTGGGATGATCGAAGGTCGGCCGATAGAGGACTTTGCCGGAAAGCGCCGCATGAATAACCGGCCCTCGACCGCCGAAGTCGACATGAAGGAAGTTCCCGGCCGTCGGTAGAACCTCCAATCCCAAGGCCTTCATCTCGCCAGCAAAATACTGCTTTCCTTCGTTGATCCGAGCCACGGATCGCATCATGTCAGGCGCATGATCAAGCAGTCGAGAAACGAACTCGACGGCGAACGTGCTTGTCTCATACATCGGTCTCATTTTGTGCAATAGAGCGATGGTTTCTGGATGAGCCACGGCATAACCAATCCGAAGGCCGGCCACACCCCAGGCCTTGGCGAATGTCCTTGCGACAATCAAATTCTTGTATTCCCTGGTCCAGGGAGCCGCCGACCAATCGTGAAACGGGTGATAGGCTTCATCAAGCAGCAGCACGGCGCCAACGGCCTCGCATTCTTTTAAGAGGCTCTCAATGGCCTCTGGCGCAAGAACAGTGCCCGTAGGGCTGTCGGGGTTCGGCAAGCACAAGAGCTTCGGGCGATGCGCCTTGAGCTGCCGAACAACTGCCTCGGGATCAATGAATGGGGCGTTGCCTATTCGCTGGTATTCGACGCGATGAACCTGAGCCCCAAACATCTGGCCGTAAACGGGGTACATCGCGAAGGTTGGATGAGTGTGCACAACGGGGTCGCCGGAGTCGACGAACGCCTCAAAGGCGAGACGAATCGCGCCATCGCTTCCTGGCGTCAGCAATAATGACTCAGGACTGACTTCCAGCCAACGGCCCAACTTTCGATACGTTTCTCCTGCCTCCGGATACGTCGACAGGGCAAGCGGCAAGATTTCGGGAAGAATCCTTCGGGAAACAGAGAGGAGCTCAGGGTCCAAGTTCTCGTTCTTATCGAGCCAAAGAAGCTTAGGATCTCTTGGTTGGGAGCTCAACGCGCTGGGTCGGATCAATTCAGGATTTAAAAGAGCCCGCCTAGGACGAATGGTCATGATCCCCTCTTTCGCGCGACGATGAGATGGTGCAATGGGAAAATCGGAAATAGCCTATTCGCGGCCGCGTCCATAAAGCCCGCCCACCCTTGACGATAAAGCGTTTGAATAGCTCGCCACGGCAACGGAAGCCGCAGGCCAACGCTGCGCGATTCCTCGATCACAAATCCGTGGCTCATGATCTCGCGCCTCAGATCTCGTTGTGAATAGGCGTAATCGAATACGCCCGGAGAGATTTCTCGCAAGCGGGTCCCGCTGCCATGCGTCCAAATATTGGCGGCCTTCACGCGACTAAAGACGGCGTATCCCCCTCGACGCGTCAGGCGGGCCAGCTCTGCGATATGAAGCTGCGCGATGGAAGGCAGAACGTATCCGAGCACGCTCGACGAAAGCGCCAGATCAAACGACTGATCGGGCAGCTCGGTTAAACCATAGGGAGCATAAATGAGACGATATCTCCGATGGTCCCAATAAGTGTCTCGCAAGCTCAACAGCGCGAAGGGATTAATCTCGACGCCTGTCACGCGTTTGGGGATCGGCCAATAAGATTCTTTCCACCAAACCCCGCCGCAACCCATGTCCAAGAACTCATCCACAGGGCTAATATATCGATGCATCTGCGCCTCGAGATAGCGGCGTACGGGGCCCACCTCGGGACCAAAATAGCCGGATTCAAATTCCTCGAGCGTCTTCGTCCCGGAAGTTGGAACGGCCCGCCTTAGCGCCTCGGCGGATACAAATCCCTTGACCCACTCGTGCTCGGCGCTGAGCCGGGAATGATGCTCGATATTCTTTTGCGCCAACGCGTCAACGGATAGCATCGATTCTTAAGCTTCCTGTAAAATCCGTTCTATAATCCGGTCACGCGCAGCCCCATCTCGGTACGGATCCAGTCTGCGCAGGGTTTCAAGCGGCCACTTCCCCGCCCGATCGATCGAAGCAAGCGCGTTCTCAAAGTAGACTTCAAGATCGCTCAGCGTCTCCGCCACCAAGCCGGAGATCGACGTTAGCGCTTTGCACCCTCCGCCAAGCTCGCTGTAGAAAATGACGGGCTTGCCTGCTAAGAGCGCGTCGCCACCTGGCGTTGTGTAGGCCGCGGCGATCACAATATCGGCTTGCCGCAGCAACCCCGCGCACTCGTGACGCGACAGTCGAGCAAAGGAAAAATTCGAGATCGTCTCGCAATACCGGCGAAAATCGGCATCACTGAGAATGGCATCAATGTCCTGCAAATCCTTCATCTTGACGACAAACTTGCATCGAGGATATCGGCGGGCCAGCTCTCCACAGGCGCGCAGCAACTTGTAATTGTACGACGCGGAATAATGGTTCCCATTGAGCTCTTGGGCAAAAACCACGACGGTTCTTTGATCCTTAAGATCGGAAGCGCCTAGCGTCGCGAGATTGGAGCATCCAACTTCAAAGACATCGCGGACGCGGCACAAGAACGGCCTCCAAGAATCCCACCAACCTGCTCCCCAAGCCAAGAAGAGATCGTAGCAGTCAAAATCGAATTCAAACGTATCGTAGACGAAACGGTTTTGATAGCCGACGCTGCGGCTTCCTCGGCTTCGGCACAAACCCGTAATAACGCCACTATCAAGACGGGGTCCGGCAAACCCACTTGGGAAAGGCGTGTGAACCATGTTAAGAGGAGTGCTATGGTCAAAAAGCGGCAGGTAAGTCAAAAAGGCCCGCCACGCCTCATAAACGACGGAGCCAAAACCTCCAGTTCCCCCGGAAAGTATTGGCAGCTTTCTCAACGCTCCCAAGATCTCGCGAATCGACTCAAAGGACAAGGGAAGACGATAGAGCTCCAAGACGCGATATCCTTGACCTCGCAGCCGCGGCAAAATCTCGTCGCAGTCAACGCCCATTCGCTTCAAAAAATTCCTCTGCGCTCCGTGCATGTAAAACAACACGTCTTCCCGCTTCACCTTGCGTCCATCAATCCAATAATCAAGATCGGCCGGGGTTCCTCCCATTCGCCGTGGATCAACGAGCTCGATTCCCATGAGGGCTGATTGGCGGGCCCCGCCTCGTCTGATGCCATGTCGAATCACCGTCGCCATAGTCAAACCCAATACACGTGCGGCCCAAGCCAAGCCGGTAAACAAACGCCAAATAGCCGCCGCCCCCATGGGCCACGACACAATCTCAACGCCTGAGCGCTCGATCACGGAGTCGCACGCTTGCCGCCAGTTTTCCGGAATGGAGGGGCTCCAAATCGCAACGAGTGGACGGTCGGCCGATACAATGGCGCGTGCGATGACGATGGTCTTTGCGAAAGGCCAAGCCCAATCCCAGGAAAACCGCTTGATGGTGGCGGCGGCGGCAGGCTCAGCGCCCAAGAATTCCCGGCCGAAGGCGCCCCATTGGCTATCAGTGATCAACGGCTCGATCCCAACGCTTAGATCGTCGGCCAGCTGCATCGCTTGCAGGACCAAACGAGCTTGGTCAGGCAGGGCATCTCCTCTTGGAAGGCGCTGGACAGATCCTTGTGCGACGGCGCTATAGGTAGCCAAAATCCACCGCTCGGGCACGCGGAACCAGCGCAAAAGAGCCTTCGCGTAGAGCGGGTAATCCTCGAAGTGCACCTCTAGCCCGCTTCGCAGCCTGAACCTTGCAAGCACAAGCGCCGCAAGGCTCAATTTTGGGAAACACACCGCCCTCGTTGAGAGGCTGGTCATTGGGATTCGATGTGCATGGGCAGTCTAAAGAGAGGCCTGAAGATTTTATCAAATCAGGCAGAATGGAGTGGGACTATCGACGAGAAAGCAAGGACGGATCGGCTGGGTTTACAGAGTTGCGGAGCAGCCGAAGAAAGGAGTCGCCCCAGGCCGCTGTGGTATCGGCTTCGGTATGGGCAAACTGCCTCCTGAACGAAGCTACAGCTCGCCTCACATCGGGCTGCCGCCACCAGTCCATCGGTTGAGAGCGGACCTCATTGACCTTGCGTGCGGCATCTTCGGGAGAATAGTGCAATACGCCTGTTTCTCGCAATCGGGCGAAGTAGGGCTCGGCAGACGGGCGAAGCCCATTGAAGCGCGGCTCCCAAAACAAAACCGTCGGCTTGTCCGCCGACAGAGCCTGCAATAACGTGGTGTGGTTGTTGTCAGCTACGAACAGCTTGCAGCGGTCAAGTGCTTCTTCGAATGGCACTATACCGTCATCATGCCTCAAATCAGGGAATGACTCTAGCAGCCGTTGCTTTTGCTCCCAAAGGTAATGGTCGTGGGGATAGAGTCTAATAAAGAGCTCCGAACGCGCCTCGGCTCCAAGCGCCCTGAGCCAGCGGTGCTGCCATTGGATGAACTCTTCCCATTGCGGTCCGATCGGATTACTCCAGAGACGATAGGCGTATCGCGGCATATCATTGCCACTATAGAGAATAGGACCCGTCATGCGGCGTCTGGCACCCCGTCGTCGACTAGAACCGAGCAAGAAGCCGGGAACCGGTCTGGCGCGTCCGCCCAAACCGTCTGACCAGCCCCAGCTCCAATATTCATCCGCGACTATCTGATCGTGCTTCTCCGTCGGACTATGCTTGACCGTTCCGAAGGAGCCGCCATGTTGGACGCTGATGAGCTTGGACCCGGCCTTCTCTTTGAGCTGAGCCGCGATGAATTGGAAGGGCACGGTATTGGTGGAGGCAACGAGCGCCCGCGGCGAGAGGCTCAACATCGGCTTCAACTGCGCCAGATAACGAGCATAGCCCTCGAGGTACAGCCATGGGAAATTCGCGGCGAGCGTTGAGGCGAAGAGGCGCTCGAATTCGCCTTCGCCGAATGCGCGAGCCAGCCCTGCGCGCAGATCGCGGTCCATCTTCGGCGCGCCGAACTTCGGGCCATTACGGTGATACGGAACGAACACCGCCCTACCGCGAGTCTGCAGCAGGAGGCGGAACCGAGCGCTAAGCGGAAGGTAAGAGGAAAAATACCAGATTTGGCCGTCACGAAGGAAAACGGACTGAGGAAGCAGGCGCGCGAGGCATCCCGCAAACACTCTTCTCGCTCGAAGCTTGAGCCGCGCGCGCCAATGAGAAAGCACGATGGTTTCGGACCGCACATCTAGGGCTTTTCTCGAGTTGATTCGGACACCCATAAACTCGCACGTCGCGGTGAGAAGCTGCAGGTTATAGGAGTCCGTATGGATGGACCTGAGCAGATCGTCGGCATCTCGAGGCACGAAATACGACGACTCGTCCAGCCCGATGGTTTCGAGGACGCCATAGCTCTCTCGCGCGGCCTGGACGCAAAGGTAGCGGTCATAGAGAGCGTGGATGTAATGGGTAAGCCACGGGCCAAGAAGGATGCGCCAATACTGTTCGCTGAGAGAGGTCCCGTGCAGGCCGTTCAGCGTCCTCGCTAGAATGGATAAGGACCTGTCATAAAAGACGTCGCAGAACTCGACAGCCTCATCGAAGACGGCTTTATCGTCTAACGGATAAGGCAAGACGGCGTGCTCTATCGTCTTGAGCTGCCGGATCCGGCTGTGCAGGCAGCACCAGGATCCAAGGAACAGAATACTGGAGCGCGTATCCCAGAACTCGCTCAATGCGGTGGTCGCAAGGAACATCGATCGCTCTAGCCGGGATACGACTTCTTGACCGCCGCGATCACGCTGTTCTCGCCGCGGGAGACCTATTGACCCTTTGCCAGCGGCAAGGGCTCACGCTGGTGAGCGAGGTATTCTTCGCAACTGGCGCGGAACTCCTCGTTGTTTGAACAAAAACGCTTCGCCACACGGCCCTCGCCATCTGGCAGAATCAGCCCGAGCTGATCTTTCGTATTTTTTTTGTCTTTCCCGATCGCCGCGAGGAAAGAATCAAACGGCACCTTCGTTGATTCATAGCCTTTGTAGTTGGCCGCAAGCGTCGGTCGCATACGGAAATAGATTTCTCCGGTGCTCAACCCAAGCTTCCAAGCGACGAAATTCGCCATGTCCATGCCGATCGTCACGGCAATTCCATGGGGAATGGCGTAATCAGTCGCCGATTCGATGGCATGCCCAAAAGTGTGGCCGTAATTCATGACGTTGCGAGGCCCACGATCGAATTCATCAACTTCAACGATCCGGCGCTTTATTTCGAGGGAATCACGCAAGTATTGAATCAGGGCACCCTTATCTAAAAAAAGCCTCGAGTATTCGCTTGCGATACGGTTAAAAGCCGCCGGCCCCTCAATCGCATGGACCTTGAGCATCTCGCCCACTCCAGACCGCCTATCCCACTCGGAGAGAGTGTCAAGAAAACCGACGTTAATGACGATGCGTTTTGGCGGCGTGTATGTGCCAAGGACATTCTTCGCAGAACCGACGTTAATTGAGCTCTTCGACCCGATGCAAGAGTCGGCCTGAGCCAGTAAGGTGGTTGGATAAAATTCCCAATCGATCCCGCGCAACAACGTGGCTCCAAGAAAGCAAACGATGTCCTGAATAACGCCGCCACCTATAGCGACCAAAGTATCGCCGCGGCGTATTCCCGATGCGACAAGATGCTCAACATACCCGGTGAAACACTCAAGCGTCTTGGCTCTTTCCGTGGCCTCCAGGCGAAGGACTGAGCGTGTTTCAAGAACTGGACGAAGAGCCTTCGCATAGAGCTTCGCCACATTTTGATCGACGATATAATGGGCGTTAGGCCGCGGCGCGCGGAACAAATCGTCAAGCGACTCGCCGCTGAAATGCGCCGCATACGGACCCCGATGCGACTGGACGATGAGATCAGACACGACTAAAACCACCGTCGATGACGAGATTCTGGCCGCTAATGTAAGTATTCTCTGGTCCGCAGAGCCAGGCCACGAGCGCCGCGATCTCCTCCGGGCGGCCCAAGCGCTTGGCGGGTATGGCCCGAGCCATTTCCTTCATGCCTGCTTTCCCAAGGACTGAGCGTGTCAGTTCGGTATCGATAAACCCAGGAGCGACGCAGTTTGCCAGAACGCCGTAAGGGACCACTTCCGCAGCGAGGCTTGCCGTCATCCCATCGAGAGCGAATTTGCTGGCGGAATACGCTCCGCGACATTCCTTGCTCACGACGCCAAAAATAGAGGTCAGGTTGACGATGCGCCCCCACCGACGGGCCGTCATTCCAGGAACTAGAGCCGTGCAAAGCAAAAAGGGAGCGCGCGCGTTGACTTCTTGGATCCGATCATAATCTCTAGGATCGATATCTTGAAATCGGGAAATCTTGTTTATGCCGGCATTGTTGATCAATATGTCGAAACCTCGCCGCGCCATTTGTCGCGCGAAATCCTCCGTCGCCGGGCGATCGGCGAAATCGACGGCAAAATAGGCACAGCCCTTCGGTTTTTCGCCGTTCAATCGGGTGCCAGTCACCGTGACGCTCGCGCCATCTTGACACAGCCGCCGCACGATCGCCGCGCCAATGCCACGAGTGCCACCGGTGACAAGCGCACGTTTACCGGAGAGCGGTCGTTTCACCGCGCGGCTCCGGCAAGATCGCCCGACAACCGGCCCCGCAACTTGTAGGCGCTCCGCCAAACGGAATCCGCGCAGTAAATACGGTAAATGAGCTCCATCGTCTTGACGGCATCCTCGCAAGAGCCGTTTGAAACGGGTTTATTCTGAAGAATGGCCTCGACGAATTCATCGATCTCATCGCGCCAAGAATGATCCTGATTGTAGCGAGTCGTTTGCTCTTTAGGGTCGCCGGAATCATCCTGACCGGCATAGACCACCGTAAGTGTCTCAGCGCCGTAACTACGTGAGCCCGAAAGAATGCCAGAAAGGATCAAGGCGCCGCGCTCCAGCGTCACGTCAAGATGGAAACGATGGCGCCAAGACGTCGCAGAAGAATGAACCATGGCCACCACGCCCGTTCTCGTGCGCATCAACGCATAGGCGTTATCCTCCACGTCATGCCGCCAGAAATCGTTTGAAATGAAACTGTGAACGTCGACGAATTCCCCCGCGAACAGACGGATGAGGTCGACCATATGAATGCCCTGGTCAAGAAGGATGCCTCCTCCGGCATATTTCCGCTTTCCCCGCCACGCATCGGCAAAAGGGATGATCTTGCTTTTGCCATAGACGCCTCGCAGACTAATAACGCGGCCGAGTTCTCCTTTGGCCAGAATCTCTAACGCGTCGCGGACCGAGTCATGATATCGATGATTGAAGCCATACTTCAATTTCAGGTCTGGCCTGCGCTTGGTGTATTCATACACGGCGTCTATCTCAGCAAGCGTGCGGCCTGGCGGCTTCTCGCAGAACACATGAAAACCACGTTTCAGGCCGGCCAGGGTCATCGGCGCTGCGAGATAATTTGGGAGACAAACGAACAAAACGTCTAGCTGTTCGGCAGCAACAAGATCCCTGCAGTCGTGATACTGTCGAGGGCCGTTTCCCAACCGCTCTCGCCGTTTAAAAGTCTTATCGCCAATGGCGACTAGCTTAAGGGCGGGATGCGCGTCGATGACTTGCCTTCGGCGCTGGCCAATGACGCCATACCCGGCAATGCCGACTCTTAATGGCCGCTTCACTTAAGGCGCGCGCTGTCCCTGCAATTGAGACTCTACCTGATCCCACCACTCCCTGCTTAAAGCCAGAATGATGAAAAAAGACAAAGACAAGAAGAATGATGTAAAAATGATCTTCAAACGATGCGGCCTCACCTTGACTGGCGCGGAATAATATCCTGCCATCGTTCGATTCTCGGGACTCACGTCGGAAAGATAGCGTTCGCCCATCGCATCGAGCTCGATGCTAATGTTATTGAACACTTCCTTAACCGAATCCTTCGAAAGATCTTGGCCCTTAAAAAAATCCATCTTTAAGCGCTGCAAGAGCCGGAACAGATCGCCCCCCACGGAAAACTTGTCATTCTTCAGCAGTTCGTTGGCCTTGGTAAAAAACTCCAAACGAATTCGCTCCATTTCGTCTTCTCGTGCCAACGAAAGGCGGCGATTACGAAACTCGGCCATTTTTGCTTGCGTCTCAATATCCAAAACCGCTGGAGAAATGTATTCCGACCCCGCGGTGGAGGGCCAGGGAAGCGCCACTGGAGCCGTCGGATATATGCTCTTGATCTGCTGAAGGTCGGACAATTTGGCACCCAGACGGCGTATGTTAAAATTGGTGTCGGCCACCGAGTTTTCCGTCGTCCTCACGGAATTGCTCGCCGCCAGAAAATTCGAGTGAATATACTGATCAAGGTCGTCAAACAAGAGACAATCCTTGACATAGTCGCCCAAAAACGCGGCGAACTCATGAGCTTGCTCCGGCGCGCGACTTTCGACGGTGATCCAAAGGCCAAGGACATTGGGAGGAAGCGGAGCTTCTGGAAGTTTCGACTTTTCCGTGTCGTAAGCGATCTCCGCGCTCTTCTGCAGCGCCGCGGGTCCAGCAGGGCTTTTAAACGACTTTTCAATGGCCGCCGTTTGTTCACCTGAAAAATGGCCCTTCTGGTGCAAATAGTCCAAAAAATGCCCTACGTTAAATATGACCGGCACCTTCGAGTTATAAGTTACGGTAGGGATTCCCGATTTTCCAAAGCGCAGAAAGGCGCGGCTCTCGTAAACGTTGGGAGACAAGAAGCTTAGAAAGCCGACCACAACGGTCGTTAGAAATGTTCCTCGCACAATCATGCGCCTAGACCGCCATAAGCACTGCGCGATTGGTACCCAGTCTAATTCGTTGGCTTCAACGGAACCGTGACTGGAAGAGCGTGGTCCAACGGCTCGCTTCTCGACGTCGTGCACCGATGTAGGGTTCATTCTTGACTCGTCGATTCTAGATTGCGCCAAAGAAGGCATATAAATAATATCAAAACTTGCGGCCGCCTATTCCGCCAACGATTCAGCCACGGTTTACTTCCCAGAGACTCACGCGGCCGCTTCGCCCTATCAAGTGGAAAGATTGAGCGCGTGAAAATCGAGCGAATGTAGTCTTCGTGCCTAAGCCCGGCGTCAGCAGAATCTGATCCAACCGGTATCGGGCCCGCGTCCATGCCACCGCTTCGTCAACATTTTCCGGGATGGATCGATAGAAACTCAGCCACACTGGTTCGAGCCTCGGATCTAATCGGCATCCGGGCCTCTCCGGACGAGCGCTGCACTCCGTCGGCCAAATCAATTGCTCGAGCTCGGCGTTCATTCCGAATTCGAAAAGCGTCCGCACGTGCGATTCCGGATAGCCATAGATGCGATAGGCGATAAGCAAGCGCCTCAATAGCTCCGGCCGGTTCGCCGCGCTCCAGCCGGGAAGTGCCAGGAAACTGTATTGATCGCTGAGCACACGGATCCAGTCCGCTTCCACGCCAAGAATCACCTTACGCTCGCCCGAAGCAGGAAGCGGCAAACGCGCCATAGCCGTCCGCAAATCGGCGAGATACCCCTCTTGCGGCGCGAGATCAGGATGCGCTTGCCGCCAAGAGACCTGAATGGCCGCACTGTGGACGACGGTGAGAAGTATGAGCGCCGGGATAGCCGCCTTCCCCAGACGAGAGACGCACTGAAAGCATATCCCCGCGCAGAGGCAGACGATCAAGGGCTCCAAATGGTAGAAGCTCCAATGGCCAGGCTGGACAGCGCCCAAGCCCAGAAAAGAAGCCGCATTCATGAACAGCAGGGTGGCTAAAAAGATCGGCCACCCCAACCATCGCGCCGCAGGATGCCGCCTGCCCCCGTAGAGCGTCGCAAGAACGAAGATGGCCACTAAGGCCGAACGCCACGTGGACGGCCAAAAATTGGTCATGGTCGAATAGAAGCTGGGCCCTAAAGAATCTACCCCGCCCCGATATCGGCACCAAGCCAGCAGATTCACAAAATAGTGAACACCCGCGAGCAAGGATATGGCGAGAACACCGGCAAGACGAACAGCCTTCTCGTATTCGCGGGAAACGAGCGCCCAAAGCAACCACCAGACGACAATGGCGTACGCGGTTGTCCAGTCAAAGAACCGCACATAGAAACCGGCGGAGAGTGCCAAGCCCCCGAGAAGCGTCCATGTCCAGGACTCCTTCTGGCAAACTCGCCAAACACAAAGCAGCGTAAACAGGAAGAAAGGCCTCGAGATCAACGGGTGCAGGAAGCGAGTGGGGACGATCCCCAGCGACACCGAAAGAGGCCTCCAAAGACCAGGCATGAGGATATCGCGCAAGCCCAGGACCCGGCCCCCTACGGTTGACACGGCTGCCCAGTTTGAATAGAACGAAAACTCGAGCGTGTAGATGAGCGCAAGAAACGCCGCCTGCTCTCGAGAGCAGCCGATTGAAAACAATAGCGCGAAAGCCAACAGAAACCAGACCATCGGCGCCACAAAGTCAGTCAGGAGGACCAGCCGCTCGACCCCGCCCGCAGCATCGACGGCCATGCCAGCCAGTCTATCAGTGACCTCGGGCCATGGGACCTTCGCCGTGCGGTATTCGTACAAGTAGGGATCACCAAGTCCGTCTCGCCTGGACTGGACCAGGCCGGCATATTGGACCTCGTCGGCGAAGAAGAAAGGTTTGGATGCGAGGCCGGGCGTACCGCCCCCCGTCCATCGGGGAAATCCGCTGACGAGACCGCAGCAAACGGCTAAGAAAACGATCGGCGCATAGGGCCGAAGCCGAGAGAAAATCGCAGACTCCTTCAGTGGCGAGTGCGAAAGCATGAAATCAATTGTACGATGATGTCTTTCTGGCTACGCACAGCAAGGAAGAACCAAATGGCAGGGCATGGCCTCGCGCCAGCCAGCGAGCCTCGAATCCTAGAAGCTGCCGCAAGACTTTCCCAGCAATCCCCGATCCCGAATGCTCCCTTTCGTACCCAAGCCGGGCTTTGTCGATGCCGGTCAATGAAAAGAGTGTCCGCAAAGCCAAAATCGGAGCCACGAGCGGCAAGAAAAAATAAGTCAGATGCTCGACCTCGAATGCCTGCCCGAGAAGCTCTGCGCGCAACCGAGTCGCGGTATAGCGCAGCTTGTGCTCGGCGCGAACGTCTTCCGCGCTCCAAAGCCAGCCTAGGGCGGGCACCGTGAGGTAAAGTCTTCCGCCTTTTCGAAGAACCCTTCGCGCCTCGGCAAGAAGGCTCTCGCGCAATGCCAGATGCTCTAAGACATCAAAGAGGGCGATGGCTCCGACGGATTCTTCGCGCAACTGCAAGGCCTCTAGCGTTGATCTGACAATCGGCACCACGCCGCGAGCGGCCGCGTTTTCGCAGCCGCGAACGCCGGGCTCGACCAGGACAACCCCATCTCCCAGCTTCGACAATAGCTGTGCTTGGAAGCCATTACCGCCTCCCACATCAAGAAGAGGCGGGCGCCATGGCCATCGGCGCACCGCGGACTCTATGATCGCAGCGCGATGCCGAAACCAATAGCTGATATCCTCGAGCGGGAAGAGCTCGTCGTAACCGCTATGCGGATATTCTAACTCCGCCGACGGTGAACGAAGCGCCTCAAAGATCCCAGCGTCGCCCTCGCGGCCGTGAAAACCGCAAACCGTGCAGTCCGCCGCAAGGCCTTGGCGGCAAATCGGGCATGTCACCGTACCGCCGTTGCAGAGCGGGCGGACTCGGCAAACGTCGCGCGTCTGACGAAGTATAAGGGACGGCGTTTGGTTTCGTCGAACGTTTCGCCAAGATATATACCTATTACCCCTAACAACGTCAGAATCAGGCCGCCCATGAAATAGATCGACACAATCAAGCTCGTCCAACCAACGACAGGAATACCTTGGGTTAACTTTCGAACGATGAAATAGGCGCCGAAACAAAAGGAAGCCATACTGAGGCTCATTCCTAGACCGACGGCTAACTTCAGCGGTTTATTCGAGTACGCAAGAATGGCGTCCTTTGCCAACGCAAAGAGCTTTCGGAAATTATAGCTGGACTTGCCCGCAAACCTTTCTCCATGCATGACGTCGATCGCTGACGTCGGAAATCCCATCCAGTCGACCATGCCGCTAAAAAGTCGCAGGCGCTCGCGCATCCGAGTAAAGGAATCGGCGACGCGGCGAGATATGAGGCGGAAGTTCCCAACGCGCCCGTCATAGGGCAGGTCTGACAAATAGCGAAAAACAGCATAGAACGCCGTGGAAGCAGCTAGCTTTATAAACGGATCCGTACGCTCCTGGCGCCGAGCCACAACAACGTCATAGCCTTCCAGCGCTTTCGCGTAGAGCCTAGGTATCTCCTCGGGAGGATCTTGTAAGTCGCAATCCATCACCAGAACCCAGTCGCCTATGCTGTAATCGATGCCTGCGGTGATGGCGTAGTGTTGCCCGAAGTTCCTGCTCAGTTGCAGGCCTTGCACACGCCTATCGCGCTGAGCGAGAGCGGAAATAAGATTCCAGGAGCCATCGCCGCCGCCATCTTCGACAAAGATTATCTCGTAATCCTCGGTCAAAGCCTCAAGCGTACTCGTTAAGCGGCGATGCAGCTCCTCCAGACACTCTTCAGCGCGATAAACGGGAATAACAACGGACAGCAATGGCATCCTTAAATCTTAACAGTTACGCGAGGGCGATTGACTGAAGGGCCTTACTTCTTTCGAAAAACGAATAGTTTTTGGGTGCCGAATGTCCCCAAGGCCGGCAAGCGCGAGAACCACCGGTTCCATGCTGTTTGCGGATTCGGTATCTCAGCAGCAAGCCCGACAATCGGAAATACAAGTGGTTTAAGCACGCGCGTCCCCAGAAAGTAAGTGCTAGAGAAATTCCGGATCATGACGAGATCCATCGACCCACGGAGCGCATCGACGACTCGGTCTTGATCTAGATACTCATTGAAGGCAGGCATCGGGATAGGCGCAAGGCCAAACGTAGCCCGCAGTGAGTTGAGCTTGGTCCAGCCCTGAAGAGTCGCCTCTGATAGCAGAAGCAATCCGCCTCGTTTTAGGACTCGCGACGCTTCTTGTAGAGCTTTCTTTTGGTTGTCCCACGAACGCAGGTTTATGACGACTCGAATCGCCATGACCTTGTCGTAGGATTCCGATTCTTGCTCAAGGGCAGTTGCATCGCCGACGGAAAATCGAACCGATCCTTGAAGTTGTCCGTCGAGATCAGCAGCGCGCCGCGTGGCTTGTTCAACCATGTCCGGAATATAGTCTATCGCGTCGACTGACACAGCTCGTTGACTCACAATTCGGAGCGTTGAAAAACCGTTCGCGCATCCGATATCGAGCATACGGTCGCCTGGCGCTACGTAATTGAGCAGCGTCTCGATCTCCAACTCAATAGCGTAGCGATCTGACCACGAAGCGGCATACGATTGCCCATGTGTCTTCGCCTGGTCCGTCCAAAAATCCCTGATTCGTTCTAACGTAAAGCTCATGGCGACTATTTCGACGCTCTTAGCGGCTCCTTCTTATAGACTGTATCGTGCCACCGAATAATATCCGTGATATGGAAGCGCTCGTTGCGCGGATAGCAGTAATCGTAGATCGTCTGCAGGAAAGCCAGCTCCTCGGGCAGATTGACGTCGAGCTTGAGCTCGGGCCTGCGGAAGCCGGCGGGGCAAGGCACGGTGCCGATCGTGTACTTCTCGGGCTGCTCGTAGAAGTTCGTGTGCGGGTGCTCCCTGCGCCGAGGGTCGGTGGACTCCCGCCAGATTTCCTCCAAGCTCTCGAAGCTGAAGATCTCGGCGCCCAGGCCGTCGGGATACTGGTTGTCGAGGATGTTATGAGTATTAGCCGCGAAATCCACGCCGGAGATAGGGAAGTACTCGATGATCCGGTCGACTTCTTCGGACTCGACGACCGGATTGTCGGCGCACAAGCGCACCACCGTGTCGGCTTTGAACCGTTTCGCCGCCTGGAAATAGCGGTCGACTAGATCGTTCTCGCTACCTCGGAAGACGCTGACCTCGCAGCCGCGCGCCAACTGCTCTAGAACGTCGTCCTGCGCCTTGGTGGTCGTGGCCAGCACGATCTCGTCGAGCCGCTTGGATCGCTTCACTCGCTCGAGGAATTGCCAAACCAACGGCTTGCCGGCCAGCAGCTCCATCGATTTCCCCGGGAGCCGCGACGATCCCATGCGCGCCTGAATGATACCGACGACCCGTTTAGCCATAGTACCCCCTACCAGATGCTTCGGCCGCCGTCAATCACGACGTTTTGGCCGGTCATGTAAGACGAAGCGTCGCTGACGAGAAAGACGACCGCTCCTCCGTATTCGTCGAGCTCGGCCATGCGGCCGGCTGGGATGAGCGATGACAGCCTCGCCACGAACTCCTCGGGCTGATCCTTGCGCATCCCTCCAGGTGACAGCGCATTGACTCGAACTCCGTCCTCGGCCCAATAAGTCGCCAAGTATCGAGTGAGGCCGACCAACCCCGCCTTGATCGCAGAATACGTGACGGGCTTGACGGGCTGGCGGTGCTTCGGCAAACCGGACTTGCGATAGAGACGCTGATCAGGCGCGATCACGGACAGGTCCGAGGCGATGTTGAGGATGACTCCGCGTCCTCGCTGCGCCATGCGCGTGCCGAAGACCTGGCTGCACAGAAGAGCTCCCGTCAAGCCGACAGCAATCTCGCGGTTCCACTGCTCCAGCGGAAAGTTCTCGAGTCGGGAGAACTCGACACCCTCGCCTCCCGCCTTGATCTTCGGGTCAATCGCCGCGTTATTGAGGAGGATATCAACCTCGCCGAGAGCGGCGCGCACGCGCCGCTCCAGAGCACGCACCGAATCGGGCGAGGTCACGTCGACTGCGAAGCCCGCCGCGCGACGACCAACGCGGCGCGCCGCCTTCTTGGCGGCGGCCTCATCGATGTCGACGAGCGCCACCTCCGCGCCATGAGCATGCAGAGCCCGGGCATGCTGTTGCCCCAAAAAGCCCGCGCCGCCCGTCACAACAGCCACCCGGCCCTTGAGCGAAAAAGCCGCCGGCGTCACGCGCTTGGGCATAGAAGAGACCGCACGAAGCTGCGGTTGCGGCGCGCCAGCTCGAGCTCGTCGCCAGCGCGTGCTGTCTGAAGGGTGATCGGCCCGGCGAAGCCCGCTTTGTCCAATGCCCGAAAGACCGTTGGGAAGTCGACAGCGCCGCTACCGAGCGGGACCGTCGAGCCGCCGAGCGGCCTGTCCTTTACATGGACACCGCGAAGCCAAGGACCCAGAAGCCCGAGTTCGGCGGCAGGCTCATGCCCTAGCGAAGCGCAGTCGCCCATGTCATAGTTGACGCCGAGCCCGGGATCGCCGACGTCCTCGAGAAGTCTGCGGTAAAGGGCGGGCTGGAGGTTCGTCTCCAGCAGGATTTTGATCCCCGCTTCACGCGCCGGGCGCAGGCATTCCCTGAGAGCGGCGGCGACAGCGGGAAGCTCGGCCTCGCCCTGGATCGCCGAGAAATCGACGAAGGGAATCATGACAGCCGGGATTTCGAGTTCACGACAGGCGGCGCATAGGCGCGCCACGCGCTCAACCCGCTCACGCAAGCCCCGCGCATCGACGCGAATCACGGGACAGTCGCGGAAATAATCGCCGCAGACGGCAGCGATCTTGACGCCGGTGCGGCGGACGACCTCGCGAACCGCGCCCGGATCGGTCAGCAGCGGCGACGAGTCGGCGCTCTCGACGTCATAGACCCACTCGATATGGGCCAGTCCGAGGTCGCCGGCCAACTCGAGCTCGCGCTTCCAAGAATCCGCGGGGAAGGCCTGTATCCGTCCATGCGCAGGAGGCGAAAGACGCCCCTGCATGATGCCGATCGGGTTCGTCGTCACCCGCGCCGGAATTGATAAGGGCTGGGCGCCCCGGCGGCCGCCGAGCTGATCTCCCGGCCCCAATCCTTGATCTGCTTTTCGACGTCGACCCCGACGTTCTTGCTCCAGCGCTCGAGCAGCCGGCGCGTGATCGGTCCCATTTTGCCGTCACCCAACGCCGTGCCGTTAAGGGCCGTGACGGGCAGCAGACAGAACGGAGTGCCGGTCATGAACGACTCGTCGGCCATGAGCATGTCGTACGGCTCGATGTTGCGCTCGACACACTTGAGCTTGAGCTGCTCGCAGAGCTCGAAGATGTACGCCCGGCTGATGCCGCGCAGGATATTGCGCGGCTCGGGCGTGATGACGACGCCATCCTTGACGATGAAGATGTTGTCGCCGGTGCCCTCGGCGATGAAACCCTCAGGATCGAGGAGCAGCGCCCAGTTGTTGTCGCCCTTGACCTGCGAGACCTCGATGTTGGCCATCATGTAATGGAGGCGACTGCGGCTCTTGACCTTGGGATCGAGCAGCGTCGCCGGGATGGCGCGCTGGGAAGGGATGACAGCGTTGATGCCGGTGTCGAAGAGCGGCCCCATCGAAGCCACCGTCCACTTGAGCGGAAAGTCGGCGATGACGACCGTCGGCTCCATCTTGCCGCCGAAGATGGGAGCGTAGATGGACAAGGGCCCGCGGCTGACGTTGATCATCAAGCGATGCTCGTCGGTGCTCTCGAAGAGAGGGTCGTTGCGCTCGATGACCTCTTGGCAGAGCTTCTCCATCTTCTCGATCGGCATCTTGAGCGGGATGTTCACGAAGCGGACGGAGGCGTAGAGGCGCTCCAAGTGCTCGCGCAGCTTGAACTGCTTCTTGCTGAAGGAACGGGTCATCTCGAAGACCATGTCGCCGAACATCAACGCCGAGTCGTAGATCGAGATGCGCGCCGAGGCCTCGGGCACATACTCACCGTTGAGATAGACGACGCGTCCTCTATGCGGTGTCATCGCGGCTCCTTGATCATCCAATCCTTGATATTGACGGCCTTGTCGTCGACGTAGACGTCGGCCGTCGGCTTGCCGAACCACAGTTCATGATACCTAACGCCCCAGCGCTGCATCTGCTGCTCCGTCACCTTGCGCCAATCGATGCCGGTCTTGGAGCCCCGGGCCGTGCAGAGAATGATGCGGTGCCCGGCGTCATAGAGCGCGTTAACGCGCTCTATGACGTCCGGGAAACCGGCCGCATCCTCGTAAGCACCTTCCGTATTGGTGCACAGAGTGCCGTCGATGTCGAAGCAGTAGGTCACTTCCCCACGCGGCGCAGCTTCTCGATGATGGGCTTCTCGCTTGGGTAGACCGTCTTGACGCCGTCGCCCAAGGCCACGCGGTGCTCGCGAATATCGCGGACTAGGCGAGCGAACCCTTGGGGCTCCACCGAGGCGGACTGATCGCTGCCCCACATGGAACGGTCCAGGGTGATGTGACGCTCGATGACGCAGGCGCCGAGCACCGCGGCAGCGAAGGTCGTGGCCAGGCCGACCTCATGCCCCGAGTATCCGATCGGAACAGGATAACGCTCCATATACTTCGCGATGCAGGCCAGATTCAATTCCTCCGGCTTGGAGGGATAGGTGCTGGTCGCGTGCATGAGCACCAAATCATCGAGGCCCAAGACCTCCACTGCATGCTTGATCTGCGCATCGGTGCTCATGCCCGTCGAAAGAATGATGGGCCTGCCGGTCTTTCGGTGATGGCGCAGCAGGTTGTCGTCGGTCAGGCTGGCCGAGGCGATCTTGTAGCAGACGGGGTCGAACTCCTCCATGAAATCGACGGAGCCCTCATCCCAACAGGAAGCGAACCAGTCGATCTTCAGCTCCTTGCAGTAACGATCGATCTCTCCATACTCCTTCTTGCCGAACTCGAGTCCGCGCTTGAGGTCGCCGTTGGTGGGCCCGAAAGGGTTTTCCCGCGGCTTGGCCAGCTCTTCCTTCGTGTACACGATGTCGACCGTGCGTTTTTGGAACTTGACCGCGTCGCAGCCCGCCGACTTGGCCGCGTCGATGAGCTTCTTGGCCGTATCCAACGACCCGTTGTGATTAATCCCGATCTCAGCGATGATATAAGGCTCGTTACCCTGCGCGATGATGCGGTTGCCGAAACGGACGATTTTACGCGTCATTGGATTCTCCTCGAGTTATTATCTCGATGCTTATTTAATAGTCAAGTAGCAATGACAATTCTAACATTAAAAAAGAACGCCGCTGACGAGAAATTGATAGGATCGGACTTTCATGGCCGCCGCCGAGCCCGCCCTGTCCGTCCTTATTCCGGCTCACAACGGCTCGCCGTGGATCCGTCGAGCCGTCGACGCAACGACAGCGGCGGCCCAGGACCTGCCTGTCGAGACGCTGGTCGTCGACAACGCCTCCCTGGACGAGACGCCTTCCCTCGTCGCGGACCTACCCGGCATCCGCCTACTGAAGAACGCGGCCAATCTCGGCTTTTCGCAAGCGGTCAACCGCGCGGCTTCTGAGGCCAAAGGCCGGGCCCTCGTCGTCGTCAATCAAGACCTCTACCTCGCGCCAGGCTCCTTGCGCGCTATCGCAGGATTCCTCTCAGATCGAGACGCAGTCGTCGGCGGCCGGCTGTCCTCCGAGAACGGCTCCGAGCAGCCGTCCTGCGGCCCGTTCCCGACGTTGGCAGGAACGCTCGCTCGGCTGGCGCTGCCGAGGACGCGCCGCAAATACTATCTGCGCCCCCCCACGCCGGCCCCCTCCGGCGCGGCGCGGGTCAACTGGGTCACCGGCGCCTTTCTGGCCTGCACGCGCAAGGTCTTTGACGCCGTCGGCGGGTTCGACACCGGCTATTTCATGTATTATGAGGACGTGGATTTTTGCTTCCGGGCGCGCCAGGCGGGTTTCCCCACCTATTACCTCCCGGCCGCTCAAGCCGTCCACGCCGCGCCTTACGCCGAGCGGGGGGCGGCGCCAGACTGGCTGCGGCGCGAAGTGCGGCGGTCCCAGACGCGCTACTTCGACAAGCACCGTCCTCCCTGGGAGAGCGCGGCGATCAAGGCGCTCAACCGCGCTTACTTCGCCGCGCACGGCTGGGATTGGAACGCCCCAGAGACCGCCCGCTCATGACCCTCTCCGCGAGCGGGACGCGACGGCGCATCGGGCTCAATTTTCTCTGGAAGGCGGCCGCCGAGGCCTCCCGCGGATTCCAGATCGTCTACTTCATCCTCCTCGCTCGCCGGCTGGGCGCGGCGAGCTTCGGGCGGTTCTCCGTCGGATACGCCGCGGCGATGTTCCTGGCTTCGCTCGGCGACTGCGGCCTCAACGTCCTCCTGACCCGAGACGTCGCCGGCGACAAATCGAAGGGCGCGCCACTCTTCCTCCAGATCACCTACGCCAAGGTCGTCCTGTTCGCGTTGTTCCTGGCCGGAGTCTCGCTCTGGCCGGCCTTTGCCAGCGAGCGGGGCATCGTTCTTCTCTTCCTGGCGTTAGCGGCGGGCCGCAACCTCGTCGACCAGCTCAGCTATTTTTGCCTCGCCTACGAAAAGCTGAAGGTCGAGTCCTGGATGAAGCTCGTCCTCGGCTGCTTCACGTTGGGGCTCGGCTTGGCCGCGCTGTCTCTTCGCCCGACCGTTGGCGCCGCGGTCTTAGCGCTTTTGCTCGCGCACGCGCTCGCCGCGCTTATCGGCCTGATATTGATCGCGCGCCAAGTGACCGCGCTGCCTCGCCCGGCATCGTGGCCCCTGCCTCGCTGGCCGTCCGCCGAGATGGGCGAGGTGGCCGCCCTCGCCTTGATCAACTTGGCGCTGGCCGGCTTCTCGCGCGTCGACATCGCCTGCCTCAAGTGGTTTGGCGTCGGGGCGGACGAGACGGGCCGTTACTTCGCCGCCGAGCGCGTCATCGCCGGCATCGGGATGCTGCCCGGCCTCTTCGCGATCGCGTCGCTGCCGGTCTTTTCCGGCCTGCAGAAGGGCACCGTGCGCCAGACCGCCAGCCGGCTGCGCCTGGAGCTTTTCCTCGGCGGCTGTCTCGCGGCCACGGCCTGCGCCTTAGGAGCGCGCCTGGGGACGCGCTTGATCTACGGCCCGGCCTACGCCAGCACGGCTAAATACCTGATCTGGCTCTCGCTGGCGCTTCCTTTCATGTTCATCAACCACTTTTCCCTCAACGCCCTGATCGGCGCGAAGCGCTCCGCTGCGGCGGCGGCCGCGGCGGTAGGCGCGATCGCTTTCAACTTGATCCTCGACCTTCTCCTCATCCCCCGGCTGGGCGCCGCCGGCGCGGCGTTGGCCATGGCTGGAGCGCAAGGCGTCCTGGCCCTGCTCTGCTGGCCGCTCTTCGGCATACGGACCGCCGACCTGCCCGCGGAAGCCCGCTAAGCTCTAAGGCCGGTCATGGAGCCCGGACGTCCGCTCCGGGAACCACTCCGACTCCCAGTCGCGCCTACCCACCGGCACCGTCGTCTTTGGCTGGCCGGGCGGGCCGAAGCGCAGCTCGACGCGGACGGTGTACTCGCGCACGTCGCCGGGGCGGAAGCGGACCATCGCGCGCGTGTTGAAGTCGTGCCAGGCTTTGACGATCGACACCTCTTTCTCGAAGAGGACGATCTGCCGCGTCGAGAAGCCTCCCAGTCCGCCGGTCGTGCCCAGCTGGGAGCGCAGCGCCGCGATCAGGCGCCACGTCCCCGAGGCGTTGGCGACGGCGAACTCGGTGTCCGCGGAATAGGTGCCGGTGCTGCCGCCGTTATAGCCCACGCCGATCGAGTAAAAGGACTTCTGCTCGTCGCCGTGCAGCAGGGACGCGATGAAGCTCTGCTCGCCCGACGTCAGGCCGTAGACGTTGCGCACCGTCACGTTGAACGTGTGGCGCGGCGTGTAGATGGCCTCGCCGATGATGGGCTGGACGCGGTCGCGGAACCCGACCATGTGATCGCGGAAGACGCGGAAGTCGTAGGCGGAGGAGGCCCGCAGCAGGATCTGGCGGGAAGGACGGAAGGCGTCCGTCAAGGAGAGCAGGTTCTGCTCGACGCCGTGGTCCGCCGCCACCGCGTCATCCGTGAACGAGTCCGCCTTGAGGCGCTTCGTGTAGCCGTACCCCAGGTCCCAGGCCCCGAGCAGCGTGTACCACCGGAGCGTCCCCCCCACGGTATAGCGGCCGATCGTCGCGTCATAGACGTGCCGCGTCTGCGCGAGATCGATGGCGACGTCCGTCTGGTCGTACCAGGTCTCGCTGAAGTCCACCCGCGGCACGAGGGCCAAGCTCCGCGACAGCTTGATCGTCCGGGTCGCGTCCCAGCTTCCGCCGGCCGTGCGCTGCAAGTAAGTCCGCCCCAGCGTGTAGTTGTTGTTCGCGAACCCGCTGACGCTGTTGAGCCACGGCAGCTTGCCCACGTTGAACTGCGCCGAATTGACGTCGACGCGCGTGTCTTCGCTGTTCTTGAAGTAGTGGAACAGGTCCTGCTGCAGCAGGTCGTGCCGCGCGTAGCTGACGCGGAGGTTGTACTTGGGCTTGCGGTAGATCCAGGCGGCGTCGTTGATGAGCTCCGGCGTGACGCGGAACGTGCTGCTTCGGGCGTAGTGGTTGTTGAAGTCCGCGTCGGACTGGCCCTGGACGCGGACTTGGAAGGCGGAGACGGCGCTGCCGAACGTCTCGTAGGCGTTGACGGCCGCCGTCCAGCGCTCGACGCCGGAGGACTCGTGGATCTGATAGCCGGTGACGACGCTGCGGCTGTCGCCTTTGCGATGCTCCAGCTCGTTGCCCAGGCCCACGCCCTCCTTCGAGTAGTAGTCCAGGTACGCCTTGTCGTAGAGAAAGGGGTTGATCGTCGTGTACAGCGTCGTCTTCGCGAAAGCGCCGTTGCGGCTATCGTAGCCGAACTGCGCCTTGACGCGGACCTTGGACTCGCCGGATAAGGACTTGTAGATGAAGGGCGTGTAGAACAGCGGCACCGGTCCCAGGTAGAAGACCACGTTCCGGCCGACCATGCTCTTTCCGGGGCGCACCCTCAGCTTGCTGGCGTGGAAGTGATAGTGCGGCGGGACAACGTCGCAGCTCGTGAAGTCGGCGCCCAGGTAGTCCAGCTTCTTGCGCCCGCTCATCTGGGCCTCGCGGGCGTGGACGCGCCAGTAGCCGTGCCCCGCCGCCGTCTTATAAAGGTGGCCGTCGCCCGAGTCGAAGTCGAAGTCGCCGCCGCGCTCGCTGGCGACCGCGCCCACCTTGTCCTCGACATAGAGATACCCGTCCGAGCGGCCGGAGCGGCCCACCGTGTCCACCCAGAACTCGTCGCCTTTGATGGTGCGCGTGGAGTCGACGACCAGGACGTGCCCTTTGAAATGAAACATGCGCGTGCGCGTGTTGCCCCAAAGCTCGTCGCTCGTGACGGTGCGGGTCGAGTCCAGGACGACCACGTGGCCCTTCAAGTGCAAGCTGGAGGTGGAAGCCTCGTAGTCCAGGTGGTCGGCGGAGTAGCGCAGCAGCGTCGTCGACGTGGAGACGGCCACGGGCGCCGGCGGAAGGGAATAGTCCTGGGCGGACGCCAAGGAGGCCGCGACCAGCGCCAGGGAGACGAGGATCAAGGCTCGAGCGCCAGCAAGGCCGCTCCCACGCAGCCTACGTTCGGATCGTCGGCCATCTTCACGCGCGCCTTGGCGAAGGGCGTGCGGAAAGGCGAGCCGGCGAGGTGGGCCTCGATCGGGTCGAGCAGCCACCGGCCGGCGCGAGAGATCCCGCCGAGGATCAGCACGACGTCGGGATTGAGCACCAGGATCAGGTTTTCCAGCCCGATCCCGAGCATGCGCCCCGTGCGCAGCCAGACCTCCTGCGCCACGGGATCGCCGGCGTCGGCCGCCTGCGAGAGGTGCCTGGGCTCGAGGGTCTTCGGGCCGCCGCAGATCTCGAGAAGGCGGGCCGCGCGGCGCGGGTCTTCGGAGATCATGCGGCGCGCCAGGCGCAGGATGCCGTAGCTGCCGCCGTAGGCCTCCAGGCAGCCCTTGCCGCCGCAGTGGCAGGACTCGCCGCCGGGGGACACCTTCATGTGGCCGATCTCGCCCGCCGAGCCCGTCGCGCCGCGGTACAGCTTGCCGTCGACCACCAATCCGCCGCCCACGCCCGTGCCGAGCGTGATGCCCACCACGTCGCGCGGCTTGCGCTTGAGCTCCACGCAGTAGCCGCCCCAGATCGCCGCGTTGGCGTCGTTGTCGACCACGACCGAGGTCTTGAGGCGCCCTTGCAGAGCGCGTTTGAACGGGAAGCCGCCCCAGCCGGGGAGGTTGGGCGCCAGGCGCAGCTCGCCGCGGATGGAATCGACGTCGCCGGCCAAGCCGAGGCCGACGCCGAGCGGCTTGAGGCCCTCTTTCTTGATCCAGGCCTCGATGACGCCGCAGACTCGGTCCACGAAGGCCGCGGGACCGGCGGCCGGCTGCGAGGGCAGGCTCGCCTGCAGGCGGATCTTCCCCTTGCGATCGACGGCGGCGATCTTGGTGAACGTCCCCCCGACGTCGACGCCGACGGCCGCGGTGATCATCTGCCCTTGCCTCCGAAGATGCGGGCCGCCTGGCCCACCAGATAGAACGAGCCGCAGACGACCGCGGTCTTGGGCGCGGCCGCCTCGCGCCGCCAGCGGCGCAGCGCCGTCTCGGCATCGGGCTCCACGGTGACTCGCGCTCGCGGGGCGCGCGCGCGCACGAGCTTGGCGAGCTCGGCGGCGGCCAGGGCGCGGGGGCTGGGCGGCTCGACGACGACGACCTCGGAGAGCGCCGCAGCCAGCGGCTTGAGGACGGCCTTCGCGTCCTTGTCGCGCAGCACCCCGACGATCCAGCGCGCCGGGCGCGCCGCCCACGGAGAGGCGCGCCACGTCCGGGCCAGGCTGGAGGCCGCCTCCGGGTTATGCGCGCCGTCGAGGATCGCCGTCTTCGGGCCCAGCCGCCGCACGTCGAAGCGCCCCGGCCAGGCGACGCGCTTGAGGCCCCGGGCCAGGGCGGCGTCCGACACCGGCAAGCCCGCGCTCAGCGCCTCCCAGGCCAGAGCCGCGTTGACGCCCTGCTTGTCGCCCAGCAGCGAGAGCTCGAAGCGGCGGCCGTCCGGCCGTCGCAGCCGCTGCAGCCGGCGCTTCCAATCCACGCGCTCGGCGCTCCAGCCCTTGCGCAGCACGATCAGCCTCGCTCCCGCGGCCTCGGCGGCGCGCTCGATCACGCGCATCGCCTCCGGCGGCAGCGCCGGGCAGATCAACGGCACGCCTTTCTTGGCGATGCCGGCCTTCTCGGCGGCGATCTTTCCCAGCGTGTTCCCCAGAAAAGCCATGTGGTCGAAGTCGATGGAGGTGATGATCGAGGCGGCCGGCCGCTCGACTACGTTTGTTGCATCGAGCCTTCCGCCGAGTCCTGTTTCTAGGACCACAGCGTCGCAGGACTCGGCGGAAAATATCACGAAAGCCGCGATGGTGAGCAATTCGAAATACGTCAGCCGTTTTTCAGGATCAGCCTTTAAAACCCTGCCGATCGCCTTGGCAAACGCGTCCTTCCCCACGGGCCGCCCCGCGATCTTGATCCTTTCCCTCACGTCGCTCAGATGCGGCGACGAATAAAACCCCGTCCTGTGCCCCGCCGCCCGCAGCGCCGACTCCAAGATGGCGCACGTCGAGCCTTTCCCGTTGGTCCCCGCCACGTGGAAGCAGCGCAGCCGCCGCTCAGGATGCCCGAGCCGCTCCAGCCGCTCGCGGACGCGGTCCAGGCCCAGCTCGATGCGCGTCTCCTGCCGCGCGTCGAGGGCGGCCAGCGCCTGCTTGTAGGTCATTTATTGACGCGGCGGATGCGCGCGCCGGCGCGGACGAGCTTGCGCTCCAGGCGCTCGTAGCCGCGGTCGATGTGGTAGACGCGCTGGATCGTGGTCTGACCCTGCGCCGTCAGCGCGGCGATCAGCAGCGCCGCTCCGGCGCGCAGGTCGGACGCCATGACGGGAGCGCCGGTCAGCTTCGGCACGCCGGCGATCGCGGCCTCGCCGCCCGCCACGCCGATCGAGGCGCCCATGCGCGCCAGCTCCGCGGCGTGCATGAAGCGGTTCTCGAAGACGGTCTCGGCGATGATGCTGGCGCCGCCCGCCACCGTCATGAGCGCCATCCAGGGGGCCTGCAGGTCCGTCGGGAAGCCGGGATGCGGCTGCGTCTTGATGGAAACGCTCTTGGCCCGGCCGCTCATCTCCACGGTCAGCCCGCCGCCGCTCTCGGAGATCTTCGCCCCCGCTTTGCGCAGCGCGGCGATGACGGCCGTCAGGTCCCTGGCCCGCGCGCCCTCGAGGCGCAGCTTGCCGCCCGTCGCCGCGCAGGCGATCAGGAACGTGCCGGCCTCGATGCGGTCGGGCATGACGGAGTGCCGGGCGCCCTTGAGCGCGCGCTGCCCCTCGACGACGACGCGCGGCGTGCCGGCGCCGTGCACCTTGGCGCCGAGCTTCTTGAGGAACTCCGCCAGGTCCTCGATCTCCGGCTCGCGGGCCGCGTTCTCGATCACGGTCCGGCCCGGCGAGGCGGCGGCGGCCATCATGAGGTGCTCGGTGGCGCCCACGCTCGGGAACTTGAACTTCACGCGGCCCGCCTTGAGCTGCGGCGCGGCCGAGAGGATGATGTCGCCGCGGTCGGCGATCTGGCGCGCGCCCATCGCCGCGAAGCCCTTGAGGTGGATGTCGATCGGCCGCAAGCCGATCGAGCAGCCGCCCGGGATCGGCACCCGCACCA
>CAZZGQ010000001.1:0-85831 GCA_964653765.1 uncultured Elusimicrobia bacterium | reverse complement strand
AGATCGAAGTCGAGAAGGGCCGTGGCCATGGCGCGAGTGTAGCCGGGGTCCCCTGATAAATCAAGCCCCGACACGGGTTTTTAACCTCCGTGGCAAGCGTCTACAATGGCGGAAAGCCGTATAATCGACCGGGGGAAAACCACATGCCGCCGAAGATCGTCATCGCCGGAGGCTCGGGTTTCGTGGGACGGCCGTTGTGCCGCGCGCTCTGGGACAACGGCCGGCGCGACGTCTACGTCCTCTCCCGCACCGCCAAGGAAGTGCCCTACGCCCACGTGATCCGCTGGGACGGCGCTCAGGCCGGTCCCTGGCAGGAGACCCTCGAAGGCGCCGACGCCCTGATCAACCTCTGCGGCGCCAACGTCGCCGACGGCCGCTGGACCTCGCGGCGCAAGCGCGAGCTCGTCGACAGCCGCCTCGCCTCCACCAAGGCCCTGGTCGACGCCATGGCCCAGGCGAAGGCTGCGCCCCGCGTCTTGATCAACGCCTCGGCCGTGGGCTACTACGGCGACCGGGGCGATCAGCTCCTCGACGAGAGCTCCGCCTCGGGCGACGACTTCCTCTCCGTCCTCTGCTCCGATTGGGAGGCGCAGGCGGCGCGCGCGCCCAAGGGCGTGCGCGTGGTGAGCCTTCGGCTCGGCGTCGTCCTGGGCGAGGGGGGCGGGGCGCTGCACAAGATGATGCTGCCCTTCAGCCTGGGGCTCGGCGGCCCGCTCGGCACGGGCGGCCAGTGGATGTCCTGGATCTCGCGCGAGGACGTCATCGGCCTGATCCTCCACCTGCTCGAGACCGACGTCTCCGGTCCCGTCAACGCCACCGCCCCCGAGCCCGTCACCAACGAGACCTTCTCCCGGCAGCTCGCCCTCACGCTCCACCGCCCGTGCGCCCTGCGCATGCCCGAGAAGATCGCGCGCTTCGTCTTCGGCGAGATGGCCGACATGCTGCTGGGCGGCCAGCGCGTGCTGCCGAAGAAGGCGCAGTCGTCCGGTTACTCCTTCAAGCACCCCACGCTGCCGCAGGCGTTCGCCATCGCGCTGCGCTGAGCGAAACTAGCCGCGCGGCCGGTTTCGTGGGTCGCTCGCGCGAAGCGGAGCGAAACTGGTCGCGCGACCAGTTTCGCGCATGTTCCGGAACATGCGCCTAAAGATATCGAACGCTGCAATTCCTCGTGGCGCCAAAAATCTGCTAAAATTGCCCTATCGTTCCGGGCTAGCTCAATGGTGGAGCAGGCCGCTGTTAACGGCAAGGTTCAAGGTTCGAGTCCTTGGCCCGGAGCCAGTTTGGTTCAAAAGGGTAACTGGAATCCTTGAGCAATCGGGTTCCCGTGGCCCAGAACGCGCAAAAAGGCCCTTCTTCCCGTCGGGAGAGGGGCCTTTCTCGTTGGAAGAGTTCCCCGGCTCGTCCGGTTTACTAGGTGGTACCAGGAGCTTGAATTCCGCCCGGCACTGGTGCTTGCTCTTGACCACCACTTGCTTAACCAGCGCCTGGAGCAGCAGCCTTCGCTGCCCCGTGTCGAGCTTGTCGAAGGCCGTCATGAAGCCGCCGAGGTACTTCGAGATCTCGTCCGCGCGCACGTCGTCGGCCTTGACCTGGGCCAGCCTGGCGTCGAGAGCGACGAGCCGGGTCTTCAGCTCCTCGATCGCCTGGAGCTGAGCCTTGATCTCCAGCCCCACCTGATCGGCGACGGCCTTGTCCGGCAGATTCTCCACGAGCCACTTGACCCAGCTGCTGCGCAGCCGCTCCGCGGCCTCGAGGCGATTTTGGGTCGCGAGGCGCTCTTGGCGCAATTGACCTTCCAGCCCCTTGCCCTCCTTGCGGTATTCGTCGAGGGCGCCCTGCACCATGCCGGGCTCGGCGGCGATGCGGCGAATTTCGCCGAGGACCGTGCGCTCGAGATGCTTGGAGTTGATGTAGGGCAAGCTGCAACCCGAAGACTTCGACACGCAGGCGTAGTAGTGGTACTTGAGCTTTCCCTTCTGCGTCGTCATGGTCGAGCCGCACAAGCCGCATTTGACCAGGCCGGTCAGGACGTTAGGGCTCAGGAGGCTGCGCGGAGCGACGGTGAGGCGCTCCTTGAGCACGTTCTGGATCTTGCGGAACTCTTCCTCGCTCACGGCGGGCTCGTGGCCTGACTTCACGAGCTCGCCGCCGACGTTGAAGTAGCCCGAGTAGACGGGATTGGTGAGGATGTTCCAGACCGAGTTCCGGAACCACTTGCCGCGGCGTCGAGTGGTCTTGTCCTCGGTCCGCATCAGCCGCATGATGTTCAACAGCCCGAGGTTGTGGTCGAGGCATAGACGATAGACGCGCTTGACCAGGCGCATTTCCTCGGCCTCGGGCAGCAGTCGTCCGTCCTTATCCACGACATAGCCGTAAGGCGGCAGATAGCACCAGCGCCCGCTCCTCAGGCGCTTGCGGATGCCGAGCCGGGTCCGCTCGCCGATCAGCTCGCGCTCGAACTGCGCGAACGACCCGAGCATGTTGAAGAGCAGCTTGCCGGGGGGATTCGAGGTATCGAACGGCTCCGTGATCGATCGGATGCTTATGCCGAGAGCATCGAGCTTCTCGCCGAGCGGGATCAGATCGCCGAGCCTGCGGGAAAGCCGGTCCAACTTGTAGACCAGGATGAGGTCGAACTTCTTGGCCTTCGCGTCCGCGATCATCCGCTGAACGGCGGGCCGGTTGAGGTCCTTGCCGGAATAGCCGTCATCGACGTAGATCTGCGCGACGTCGTAGTCCTGAAGGCGGCAGGCGCTCTCGAGCTTCTCCTTCTGCGCGTCGATCGAATAGCCGTGCTGGGCCTGCTCCTCGGTCGAGACGCGCGCATAGCAGGCTGCGCGCAGCCGCTTCGCTTCTTTGGGGCCGTCCTCGGAGTGGTGCCGGAATCGTCTCATTTCAGGACCTTGGCCGCCTCCCGGCGCAGCCATTGCCGGTGCTCCTCTTGGGGAGACGAGCGAGAGCCGTCCTCCCATACGACTTCGTCGATCGTGATCCAGCCGTTCTCGGCGCCGTAGGCCCAGCAGCCGAGCGTCCTCAGCGGGTCTCCCGCGAGAAGCCGGTCGACGCGCTTGCGGAATGGATGAGAAGGGGGAATCGGGCAATGCTCTTCGACGGTCGCGGCCCAGGTCGCCATATCCTTGTCCTTATGCGAGCAGGTCTTCCAGATCGCCTTGAGGACCAGCTCCGGCGAACCTTCGACAAGGAGCACATTCTTTTCCCGGCCATCGAAGAAAGGGATCAGGTTGTAGGCGACGACTTTCTTGGCCTTTATGGTCCTTGAAGGAGCCGGCGAAGTCATCGATCCGCCACTCCGAGGGATAGGCCGGCCCCGTAGAGATAGGGCTGGCGGAGCGAAGGCAGCTCCTCCTCGACCCGTTCCAAGAGCCACTGGCGCATCATCGTCTGATAGGGGAGTCCCTTCGCCTCGGCGACCCGGCGGATCTTCTCGAAGAGCTCCAACTCCATGCGGATCGAGATCATGTGCTTGATCGGCCGCCGAAACTCCATCTTGACCGGCTTGCTGGCCTTCCATTCCGCCGCGCCCGAATGGCGGTCGAAATGCTCGGCGGCTTCCGCGTCGCTGCGGAAATTGGTCTTCCGGCTCCTTTTCGCGCTCATCGCAAGGTCCTCCTCAAATTGAATCCTCAAAAAGCTGCCGCTCTTCCCGGGTCATGTCCCTCGCAGTGATCGGCCGGACGCGCCCGCCGCCCAGATTGCGGAACACGGCGAACAAGTAGCGGCCGGCAGCCGTTCGGCCATAGAGGCGGTAGAGTCCTTCCCGCCCTCTGCGGACATGCGGGGAGTTGAAAGCCGCTTCCTCGACCTCTATCGGCCGCACATTGTGCTTCGCTTCGATCTTCAACATGATCTCGTCGGTCCAGTCGAAATCGGTGACGATCACATTCCCACCTCAAGTATATACGGCGTATGGCACCTAGTCAAGTGTATTGACATCGTCAAGCAGACTCCGACTCGGCGTCGCCCTGCTTCGGCGCCTCGTGGGCCGTCGCCAGGCGCAGCATCGCGGCGAGGATTCTGACGGCGCGCTGGTGATCCGCGGCATTGCCGGGAGCGTAGACGGCCTCCAGCTCCATGGCGCGCTCACGTCGGACCTGACGGTCCGGCTCGATCTTCTCCATTTCCTTATCCATCAATACTCCAGCCGTTGGGGCAGATAGACGCGCAGCCCGGTATCCGCATCGACCGAGATGCTGGCAGTGACCTGCTGTCTTTGAGTATCCAAGGCGCTGGTGGCCTCGTTCGAGAGGCCTTGCGCGGCCTGCGCGGCGATGGGGCTGACGCCGGTCATGCTGATCGCCTGGGCGCTTCCCGCCACGAAGGATCGTAAGACCGTATTGGCGACGGAGGCGTCCTTATGGGCCTCCACCCGGCCCTTGATCCCAGCCGAGCCATCGAGCGAGAGCGCCATGCCGCCGAACTTGACCTCGTCTCCCTCGGGGAACACCAGCGTGTGGAAGTTGATCAGGATGCGGTCGTGATCCTGCTGGATGGAGACGGTCCCGATCACTTGCGTGCCCGCCGGTATGACCACTTTCTTCAGGTACTCGACGTTGCGATCGACGACAGCGATGGCCGGCGACTCGACATCGTACGAGTAGACCGCGTTCGAGAGCCTGGCCGGGAAGGTGAAGCCGGTCGGCAGGAAATAGCGGGCCTTCACCGGGACCTTCTGGGTCACTCCCTGCCAAGGCGTGGGCGCTCCGTCTTTCGCCAAGCCGGCGTCGAATCGGTCGGGGTCGAACGGCACGGCCTGCGCCGCCGCGCCGATAGCGGGCAGGGTCAAGCCGATCGCCACGGCCAGCTCAAAGCATCTCATGGCGAACGAAATGCAGCAGCGCCCGGCGATAGACCTCTCGCCCGAGGGTCTCGCGCAGATGCTCAGGATCGACGCGCGAATGGAACGCCAGCGGATGCTCGAAAGCCAGATCGAGCGCTGCGTTTACGATCCCGGACATGCTCAGTGGCTCCATCCGGCCGGCGCGTTCGGCGTTATGCTCGCGCACGAGCCGCTTCAGTTCCTCTAAATGTTCTTCTCTCAAGACGAATCTTTCGTGGCGGTTCGTATACAGTCCGCTGTAGCGCCTCTGGAACTGGAAGCGGAAGAGGGGCACGGTGGCCGCGTGGGCGACGGCTTCCCGTGTCGGCGGAGCCGGCGGAATGCTCTGGACGTCCGGTGTCGGCGTTGTCATGATCAGAAGCGGTAGGGAACGCGCGTCTCGATGACGCGGTCCTTCCCGCCATCCTCCTTGAGTTTGATTTTCACGGCCGTCCCGATCTGGGGCCTCTCGAAGACGACGTAGCCTTCCCGGACTCGCCGCGGTTCGACCAGGATGCGGAAGAACGAACGGCTGCCCAGCACGGTCGAGTCCGTTCCAACGAAGAAATCCTTGATGAAGAAGTCGGCGTCCGTCCCATTGGCGACGCCGATCTTCAGCACGAACAGCCTCTCCCGCCGCTCGAGCCCTTCCAAGGCCAGGGCGATCCCGTCGGCGCGGACGGTCTTGTCGAGCGGATAGCGGGCGGGATCGGACTCGTAGGCGTCGATGATGTCCTGCGCGGAGTATTGCTGCACGGGGTCGAGCGTTCCCGGTGGAACGACCGTGGCGACGGCGACCTCCGAGTTCCGTCTTCCATCCGACGCGCTCGCAGGGGCCGCTTCCTTAGCCGCGGGGCGTGGCGAAATGGGAGATGACGCCGTCGGCCGCGCTTGTGCCCGAGCCCGCTTCAGCCTGGTTTTGCGAGCGCTTGATGTTGCCGCGCTCCGAGGGTGCAGCGCGGCAACCCCAGGCGCCGGCCGCGCGGGCGTCGGCGACGAAGAAGCAGCCGTCTCGTGAAGTAGCCAGGTCTTTCCTTCCAGGCGCACCGGCGGCATCAGCGTCACGCCTCCTCGCTCGGCCGGAAGCCAAAAGAGGAGTCCCAGGACGAAGGTGACGCCCCCGGCGATGAACGCGCCAACATTAGCGCTTGAACACGCTTTCATTGAAATCCTCGACCAGAAGGCCCGACGGCGCCTTCTCTGAGCGCGGAACCTTGCGCAGGATGATGTCGTCATCGAAGACGATCTCGCTCTGCTCGCCGTCCGGCTTATAGGAGCCGATCTCGCGGTAGCCCTTGACGTGACACTCCATGACCTGCGGGGTATCCCGCGCGATCGTGATCTCGGTGAGCGTGAGGGTCGTCTTGCCCTCGTTGGCCTTGAGCTTCTCCAGAATCCCGCCGCGCTTGAGCATGTCCGAGGCCTTTGCCTGATAATCCTTGGTCATCATGCCGAAGGCTAGCTTGAGGTCCGCGTCGCAGGTGTAGACGTTGAGTTCCGTGAAGAACCGCTCGAAGAGGGAGAGGAAGTTCTTGACCTCAGCCTCGCCGACCTGCGGCTGCGCGGCCGAGGTGGAGAGCGGCTGCGCCTGGCCAGTAGCGTCGAGCCGGATTACGACCGGCGGCCGCGCGATGAGGACCCTGACCAGGATGAGCGAGAGGACGGCGGCGGTGACCGAGAACCACAGGCCCACCCAAAGCGCGCGGTTGGCGCTTTCCAGGCTGCCCCAGACCTCGTAATACGGGGGCACGCCCAGGGCCAGCTCATCGGTGGATTTGGCCTCCATCGGCGGCGCTTTCTCACCGAAGATCATTCAGCGCTCCCTCCGTCCGGGCTGGCTGGCCTTGCGGGCGCCTGCTGCGGCTGGGGCTTGGGCCGGGCGAAGAGGCGGTTGTAGGCGAGCGTCGCTGTCATGGGGATCGGATGATGGAAGAGGCTCCGCCGGAACTCCGGCTTGTCGCGGCGGTAGCGGTCCACCTCACCGCTCAGGAACTTGCCGGCCTTGAGCGTCCGCGCGATGGTGATCGCCTCCACGGCGCCGAGCGCTGTCTCGCCGAAGGCGGCGATGTTCTCGCCCGACAGCAGCCGGGCGGCCAGGATGGGCGTGCCCAGCACCATCACGATGAAGGCGACGTTGACGGTCAGGATGCCGAGGAAGTCGTTGGCGACGCCGGTGCCCGTGTTGCCGGCCATCGGGTTGAGCGTGAGCCACACCCGGATGACCAGCCGCAGAAAGAAGCTCCAGAAGGCGACCTGGAAGGAGTTGACGATCCAGCCGCGCGTCACCGCGGCGGTTTTCTCGCTGATGCCGCAGATGATGGCAATGGGGCCAAACGCCCAAAGCAGGCTCAGGAAACAGGCTTGGAGCATTACGATCACGTCCTTGGCCGTGACCGCGATCAGGCTCGCCAGGAAAAGGATGATCGCCTGGACCGAGCTCAAGGGATGCGTGAGCCAGGAGAGGATCGGCGAGCCGGCGTCGGGCGCCGCGAAGTTCTGGACCAGGAAATCGCCCCATTGCTGCTCGCTCAGGACGGCGAAGGAGAAGGCCTGCGCGCCCCGGAGCAGGAAGCCGTAGAGCGTACTGTAGGCGATGAGGCAGGCCATGACGACGATGAGGCGGATGAGCAGCGCTCCGTAGTCCGGCGGGTTCTTCGACTGCATGGCGCGGACGTTCATCTCGACGGCCGTGTAGGGGATCATGACGGCGAGCATGGCGACGGCGATCATGCGGGTGACGGCCGCGAGACCCCCGAGCTTATCGGGGATCTGGGTGATGTCCATAAGCAAGCCGGGGTTCATTGGGCCTCCGTGTCGTTGGATTTCATGCCGCGCTTTTGCAGGCTCGCGCGGATGGACTGGATCATCGAGGACTCGTTCTCCTCGCGGCGCGTCTCGTGCGAGAGCATCATCGACTGGAGCTGGAGCATGCGCAGATTGTCCTCGTGGATGCCGGCCAGCATCTGAAGCTGAAGACCCTGGGCCTTGGCCCCGAGATTGGCGGCGTCTTTGGGCGACAGGCCCTCCGCGTTCTGGGCGACATTGACGCCGACCTGGCGGTTCGAGATCAAGTTGGCCATCTCGTCGCCCGCGTATTTGATGTTGGCCGCGATAGCGTGATCGAGCGCCTTGAACAGATCGTCGGTCGCCGTGTTCCTGTTGCGCGCGGGATGGATGAAGGTCTGATTTAGCTCCTGCTGGATCTTCTGGTCCTCTTGGTCCTGGCTAACCTTGATCTGGTGGCCGAGGTTGGCGAAGAGGCCTTTGCCCGAGTTGAGCTGCTTGAACTCGTTGTAGTAGCGGACCGAGGCGTCGTAGTTGGCCTTGAGCGTGGCGATCTCCTGGACGACCTGGAGCTGCATGAAGGCGTGGAAGGTCTTGTCCTCGGCGTACTGCATCGAGAGAATGGCTTCGTCGCCGAAGAGCGCGTGAGCGGGGCTCGTCCCCGCGACGGAGAGAAACAAAAGGATGATTGCGAGTCTGGTCACTTGGCCTCCGCGAGCTTGAGCAGGAGTTCGGCCTGCGAGAGGCCGGGATTCTCGGCGCGAAGGCGGCTTTCGGTGACGTAGTCCTTCGCGTCGGTGGTGCAAATCCAGTAGTCGAGGCGGCAGGGCTCGATGCGGGCGATGATCGAGTGGGTGCCGTACTTGACGAAGATGTCCGAGAAGACGCCGGGCTTGGACTGGAGCTGCTTGATCGCCTCGATCTCATTGGCATTGAGCTCGAACTGGGCCAGCAGCTCGTGGCCCTTGGTGAGCTTGAGGACGTACTTGATGTAGCTGTTGGTGATGATCGCGTTGGCGGCCTTGGTGTCGAGGAAGTCCTTCGGCGATTGCGAGATCGAGAAGACCGCGCCGTTGAATTTGCGGGCCGTGCGGTAGAGGTTTTCGATCAGCTCGGCGCCAACATCGTCATTGAAGAACTTCCAGCCCTCGTCGATGACGATGATCTTCTTGAGCTTCCGATCGAGGAGCTTGCCCCGGATGATGGAGCGGATCACGAAGAAGTAGACGCCCTGCAAGTCCGGGTGATTCTCCAGGTTCTGGAGATCGAAGACGACCATGCGCTTGCGCACGTCGAGGCTGCCCTTGCGGTTGAACAGCCGGCCGTACATGCCCGTCGTCCAAAGCTCTAGCGCGTCGGCGTAGCCCTTGGCCTTCGGGTGCTCGGCGGCCATGGCACGCAGCTCCTCCCGGATGTCGGCCAGGATGACCTCGTCCTTCTTGGCGTAGGCTTCCTTGATGGCGCGCTCCAGGAACCCCTTCTCGTAGGTCGAGACGACCTGACCGGGGCTCACGCACATGCGTGAGATAAGGAGGAGCAGGTAGGCCACGGCGTCATCGTCGAACTGCCCGCCCGCGTAGATGTCTGACCTGGCGGGGAACGGGTTGAAGCCGAACTTCTCCGAGAGGGTGACTTCCAGGTACTCACCGCCGAAGATTTCCGCGATTTTGCGGTAGGAGCCGCCGATGTCGATGATGACGACGTGGTTGTCGCTGGACTCGACCATGAAGTTGTTGAGGAGATAGTTGGTGGTGAAGCTCTTACCCGAGCCCGTGGTGCCGAGGATGAGGCCGTGCTTGGCCGGCAGGTCGCCGTCGAACGGGTCGAGGCCGACGAGCTCGCCGAGCGGCGTCTCGAGGAGCATCTTTTTGTCCTTCGAGCCGCGCCAGGAGCCGGTCAGCGGCAGGAAGCCGGCCAGGGCGTTGGTCTGCGCATAGAACTGCCGGTCGTTGAGCTCGCCGTGGCCGGGAATCGGCTGCAGGAAGAGCCGGAAGTGGTTCATATCGTCCGGGATGGCCTCGGCCGAGGCGAAGTCGTGGAAGGCGTTGAGGATGGGATTGGTCTTGTCGCGCAGCTCGTCGAGGCTGCCGGCGCGGGCCAGCACGCAAAGCGAGAACTTGAAGAGGCGCTGGGCCGAACCTCGGATTTCGGTGATGAGGTCGTCGAGCTCGGCGTGCTTCTGCTCGGCCTCGTAGTTCTTGGTCCAAGTCGAGAACGCCAGCGTGCGGGAGATGTTGTTCTTGAGCTTGAGGCTCGAGATCGCTTTCTCGGTGTCGAGAGAGTGGACGGTGAGCACCAGGTCGCAGTCCGGCCAGAGGCTGTTGAGCAGCTTCTGCGTATAGCCCAGGTGGGCCTGCTCGGGCAGCCGGAACAGGCTCACGCCGCGGAAGAACGTGTCGTTGACCTGGACGTAGTCGAACTCCTCTTTGAGAGGCGTGAAGGCGACTTGCTCGCGCAGCGTGCGCAGCGGCGAAAGGGCCTTCTGCTCCAACCGGCGCGGCCGGTTGGGGTTGAGCTGAAAGAAGGCGACGTCGAGCATTTGCTGCGGCGAGAGCTTCCTGAACCGGATGCCGATCGAGTGCAGGCGTTCGGTGACGAGTTGGTCGAGCGTCTCGTGCTCGCGGAGCCGCATCTCGTGGAACATCGCCGCCGTTTCCTTGAGCGGCCGGCGGAAAAAGGGCAGCAGCCAGGTCATCGGCGTCTTGCGGTCCTTCGGGCGGCTGGTGGCGACGAGGTAATAGCGCCGGCGCTGGGTGAACTTGCCCTGGATGAACTCGCACTTCTTGTCGGTGATCAGGCGCGAGAGCCCGTCGGTCTGCGGCCCGAGCACGTTGCGGCGATAGGCCGCCACGGTCTCGGGATCGCCCGAGCGAATCTGGACGACGAATTGCAGCGTCACGTCAGGCGGCAGCGAGTTCAAAAAGGCCCGCGTCTGCACGCCGAACAGGTCGGTCCGGGCGGGGTCCATGAGAAAGACATCCTCGGGCTCCAGTTCGTAGGCCGTCGAGAAGTCCGTGTTGACGCCGACCAGGACGCCGTCGCAGAGGCTCCAGAGGTTGAGGTACTGCGCCAACGGCGCGACCTTCGGTCCCTCCAGCGCCGCACGAAAGCGGGTCAGGCCCAATTCGACGCCGTTCACCGCGGCTCGGCCTCCTCGTAGCTCGGGGGGCGCTTGAACCGGCTCATCAGGACGAACCGGGCCAGGACGAGCAGATAGCCGTCCGGCTTGCCGCGCTTGAGCGCGCGCAGGCCGATGTAGACCAGCACGAGCAGTCCGGCGTTGGCGAAGAGCCCGTTGCGGTTGACCATGAAGGCCAGGAAGAAGGTCAACAGCAGCAGGCAGCCGTCGGCCAGCTCCAGGCCGAGGAACTTGTCGACTCCGTTGATGTTGCGATAGACCCTGATGGTTTCCATTCTTAAATCGTGCCCTGCCCCGGAGCGCGGGGCAGGGGCTTTGTCAGACGCCGGCGAGCTGCTCCTGCTTGGCGGCGCAGCGTGGCGCGGGCGCGCGGACGACGCCCCTGAAGGTCTGGGCCGTGATACCCCAGTGGTAGCGTTTGGTCTCGTCCTCCCAGGTCCGCAGCCGGCCCGTCACCTCGACGCCGTCGCCCTTCTTGAGGCCCTCGCACTGCGTGGCGATGGCGCCCCAGCTGGTGATCGTGACGAAGTCGACGTCCGGCTGGCCCTCCTTGCGCGAGCCCGGGCGGGGAACCGCGATCGTGAACTGCACGCGGTTCTTGCCCTCGCCGTAGTCCTTGGCCGTCACCGCGTTGGTCAGCCGGCCCGCGACGTGGGCCTCGTTGATCATCGGCAGCGTCTGCCGGCCGACCGACGGCGTCCGGTCCGTCTCGTCTTGCGTGTCCTTCATGGCGTTCATCCTCCTTTGCATCGTCCTGAGAAAGGCCCGCGCCAAGACGCCGGCCGGAACCACGCCTCCGCGGGCCGTCAATTGCCCGAGAGGGACTTCAGCAGCGCGACGACCGAGTTCGACAGGAAGATGAGCGCTCCTCCGCCGATCACGTAGCCGCCGCGGCGCATCGCGTCCTGATCGCCCATGGCCAGGCTGATGCCGACCATGATGACGCCGATCAGGAACAGTCCCGGCCCGAGCGTCGAGACCAGCCACCCCGCCGTCGAGCCGAGGAAGCTGCCTACCTGCGCGCTGTTGCCGCTGACCTGGGCGAACGAGGGCGCCGCCGTCATCATCAGCATGCCCGCGCTCATCAGCTTGTCTTTCGTCTTCTTCTTCATTGCGCCTCCATGCGTCGTAGTCACTGCCGCGCCAGCTCCGAGAGAGACATGGCGTCCAAAAGCGCGTCGGCGTCGGCGTCGGCCGCGTCGCGGCGCAGGATCTCCTGTGCGAGGTCCTGCCCGAACTGGGTGTCGCCATCTTGCTTCTTGGCGAAGCGCGTCGCGGCCAGGTAGTAGAGCTTGCGCAGGTAGAAGCGCTCCCGGATTGAGAGCGGATAGGCCACGCGATACCGGACCAGAGCGTCCGCGGCTTTCGCCACGGCTTTCCCATCGTCCGGGAAGGCTCGCTTGAACGCGAACGCCGCCTTCGCCAGCTCCGTGGTCGGATGATCCGCGCCGTCGCGCGCGGCGTCCTCGAACGCCGCGCGGATGGCGGCCCCCTTCGTCGTAATCTCGTCGCGCAGCGCCTGCGCGCCGAGCGCGGTCTGCGAGCTCTTGAGGACGTCTAGCGTGTCCGCGATCGTCGCCGCGTCGCCGACATGCCCGAGCGCGAGGAGCCGCCGGGCGGCGCTCGCTCGCTCGTCGAACGCGCGCTGGGCGAGCTCGAGAAGGTCGGCCGGCGGTATCCGTTCGGAAAGCCGGCGCAAGCGCGCCGCGAGCTCGGTCTTGTTGTCCGCCCCCAGGTCGAGCAGCCGCGCGATGCTCCGGTAGGCCTGCGTCTCCTGCCCGGGCGCGGGATCGAGAACGGCGTCGTTCGAGAGCCTGTGGATCTCGGCGCGGCGGTAGGTCTCGGCCGCGCGCCGGCAGGTCGCGGCCATGCCCGTGTCGGCGGGCTCCAGCAGAGCGGCGATCTGATAGCCGTCGCGCGCCCCCCGGTAGTGCTGGTCCTTGAAAAGAGCCAGGGCCGCGTTGGCGCTTTCCTGCGCCAGGGAATCGGCCTTGTCCTTGGCGCGCGCGTACTCGTCGTCCACGGACTCCTGGTAGGTCTCCTCAGGCCGAGGCTTCGACGGCATGAAGCGATAGGAGATCGTGAACCGATGATCGAGCGAGAGCGGCTTGTTTTCCATCGAGTAGTCGAGGGCGAAGCGCCCGTCCGACGTATGGAATCCCGCGCCGGCCGCGATGGTGCCGTCGTAGCCGAGGCGGAAGACGAGCACGTTCTGGTAGGAGTACGACAAGCCGAGGCCCGGGTAGAGGGCGGAGTCGCCCGACACCTTCCGGAAGGAGACAAGGATCATAGCCCGGTCGTGCGAGATGATGCCGCCCACGCTCGGCCGGGAGGCCGTCTGGAAGTAGACGCCAGCGCCGCCGCGCAGCTCGCGCGGGAAGGCTTCCGAGTCCTCCATGAGCGTCAGCTTCGGCTCGACGAGGTTCTTGATCTGGGCGCCGAAGGACCAGACGATCCGCGTGAGGCCCCAGAACTCGTCTTGCGGATAACTGCCCTGGGTGCCCGCGTCCAAGCCCCAGCCTTTGTCCTTGTAGCCGGCCAGGTTGAAATCGAGGACGTTGGCCGTGGCCCCCGCCGACCAATGGTCGGTGAGCGCCCGGCCGAAGCCGAGCATGTAGTCGGACTGCGTATTCGAGACGTTATAGCCCGGGTCGTCGATGGCCGATCGGGCGAGGATGTTGTCGCGGTTGAGCTGGAGCGCTCCGGCGCCGAACGTGCCGAAGCGCGAGGGAACCGAGAGTCCCAGGAAGTCGTAGCGCGCGCCGTCGAACAGAAACAGGTGCTCGCCGCTCACCATGCCCCCGGCGCCGGCAAGTCCGGCCGGGTTCCAGTAGAGAGCCGTCGGGTCATGGATGCTGGACACGACGGCGCCCCCGAGCGCTGCGGCCTCCGCTCCCGGACCTTGCGAGAGAAACTGGCTCGACGCGGCTCCGACGGTCTGCGCGTAGAGCGGCGCGCCGCCGGCGTAGAGCGCCAGAAGCTGGAGCAGGAGGCGCGCCACTATTTCACCACCAGCATGTAGAAGATCTGCTTGTCGTCGGGGCCCGAGAAGCGCACGCGGCAGACGTAGCTGCCGTTGAAGAACGCCCGGCCGAAGCGGTCGCGGCCGTCGAAATGGACCTGGCTGATGCCCGGCGGGATGTTGTAGTAGTCCCGCTTGAAGAGCAGAGCCTGCCACTCGGAGTAGATCTCGACGGTGGCCTGGGCGTAGCCCGAGGGCGGGGCGTTGAAGACGATGTTGGTTCCGCCGCGCAGCGGGCTGAACGGGTTGGGGTAGTTGTAGGCCTTGGGGAAGCCGTCCGGCGACGCGAGCGTGAAGGTCTGAAGGGGCGACCGCGTCGTTGCCCCGTAGGGATTCGAAGCCGAGACCTGGAGGTAGTAGTTCTTGTAGTAGGAGAGGTCGGTCAGCGTCAGCGTGACGGTGGTGCTGTCCGAGGAGACCTGGGATTGCGGCCGGATCGCCGCGGTCCGCAGGGAAAGGGTCGCGGAGCCGCCCTGGATCGTCTGGCCGATGGTCGCAAGCGGCGTGAGGTTCTGGGGCGAGTCGCCGAAGAGAACCGTGTAGGAGATCGGATCGCCCTCGGGGTCGCTCACCTGCCCCCAGGAGACGAGGACCGAGTCCCGCATCGTCTTGATGATCGGCGAGCCTGTGAAGGGCGACAGGAGGTTAGGCGCTTGCGGCGGCGTATTGAGGAAGACCGGCTGGAGGGTCTGAGTCCCGCCGAGGACCGTCGTCGTCGCGCCGAAGCCGTCGAAAGCCGCGACGCTCCAATAGTAGGTCGCGCCGAACTGGAAGGCGAGCGCGTAGTTCGTCGCCGACGAGCTCTGCACGATGGGCAGAAAGCCCGGCGACGAGGACAGAGCCAGAGCGTAGGTCAGCGCGTCGCCGTCGGGGTCCACGGAGGGCCCCCAGGAAAGGATTGCGGTCGTCGAGCGCGTCGTCAGGGTGCCGGTCCCGGAGGTCACGGCGAAGGACCCCGGCGGGATGTTCCGGAAAACGAGGCGCAGGCTTTGGACGGCCGATGTGCTCGCCGCGCCGTAGGGATCGGCCGCGCTGACCTGCCAGTAGTAGGTCGTCCCGAATTGGGGAGACGCCAGGTCGAAAGCGGTCGGCGAGCTGAGCTGCACGGCGGAGAGGGCGGCCGAGGAAACGCCGACCGAGAGTTGATAGGTCACGGGGTCGCCGTAGGGGCTCTGCACGGCCGACCAAGCCAGCCGCGCCGTGGGCGTCAAAGCGTGTTCGGAGAGGGTCCCGGCTCCGAGCAGCGGCACCGGAGCCGGCGGCGGAGCGTCCAGGAAGTTGTCGATGAAGCTCGACCACGAGCCGGTCGACGCCCCGCCGTAGGGATCGAGCGCGACGACGCGCCACGAGTAGGTCGTCGCGAAGACGACGGGCAAGGTCGCCGTCGTCGACGAGCCCACCGGAAGCGAGGCCGACGGCCCGGTGCTCGTCTGCACGTCCAGGCGGTAGGAGATCGGGTCGCCCGCGGCGTTCGAGGTCGGCAGCCAGGCGAGGGACACGACCGGGGCGGTCGTGTGCTGGCTGAGGGATGTGGCCGTGCTCAGGTACACCACGGGCGACGGAAGCGGGTCATAGAATTGGTAGAGGAGGCTCTGGGCTCCCTCGGTGATGGTCGTCGTCCCGCTGAAGCCGTCGTAGACGTCCACGCGCCAGTAGTAGGTCGTGCCGAAGGCCAAGTTCGACAGCAGGGCGGAAGTCTTGGTCGTGCTCGCGAACGGCGAGAGGGCCGCCGGCGATGTCCCGAGCAGAACGCCGTAGCGCACGGAATCGCCGTCGGGATCGACCGAGGCCGTCCACGACAGCGTCGCGCTCGTTTGGCGCGTGACGACGATCCCGGTAGTGGAGATCACGTCGAACGGACCCGGCGGATCGTTCGTGAACTGGTAGAAGACCCAGTTGACCGGCGAGGCCGACGCCGCGCCGTAGATGTCGGTCGCCACGATGCTGTAGTAGAGAGCCGTGTTGAGGGGAGCGGGCACGGTCAATCCCAGCGGAGCTGAGCTGACGACGACCATGTGGCTTGGGTCCGTGCCGTAGGCGACGCTATATGTGGACGGATCGCCGTCGGGGTCGCTCGAAGGGCCCCAGAAGAACGATTGAGTCGGCGTGAAACCGTGATACAGGACGGTACCGGCCTTGGACTGGTTGGCCGGCGCTGTCGGCGGGTCGTTGAGAAAAACCGCCAGAAAGCTCTGCGCGCCCGACAGCGTTACGCCGCCGAAGGGATCGCGCGCCGAGACCTGCCAGTAGTAGGTCGCTCCAAATTGCAAAGACAGGTTGAAGCTCGTCGCCGTTGAGGCCTGCACGGGGGCCAGCGCTGTCGGGTTCGTGGAGAGATCGAGCTCGTAGGTCACGGGATCGCCGTCGGGATCGACGGCCGCGGCCCAGGAGATAACCTGGGACGCGGCGCGCGTGGCGACCGTTCCCGTGCCCGTAAGGACAGCGAATGGCTGGGGCGGCGTGTCTTGCAGATAGATCGTCAGCGATTGAACCGTCGTCGTGCTGGCGCTGCCGTAAGGGTCGTAGGCCGAGACGGCCCAGTAATAGGTCGTTCCGAATTGGAGCCCGGTCCGGCCGTAACTCGTGGCCGTGCTGTCCTGAACGAGCGTTAGATCGTTTGCCGCGGGGCCGGCAAAGAGGCGGTAGGCGATGGGATCGCCCTGCGGATTCGAGACCGCGCTCCAGGCCAAGGTCGCCGAAGGCGCCATCGTATGCTCGCCCAGTGCGCCGCTTCCCGAGAGGACCGACGGTGCGGGCGGCGGCGAGTCCAAGAAGACCTGGGAATAGGTCTGCGTGCTTCCCGTGACCGCGGTCGCGGCGTTGTAGACATCGCGGGCGAAGACGGACCAGTAATAGGTAGTGCCGAACGCCAAGCCGGATATCTGCCAGTTCGTCTCGGCCGTCGTGCCTTGAAGCGCCATCGTCTGTGGCGCAGAGCCCCAAAGAATGTTGTAGACCACGGAATCGCCATCCGGGTCGATGGACTCCTGCCAGGCGAGATTAACCGACGTGGCTCGGGTCGCGGCCGTTCCCGTCGCGTTGATGACGCTGAAAGCTCCCGGCGGATGATTGACCAGGTTAAGGTTGAAGCTCTCGACCGGGGCCGGCGTCTGCTGGAGCGGCAGGCCGAGGTAGGAGTCCTGCGCGACGATCTGCCAATAGTAGGTGACGCCGAAAGTCAGCGGCTGCGTGGTGAACGCCGCCTGCGTCGTCGAACCGGCCGGGGAAAGTTGGGTCGGGTTGGTGCCCAAATATGCCGTGTAGGTCACCGGGTCGCCATCCGGGTCGCTCGATGCCTGCCAGGAAAGCGCGGCCGCGGAGGAATGTTGCACGACCATGCCGAACGGGCCGGATTCGGCCGGGACCGACGGCGCGCTGTCGTACACGAACCGCCGCAGCGGTTGGGAGCCGGCGCTGCTGAGATAGAGGATGCGGCTGTCCCAGGCGCCGCCGGCCGCCGAATCGGCGGCGAAGCTCGTGACGAAGGACATGCCCGAGTTGAGCTTGACGATGCTGGGCGGGCATCCGCTCGGGCCGCAGACCGGCTGGCTGATGTAAAGATTGGAGGCGGGGTCAGTCCACATCCCGCGCGGGTTGAAGCTATAGCTCCAGCTGGAGGCCGGCGTGGAGCTCGTCAGGCTGCCGCTTGGCGAGAACTTCAAGACCTTCTGGCACAGGCCGTCGGCGATATAGAGGTTGCCTTGCGGATCGACCGTCGCTGCCGTAGGCGTGTAGCAGTTGCCCGCCGTCGCGTCGGACCCGGGCATCGAGTAATAGAGGAGCAGGTTGCCTTTGAAATCGAACTGATCGACGGTCGTCTTGGTGACGGTTGACGGACCGGAGGCGCAGCCGATGCACTGGAGGTAAAACGGGTGATAGGTGTATTGGTAGGCTATGTAGACGCGCTGGTTGACCTTGTCGATGGCGGTGGCGACCATGTTCGGCGTGCCGTAGCCGATGAGGTAGGAAGTCGAACTCACGAACGTCCCAGGGTTGGTGTAGCGCATGAGCGAGAAGCCGTTCTTGGAGTCGAGCACGTCGATGACTCCCGACGGCTCCACTGCGAACGCGGACGGCGAGGAGAGGCCCGTATCGAAGGAGAACTGCGGAGTGATGGCCTGAGTCGCCTCTCCGGTGATCTGGTAGGTCGTGGTGCCTTGCGCCATGCCGAGCAGGTAGAGGTTGCCCACGGCGTCGGAATCCATGCCCGTCAGCGTCGAGGCTGGGAGGTTGAAGGTGGCCTGCGGGATATAGCCGCCCGCCAAGAGGGGCGAAGGCGCGACGATGGCCAGCAGGACGAGGGCCGCGCCCAGTCTCACGCGCGCACCCCTTGCTCGTTGACCGCGGCGGGTCTTCTCTGAGACGGTCGGACATGAGAAGCAAGATCCAGTCCCGGCTCGGCTTCGGCCACGACCGGCGAAAGCCGCGGAGCCTTGCCGTCGACGAGCTTGAAGACCCTCGCGGTCCGGACCAGGGAATCCTCATGGCCAGGCGCGAAGACGAGCGCCGAGCCGGGCCTCAGGTTCTTGAGCGTGTTCGGGTGGACTTTGAAGTGCTCCACCTTGCGCCGGGACATCTCGCCCGTGCCGCGCGAGCCCAGCAGAGTCTTCTGGAACCGCTCCGTGTCCTCGAAAGTCTGGTAGGTCCCAAGGGTCGAGGACCAGAACTCGGCGTCATCCGGGTCGGGCGCGCGGAAGCAGACCTTGCAGCCGGACGTGTTGTTGAACACGGCCGAGTCGAACGCCTCCTTGTCCATGCCCTGGATGTTCTTAAGCTGGCCGAGGTCCTGGTGGGACAGCACGGTCCAGAACCGCGCCGAGCCGACAGTGGCGATGAACGACTTGAACGCGGGCGTCGCGAACTCGGCGAACTCGTCCAGGATGACCGAGGCCGGGTCAGGCTTAACCCGCTCCTGCTGCCGCCAAGTCGCCACCGACAGAAGCCCCGAGATCAGCATGCGGCCCAGCGGGTTTGCCAGAACAGGAAGATGCCCGACCGGGATGGCGAAGTAGGCAAGCTGCTTCTGCGCGAAGACATCCTCGAGCTTGATCTGCGGCGCGTAGGTGTTGAGCAGCTCGCCTAGCGGCCCGGTCGTGTATGGACGGATCGCCGACGTCAGCGCCGTCGTGTTCGGGTTCTCCTCGAACTCGCGGCGGGCCATGTCCACCAAGGCCGAGTCCTTGCAGAGACTGAAAGCCTTATCGCGGCACTCGCTGTAGCTGAAGTAGTAGAAGCAGTCGCGCAGCGTGCACTGCAGGCCGGTGTCCCAGAAGACCTCGGCCATGTTCTGGATCTTCGCGTAGTCGACCGACTTGTAATACTCCTGGGCCTCGCCGCTGGAGGCCGGCTCGCGGCCGAGGATGCGCGAGAGCTGGTTGGCCAGGGCCGTCACGTCCTGCCCGGGCATGCGCCGGATCGGGTTGAAGGTCATCGAGCGCGGGTCTTGCGGGTTGAAGTAGCGCACGTCCGTCTTGCGGCCGGCGCGCTCGGCCAGGGAGAGGAACTGATCGAAGTCGCCATGGTCGCCCTTGGCTTCCATGAAGAAGACCGGCATTCCGCCGCGCATGTCCTGAGCCGTCAGAGCGAACAGCAGCTGCGACTTGCCTGACCGCGTCGGCCCCACGATCTGCATGTGCCGCTCGCGACTGACCGGAGTCAGGCAGACCCGCCGGCCGCCCTGGGCCAAGCCGAGGAAGGTATCGCGCGAGCCGGCCGGCGAGTCCAGGTGATCGGCGAGGGCGCGGTCGAGGCCGCGCTGCTCGGCGGGCTCGTCCCAGCTTGACTTTCGGCCCTGCTTGGGCTTGCGCAAGGCCATGCAGAGCCCGAGGCCCAGGCTGAAAAGCCCCGAGGCCGCGTACCAGTCGCGCTTGATCTGGCACATGCGCGGGGCCGTCCAGTGGCGGAAACCCTTGTTCCTCTGAGCCAAGGCGTCAACTGTCTTCCAAGGAAGGAACGCCAGAAGGAGGAACGTCGCCTTGGCGAAAAGGACAGCTCCGCTCTTGCGGTAGCCGGCGCCCATCAGGCCGAGGCCGGCGCCGGCCAAACCGGCTATAAAAAGGAAGAAGCCTTGGCTCATCGAAGCCTTCCTTCTCCTTCCAGGGACGGGGAAGGAGCCAGAGGATGGGGATGCGCATGGGAATGGCCGGCGCGCGGCGCGAGCCGGATTTCCGCGCCGCGATAGCCCACGAACGCGCACCGGCCGAAGCTGGCCTGAAAGTCTTCGAGCGCGCAGACGTAGACGAAATCCGCCATCAGTTTGCGCGCGCGTGCCAGCAGCAACCGCGGCCCGTTGGCGAAGGCCGTGATGTAAAGAACGACCGCCGAGCCGGGCAGATTGTTTCGGTAGAACGTCCAGAGCTTGCGGTAGCGGGCCATCGACTTGAGCGTCCGCTCGACCTCGATCGCCTTGGGCTGCCCCGGATCGGAGACCCACAGATCGGGAAGCGGAAATGGTTCCCGGCGCGCGTCCTGCTCGCCGCCGCGGCTCAGGACCTGTCGCTCGAACTCGGTCGAAACGTCAAGCCGCAGAAGCTCCGTCAGCGTCAACCCGATGCCCGTCACCAGCACTTCGTGCTTGACCAGGGAGTCCAACAACGGGCGCCGGATCTCCCCGAGTTGCTGAAAGCCGGCCCTTCTCAAGACCGCCTGCCCTTCCCTAGTCAGGTAGAACAGCCAAGGCATGTTCACGTAGTGCTGCGTCTCGATCAGCCCTAGCTCCTCCAGCACCTTCATCGCCTTGTAGCAGGCCCCGGTATACTCCTCCTTGAACTTCCAGTTGAAGAAGAACCTCATCCTTTCGATTTCACTCAGTCCTTCCCCAAACAGCAGTCCTTTTACCTGGGCTAGTCCCAATACACCCCACTTCTCTAGAACTCTCAGAATGTTGAAAGTCCTCTCACCAACCTCTACTTCCAACTCCTTCCCATCCCGATTGACCTTGAACTTGATCACTGTCTGACTCCTTGATCTTTCCCTTTCGCTGCCTTACAGTCCGCCATCCTCCTGACCACACCACCACTCCAAACCCTACTTTTCACTATCGTTGTGGGGGTGTGGTCAGGAGGCTTTGGCGCCCCCGGCGCCAAAGAGGCGGACCGAAAACGGCAGCGAATCTCGATGGAATTCATGGTTCGGGTCTTCCGGTTCGTTTCTGCAACGCCAGAAGCGACGCCAGAAACGATGTCTAGCTACCCCCTAAGCTCGAATTTGCCTTCCGAGACAGCTTGAGAGAGCAGCTTGATGGCCTCGGAGATCAGCCGGCTGCGGCTGACGTCCACGCCCTGCTTCATGAACTTGAGCTTGATCTCATCGAGCGTCACGACCTCCTTGAGCGGCTGGTAGGTCTGTAGCTTGATGAAGCGCGCGAGCTTGGCCGCGCGGCCCTCCGGCCTGCTCGGCTGCCCGGGCTCGGCCTCGTCCACATGGCCAGCCGCGGCCTCATCCTCGATCGTCATCGTGTCGTTCGCCATCTTCTTGCCTCCGTTTTTCTTGGCGCTGTCGCGCCGGATTTCTACGCGTCCACCTGCTCCGGAACCCGCGGCGAGGCCGCGATCCGCGCGGCCCTGGCGCGGGCGAATTGCAGGCTCGAGCGTCCGATGTCGGTGTCCAGCAAGGCCGTGAACTTCGCGAAGGCTCCGGCCAAACCCGGCTGGGCCTGAGCGTCCGCGGCCCACCCTTCCAAGGCATCCGCGGCCGCGAGCAGCCGCGCGACGCGGCGAAAAATCAGGTCCTCCGGCTCAAGTCCCGACCTAGCCGAGCGGGCCAGCTTGACGATGTCCTCCGCGCTCAAGGCGTCCCGCAGGATGAAGCCGTAATGCGCCGGATGGAGCGTCTGCAGGACATCTCGCAGCATGCGGAGAGGGAGGAAATACTTGCGACGCAGCCGCAGGACGACGGCGAGACGCAGCGTGTGCTCGGGATGCAGATAATGCGCCGCGTGCCGGAAGCGATAGATCGGGAGGGGCAGCAACCGCAGCCCGGGAGAGCTGTAGAACTGTGCGACGCGCCGGTCGGCGGCGTGGCCCGACAGCGCCTCCACGACCCTCAAGAACTCGCCCGGCTCGAGCAGCGCCGGCACGGTGCGGCCGGCCGAACGCTCGCGGGCCAGGAGCTGGCCGCAGGTCAGGATCGGCCGTCGCGCCTCGCGCTCATGCGGGGCCTGCGAGCTGCGCCGGACCGGCACGGCGAGTCTCGATCGCGTCCAGACCAGGTCGGCGCTCCCCGGATTCCCATTCCGGACCCGCCAGCCGTCCTCTCTCGCTTCGCACGAACCTTTCATCCTCGTCTCCTTCGCCACGTTGCCGGGCGGGTGGGGAATCGGCTCCCCGGTTTCTCCCTGACTGGCCACCAGGCCGCCCGCAAATCGCCCGGGCACGTTTAGGAACCGCGGCTTACACCTCTATGACCGGTCTGCCGGTCTCGTCCGCGCGGCTCCCGTGCCCCGGCACTTTCTATTCCGCGGACCCCGCGAAATCACTACCAGCCAGCCGCTTCTCCAGGGCGCACAGCGTGGACTCGCGCCACCATTTCTGCTGCCGAATCCAACGGCTGCCGCGGCATCGCACGGCACGGAGCGCGTAGTCGAGCTCGTCGATCCGCTCGCGCTGCTCCTGGCGGGCGATCAGGATGTCCATGGGGTCCTGGTCCTCCAGGCGCGGCGAGGAAAAGTCGGCGGCCTCGGGCGTCTCCGACCCAGGCTCGTCAGGCGCAGGCATCGGGGTGGCCGCCGAGGTCAGGCCTTCCAGGGGCTCGAACCGCTTCAATTCCCTGGCGCGCGCCTCGAGCAGATTGCGCGCGTTCATCTTGAGTGCGTGGTAGAACAGCGTGATGGTCGTGCCGCCCTTCAGAAGCTCGATGTAGGTCCGGCTGACGGCGCTCTCGGCCAGGTCGGCGTCGCAGGTGATCCGCGTCGCGAACTCCACCGCGGAGGCGTGGTTGACCACGATGAACCGGATGATCTGGCGCAGCGGATCGCCGGTCTGGAAGCGCCGGACGAGCTTCTCCAGGTAGGAGGGGCAGTAGGACTCCCAGTGGTTGAGGCCGGAGGCGTCCCGCAGGCGGCGCCTTCTTGCGAGGCGGGCGAGCAAGTCCTCCACGACCTCGCTGGCGGGCTTGTGGGGCAGGCTGGCCGCGAGCTTCGACGCAGCCTCTTGGGCGAGAACGGCTTCACGACTTTGCGGCTGTGCGGCGACGGCGGTTGCGACGGGGGTCATGGGGACCACCTTCCTGTGACCCTGCCCGGGGGCAGGGCGGCTTTGGAGGACTCCAGGTCGAGCCTGGATGCCCTTGGCCAGGAATGTGGTCTGTCCGGCTACCGATCCCGGTGAGCCCGGGGATGGCCGGCTTGCCTTCTTGTGGCCGCGACGGCCCGGAAGGCGCGAGGGACCCTGCCTCTTCTCTTGTCGGAGAATTCTATCGGCCGGAGCCGATACGGGTTACGCACACATTGATCTTGGCTATCAGATCTGGCGTTGATCGCGCTATTTCATCCTTGCTCCTGCGGCGTCGGCGCTCAAAAATGGCGCCGACGCTTCGCGTTGACCCGCACCTTGATCGGCCGGCCCTCGGAGAACTCGATTTCCTCGATGCGGCCGGTCCCGATCTTGCGGCACATCGTCTCCAGCGCCTCCCAGGTCCTGTCGAACAAGTACGAGGCGTCCTTCGCCGGCTCCAGCCCGAACCTCATGTGGCGCTGGATTCTGGCGCAGGACACGATATTCCCGTTGAGGACGTTCACGCCGTACATCGTGCAGTCGGGATGCTCGGCGTGAACGACGAACAACAAGTCCAACCACTTCTTTCCGACCTCCTGGCCGCTCTCCGGCACTTGGCGGCGATCCGCCAATATCGCCGGCAAGCGGCTCGCTGCGCGACCCTCGGCCAGTCGCTGCTCCATACGGTCTCTCCTGCCTCCCGTCTCCCGCCACCGTGGCGCAGAACGAGAGACGATGTCTCATCGTTTCCCGTGGTCTCACCCGGTTGCGGCCAGGTCGTGGATGCCCCCGCGCCGTATTCGCGGGGCTACACGGCGGACGGTCCTCCGCGGCCGTCCGGATTCCGGGAGCAATTTCGGTGCCAACACCGGGCCGTCGAATTATCGTCGTGTACGGGCAGGGAGGACTTGGAGTATTTTCAGGAGAGCAGCCGATTGAAAATGCTTTGGTGATGGGCTGTTACGCCCTCTCGTCCGGCGCCGTCAGGCGTCCAATCGCCTCGCGCAGAAGTGTTGCGCGCCGGCTATGCTGCGCCGGCAACTCGGGATTGGTGAAATACTGCCACTGCTGGGTATAGAACCGTCCCAATCGGCCGTTCGATTGGATGATCTCGACGCGAACGAAGCAGGCGACGACCGTGCCGGATAGGCGGCCCTGCCGAAGATACTTTCGGAAATGCCGGTCGTGCCGGGCGTAGAAGTCGGAGAGTAGCTTCTGAGGCTGGATGTCCGTCGCCTGCCAAGACTTCACCTGAAGCGTGCCCGGGACCAGCTCGTCGATGTTCACGGCGACGAAGCCGACCCCGGCTCGCTTGGCCACCTGGGACACGCCCTTGGAGAGAGCTTTCTCAAGGCGGGCATGGGAGTAGATCTTCTTGCATTCGATCGGGACCGGCTCCTCCTGATCGGTCCATATGACGTCGGGATCATCCAACTTCACCGACAATCCGGCCTTCCGCAGCTTGTGACAGACATCGATCTCCCAATAGGTATCCTTGGCGATGCTCCGCCCCTTGTCGTAAGTGCTGAAGCAGCCCGTAACCAGTTTGGCCAGGTAGTCGGATACCTTCGGATGGCCCTCCAAGACGGCGAGTGCCGGCTGAATCTCAAGTACGAGCTGCGAGTCGAAAGCATCGCGCGGGAAAACGATGTCATCCGGTTTCAGCCGTGCGGCCTTTTCGGCCGCCTGCACGATCTTTCCTAGGCCGCTCTGCGGATTTAGGGCCTGCCCGTGGTCGGCGAAGAACTTCTTGATGGCCTTTGCGGCGTCGCCAAGCGACGCTTTCGGCACCTTACGGGCGGAGAGATCCTCTTGCTGGGGAAGGTAGAGCCCGTGGCGGTTAGAGTACCGGAAGGTGGTCATAGCTCCATCCAGAGCCTAGGACCATGGGGGTTCCTTCCCGACGACGCCGCTCAGGTACTCCAGATCGGCGAAGGCCGCGGGATCGTGGCCGGTGGCGAGGTAGACTTCGGCGAAACCCTTGTCCCGGATGCGCCGGGATTCCAGCGAGCCCTTCACGCCGCCGGCGAGCTCGGCGTCCACGTAGACCGGCGTGCCTCGATCGATCTCTTCCACGGCGGCCAGGAATTCCGCCGCTGTGGAAAAGGCGCGGAAGCTCTTGCCCAGCTTCGACGCTGTCATCCGCCAAGTCGCTTGCGCGAGGGGATCGTCGTCTATGAGCACGGCGTCCCAGCGCGTCTTGCCCGACGGCGCTTCGATGGGGACCAGGCCGGCAAGCGACTTCGGAATCATCCGGGCTTCGAGTCGCCGACATTCCGCTAGAATTCCGGGATCGTCGTAGCGGCTGGTCACCAAGACCGTCCTGCGGGCGATGGCAAGCTCCGCGGCGAGGCTCAGGCCGGTCTCCTGGTAGCCGACGAGCTCGTAATCGAGCAGATAGAGCGCCCGGGCGGCCTTCGTAGAATTCTCCGCCACCCACCCCCGGAGCTCCTGGGGAGTGGAAACATCGACTATTTCGAGACCCCGGTCCTTGGCCGCCGCCGTCAGACGACCTTGCCAGACCTGATGGATGCTGGTGTCGTCGTCCAGGATGACTACGGCGCCGGCCGACGGCAAAATGAGCTTCGATACGAACCAGTCGGGCGGGGGGACCTTGGGCAGATAGATGCTGACCGTAGTGCCTTGTCCCGGCGCCGAGTCGATCTCGAGCCGTCCGCGCCATGATTCCACGCTCGTACGCGCGTGGTAGAGCCCGAGCCCCGAGCCGCCGGGCTTGTCGTGCGTGACGCCCCTCTCGCCGAGCCGGGAGAGGACCTCGGGCGGGATTCCCTTCCCGTCGTCCCGGACCGTGATCAAGGCTTGGCCTTCTCGGCTGGCCATGGAAATAGTCACGTTCCCCTTATCACCGAGGGCCTCGACGCTGTTGTCGACGAGATTCGACAACGCGCGCTTGAAGTCGATCGACTGGACTTCGGCGAACAGGCCGTAGGCGGACTCGAACCTACCTTCGATCTTGATGCCGAGTCTGGCGCGGAACTGCAGCCGCTTTTCCGTCAAGAGCGAGTCGACGAGGCTGAAGAGCATCCGCGCCGAGGGCGGCTCTCCGGCCGCGTCGGCCGAGGCGCGGCGCAGCCTCATGAGGTCGTTGGCGATATCGCGGATGCGCCCGACGGCGCTGCGCACGAGCAGGCGCTTCTCTTCGGGTAGATGCGAGATATCGCTCACTATGGAGTCCAGCGCCGCCAGCGGGGAGCGGATATCGTGGGCGACCTGGGCCGCGAGCTCTCCCGTCGCGGCGGAGGCCTTCTTCTCCTCGTAGCGCCGCACGAGCTGCTCGACCTGGCTCGCGAGCGAGCGTAGCTCAAGCAGCTCGAAATTGGGAGGCTGCTCGCCCGCCCGGCCGTCGAGCACGGGAACGAGGCTCTGGTTGAGATTGAGCAGCGGCTGGCGCACGTGCCGCTCGACGAAGACGAGAATGGAGACGATGAGGCCGAGGAAGCCAAGGGCGATGCCGGCGAAGAGCGCGGCCAAGGCCAGCTTGAGCGGATCGTCGCGCCGCTTGTTCGCCAGGCTCTTGTGCTTGACCAAGTAGCCCATCAAAGAGCCCGGCAGACCGACGTCGCTGGCCGTGATGACCTGGCTGCGCAGGTAATGGGCGCAGACGTAGGTCTTTCCCTGCTCATTGCGCGGACATTTCAAGAACTGCGAGGCCCCGGCCTCGCTGGCCCGCACGAAGGTCGCGCTGACCAACCCCTCGCTTTTCCGCAGCTTGTCGAGCTGCAAGGAGATCGAGCCGTATTCCTCCGGGACAAGCAGGCCGGGAACGATCTGCTCGGCCTGTTTCGGCGCCGACGCGGTCAACTCCGCCGCTTCGAGGTCGACAGCCTGCCTCTGGTCGAGATAGTGGATGACGGAATACGTGCCTAGGACGTAGGCGCAGATCGCCAGGAAGGCGACGACGCCAAACTTCAGGATGACCGCCTTAAGTGAGTCCCGCTTCACTGTTCTCCAATGAGGCGTTCCACGGCGTTGCCCCGGCCGGTCTCGACGCGCATGAGCACGGCCGGCTTGATCGGCGTACGTTCCCCGGCCGGATAGATGAGACGCCCCGTGACCCCGTCGAATGTCTTGATGCTCTCGACGGCCTCGAGCACTCCCTCGCGGTCGAGCCGCTTGGCCTCCAGCAGGCCGCGAATGACGAGCTTCGCGGCGTCGTAGGCGAGGACCGCCGTGTCGACGGGCGGCTTGCCGTAAAGGCGAGTGAACTTCTCGACGAAGTCTTTCGACTGCGGGGTTGCATCACGGTACCAGTGGGCGATGGCGTAGCCCTTGAAGGGGCGCTCGCCGATGATGCGGCTGAACAGGTCTATCGAGTCGCCCCAGCCGTCGCCGCCCAGCCATAGTTTCGGTCGGATGCCAGCGTCGATGAGCCTTGAGATGATCGTCGCCGAGACGCGTTCGTAGTTGGGCACGAAAATCGCCTGAACGGGATTATTCTTGAAAACGGAAACCGCCGAGTCGTAGGGGTCGTCGCTCGAGAGCACGGCTTGCTCGACCAGCACGCGGCCGCCAAGCGCCTCGAAGCGCTTCTTGAACGCCGCGCGCAGGCTGTTGCAGTAGGCGCAGTCGGCGGCATAGACGATGCCGGCCGTCCTGATCTCGCGGTTGTGGGCGTAGTCGGCGAGAATCCTTCCTTGGTAGGCGTCGTCGAAGCAGGTGCGCCGCACGTAGCGGCCGAGCTTCTCGACGCGCTCGGCCGTCGCCGTTGGCGTGACGAGCAGCAGGTGCGCCTGCGAGAACACGGGCCCCGCCAGGAGAGCGTCCGAGGAATAGATGTAGCCGATGACAGCGACGGCGTCCGAGGCGGCCGCCGCGCGGGCGGTCTCGATCACCTTGAGCTTGTCATTGCCGTAGTCAAGCTCCTTGAGCTCGACGCGCACGCCCTTGGCCGACAGGGCGGCCTGGCTCTCTGAGAACGCCATGCCGATGGCGTCGCGGAAGTAGTCCGCGTACGGGTTCGAGGAGCTGTCGCTCATCGCGCTGAAGTTGGCGGCGATGCCGACGGTGACCTTCTCAAGGGCGCGAGCGCGCGCCGGCAGCAGCAGCGAAAGTACGACCCAGGCGATCATTCGAGGCGGTGGGTTAGGGCGCGCGTCAGCGCGCCCTTGGCCGAGATCACGCCTATGCGCGGCGAGACGAGCTCTTCCGCGGACAGCGCGGTCTTCTGCCAGACGACCTCGCCATCGAAACCCTCGAGCAGACGCTCGCGCGCGGACTCGAACGCCTCGAGGGTCGGCGCCGTGACGGCGACGACGGTCTTCACGCCGGAGTCGGCCAGAGCGGCGAGCATGGCCCTGGCGGAATCAGCGTTCGTGCCGTGCATGCGGTCGAGGCTGACCTTGGCCACGCCGCCGCAGGCGCGCAGGGCCGCCAGGAGGGGATGGCCGGAGGCGATCCAGCCGCCGTGCGTCTCGACATAGACGGTCCGCGCTCGCCGAGAGAGCGCCGCGAGCAGCTCGGCGAAGGCTGGGTTGAGCGTCGGCTCGCCGCCGCGCACGGCCACGGTCTCGACGAGCTCGCCCGACGGCCAGGCGCCCTCGAGCGCCTCGACGGAGAGGTGATCGACGCCCCGCGCCGGCCGGGCCGATTCGCCGACCAGGACGTTGGGCGCGTAGCAGCCGAGGCAGTTCTTGTCGCAGGCGTTGGTGGCCTCGACGATCAGGTCCGGAGCGAAGGTGGGGCTCATGGTCATGGCGTCTTTTGCGCGAGCGGCTTGGCCATCAGGACCGTGTCCAGCGCCGACCCGTCGTAGCGATGCGCGCCGAGCGTCTGATAGCCGAGGCGGCGATACCAATCATAGAGCCACCGCGCCTCTTTGACCGTCTCCAGAGCCATGCCTCGGTAGGCTTCCCGTCCGAATTGCTCCGCCAACGCGTAGAGGCGCGAGCCCAGCCCCGTGTGGGCCAGATCGGGCCGGACGGCGAACTTCTTGAAGACGAGCAGACGGCCGGCGGGAGCGGTGGGCGCGCCCGGCTCGGCCGCGAAACGCACGGCGGCGTCTGCGCCTTCGTAAAAGTCGACGGCCCCGGCCCCGGCGGGCGCGATCGCGCCCTCGTCGAGGCTGAAGGTGGCCGCGAGCCGCCCGTGCTCGTCCTCGACGACGTAGCCCTTGCCGAGGAGATGGCGGGCGGTCTCGGCGTCGGTCTGACGCATCGGACCAAGGCTCAGGCCGGCGCGCTTCCAGACCTCGAAGGCGTGATGGATCAGCGCGGTCACCGGCGAGACGTCGGAGGCCTCGGCGGGACGCACCGTGAACCGCGCTCCGCTAGACAGTCGGACGTCGGTTCGCATGGTATAGGTGTTGCTCATAGCGTGGAGGGCCGGGCGCTCCGGCGCGGGCCCAGCGGGATCGGCCGGCGGGGCCGCGGAGACAACGAGCTCGTAAGCCGGTTCGGAAGGCGGGCGCAGGGCAGCAGCCAGCGTTGTCATCCGGGTCTCGAGCCCAGCGCGCGCCGGTTCGCTTAGGATCGGCCCCGCCGCCACGAAAGGCGCGCGCGGCGCCTCCACCTTGGCCGGCGCGACCGAGCCCTCCGCCGCGCCGCGGCCGGCGCTGTCGACGGCGCGCTCAAGCGCGGCCGAGATCGGTGTCGGCTCGAGCCTCGCGGCAGCGAAGAAGCGGCCGATCGTTGCAGGTGGTCGCGGCGGTCCGGCGAGCTCGACGCAGGCCGCCGGCCGGCCGGTGACGAGCAGCGCGGCGAGCGCGGCTCCCATCATCGCGCCGCCCTCGCCTGCGCGAGCTGATTGACGAACAGCGATCCGAGGATCAGCGTCGTTCCTCCGTAGAAGGCCGGCGTCAGCCGCTCGCCGAGCAGCGCCGCGCCCAAGCCCAGCGCGACGGGGGTCTTGAGGTACATCGCGACGGCAACGGCGGCGGGGGAGACGTGCTTGATCGCCCAGTTCCACATCAAGAAGGCGGCGACGGAGCAGAGCATTCCCAAATAGGTCGACCACAGCCAGAACTGCACGCTCAGCCGCCCGACGTCGAAGCCGTCCGTGCCCCGCCAGGCGATGAAGGGCAAGAGGCCGCAGACGCCGATCGCCATCGAATAGAGGGTCAGGTTAAAGACGGTGAACCCGGGGCCGCTCTCATCGGCGGCGAGCAGCCGCCGCGTCTGCACGACGGACACCCCGAGGCAGCCGGCGGCGGCCACGGTCATCCAAAGCCCCCGGAGCGTCAGGCCGGTCATGTCGATGCCGTGCCGGTCGAGCAGGATGGCCGCGGCGCCGGCAAGGCCGAAGGCCGTCGCGGCCACCTCGCGCGATCGCATGCTCTTGCGCTGCGTCGACTCCAAGAGCAACGTGAAGACCGGAGCCAGCAGCATGATCGCCGCGCTCTGGCTCGAGGCGATCTTCTCGAGCCCGATCATCTGGAGGAGGTAGAGGGCGGTATAGCCGACGGCGCCCAGGGCGAACAGCTCGAGCGCCCTGGCGCGAGCCACGTCCCACTGGCGTGACGCCGGCTTGAGCGAGGCGACGACGCCGAACGCGAGCAGGGCGATCGCGAACCGGATGAAGATGGCCATCGACGCCGGGCACTCGCGCAGCACGACCTTCGAGGCCATGAACGTCGACCCCCAGAGAACGTTGGCTGCCACGGCGGCGGCGAGCGCGGCGGCGGAGCCGGAGCTGAGCCTCACGCGGCGGCTCCTACGGCGTAGATGGGCGCGCCCGGACGGAGCCCGCGCGTTTCGAGGCCCAGCTCCTTGCGGTACTGAGTGATCGACCGGCGCGAGAGAGAGAATCCGTGCACCCGCCGCAGCTCGCCCCGCAGCCCCTCGTCCGACAAGCCGGGAGAGGACACGGCCAGCTCGTAGAGGCGGTCTCGCGCGATGAGCTTGCCGCTGGGCACGAAGACCTTGAGCGGGGCTTCAAGCCCCCAGGGCAAGCGCACCGACTTGTTCGAGATGAGCCGATTGAGGACGCTCGGCAGGACGTCGAGTCGCGCCGCCACGGCCCGCTGAGTCAGCGGCCGGCGGCGGCCGGCCTGGCCGCTCGTCAGAAAGTCGGCTTGGACCTCGATCAAGGTTTCGAGGACGCGATACAGGGTGGATTTGCGCCGTTCGAGGAACTCCAGCTCGGCCAGGAGGCGCTCGGCCCGGGCCGCTTGCCTGCGGCCGAGAGAGTCGAGGGCCGCGGCGCTCTTAGCTTCATCGATGAGGTAGCGCCCCTTCCATATCTCCCGGTTGAAGAAGGCGAGGATGGGCTTGCCGCCCTCCAGCTCGATGCCGGCGACGGCGCTGAAGGTCTTCGCGGGCGCGGCCTCGGTGGAGGGGTTCTCGAACTCGGCCTGGACGTAGAGCCGGTCGACGAATTCTCGCAGCCGCCGCGTCTCGGAAAGAGACAGTCCGCAGCTCTCGGCGCGCGCCTCGTCGGAGAGGGGAATCTCGCCGAGGAAGAACTCCTCGAAACGCTCTTGGCCGATCCTGGAGATCAGAGCGACCAGCTCGCCGTTGCCGTCGAGAACGCCGGGAAGGCCGTGGCCGCCCGCGCACAGCTCCCGCCCGGCCGCCCGGCGCGCGGCGAAGCACGCGTTCTCATAGGGCTTGCGAGAGACCACTCCGAGGTCGACGAGGCGCCGGAAGAGCTCTTGCTCCTCGATCGCCCGGACGCGGGTCTCGAACTCGCGCTCGGGCATCTCGAAGAGGCTCGCGAGCTTGAGCTGCCCGTGCACCGAGGAGCGCGCCGAGGCGATGGCGGCGAGGTTCACCGGGTCTCCCCGAAGGCCTCGAACGCCGCGATGTCCTGGGCGATGCCGCGCGCCTGCTGCTTCATGAGGCCGAGCAGCTCGCGCCTCTCTTCAGGCGAAGCCGTTCGCAGCAGCGTGATGGCGCTCTTGAGGCTGCCGCACTTCGAGTTCATGTCGTGGATCAGCGACTGCAATTCCTTGCCGGCCTCCGTCATGCCGCCGCCTCCGGCTTGGCGTCCTCGCGGAAGCGCTTGAGCGACGTATACAGGAGCCGGGTCGATATCCGAAGATCGGACAGGGTCTTGGTCTTGTGGCCGTCGTTTTTGGCCAGGGCCCGCTTGACGATGGTGTCGACGAAGCGCTCGACGGCGTCGTCAAGCCCTTGGCTGAGCGCGAAGCGGAACTGCTCGTCAGTGACGAAGCTCCCGGCTCCTTCCTCGACGCGCATCGACTTGAGCAGGCCGGCCACCTTCTCGGCCGACACCCTGCCCTCGTTGCCGGCGACGAGGAGATCCACGAAGCGGCGGAGCTCCCGCGTGTTGCCCGGCCAATCGTGACCCAGGATCGCCTCCTTGGCCTCGGGCGTGAAGGACAGGCGCTTGCTCCCGCGCGTGAAGAAGGCGATGAGCAGAAAGAGGTCGTCCTTTCGCTGCGCGAGAGACCTGAGCGTGACGGCGAGGCCATGGATGCGCTGGAAGAAGTCGAAGCGCATCTTGCCGGCCTTGATCAGGCCCTGCACGTCCTCCAGCGTCGCCGTGACGATGCGGAAGCCGGACGTCTCGGGCTTTTCCGACCCGAGGGGGAAAAAGGACCTCTCCTCGATGGCCTTAAGGAGCTTCGACTGCATCTTGAGGCTCATCGAGCCGACTTCGTCCAGGAACAGCGTTCCCTTATCGGCCAGCAAGAGCTTGCCTTTGCGGTCGCTATGGGCGCCGGTGAAGGCCCCTTTGCGGCAGCCGAACAGCTCGGCTTCGAGCAGGTCCTCGCTTTGGGCCGCGCAGTTGATGGCCACGAACTGGCCTTGGCGGCCGGAGCGCTCGTGGATGATCCTCGCCAGGCTCGTCTTGCCGGTCCCGGAGGGGCCCAGCAGCAGGATCGGCAAGTCCGCGCCCGCGTATTTGAGCGCCTCCAGAACCGCCGCGCGCGTGACCGCGTCCTGGGTGACGAACTCCTCGGCGAAGAGCCGGCCCGTCTCCAGCTTGTCGCGCTTCTGCTGGAAACGATCCAGGACGCTGCCGATGTTGTCCGCCTCGTTGCCCTTGGCGTAGAAGTCGTCGCAGCCGAGCTGATAGGCCTTGTCGATGTAGGTCTCCGAGTCGTGTCCCGACATGACGACGGAGTAGATGCCCTTCGAGGCCGCCACCGGAATCAGCTCCAGGCCCGAGCAGTCGTCGTTCTTGCCGAGGTTGAGGTCGATGAAGCAGAGGTCGTGGTTGCGCGCCGCCAGAGCCTCGAGGGCGCTCCGTTTGTCCGGGGCGAACTCGACGGAGTGGCCTCCGAGGTGGGACTGCATGACCTTGCGCGCGAGAGGATCGTCTTCCACCACGAGGATCGAGAGCTTCGCCATAGGGGTAGAGCCTAGCATAATGTCTGCTCGTTTGAAAAGCATACTTTGCGAAGTGAAATACATCTCCTCCATCCCGCAACGCCCACGGCCTCTTTCTCCGAGAACGCGCACGTTCCCATCATGCTCTCCTGGCTCGCGTCTTGCAGCGGCAGAGTCCTCGCGATTGTAGCCGCGGGAGCAATTCTCGTGCCAGCGGCGCGGCGGCTTTGGCGCGCCCGCGCCCGGCCGCCGGTATCCTCTATACACCTATACACCCGGTCGAGAACGCCTCGCCGGGCAGCACGCCCTGCTCGGGTGAGAGGAAAATGCTCTCGAACGAGAAGACGCCGGCGTTTCCCGCGCGAATAGACCGCGTAAGGAGGCCGGCACGAAAATTGCTCCCGGAAAGCGAGACGGACAATCGCTGAGAATTCAGGAGGAGCGGATACATGACGAGTCAGGTTCTGAAAAGTCGCACGGCAGCGGGGGAAAACGGAGGCGCCAAGGCTTCGCCCGTCGAGCTGCCGCTGTGCGAGCGCGCGGCCAAATGGCTGGCCGAGCGCGCGCCGGGAGCAAAGAAGGTCGTGCTGGGCACCCATCTGGAGGTCAAGGCCGCCGTCTGGGCCAACATTCTCAAGGAGCACGGCGTCGAAGTCCTGTTCGTGCCCTCGAACGCCGAGTCCACCCACCAGGACGCCGTCGAGCTCGTGCGCTCGTTCGGCATCCCCGTGGCGACGGCGCTCGACATCGAGCGCGGCGTGGACAAGGGGACGTTCGCGGAGGTGGAGGCCTTCGCGCCGACCATCGTCTTCGACGACGGCGCGATCCTCATCAAGGAGGTCGCGGCCCAGCGGGAGAAGTTCCCGTCCGTGAAGGGTTGCGTCGAGTTCACGACCTCGGGCATCAACGAGGTGGACAAGATCTCGAGCTGGCCGATCCTGGACATGGCGCGGTCTTTCTGCAAGCACGAGGTCGGCAATCCGCGCGGGACCGGCGAGTCGGGCCTCTCAGCCATCATGTCGCTGACGAACAAGAGCGTCGCCGGCGCGCGCGTCGGCGTGATCGGCTACGGCGCCGTCGGCCGCGGCTTCGCGAATCTGGCGCGGCAGCTCGGCGCGATCGTCTACGTGGCGGAGCTCGACATGAAGCGCAAGACCTACGCCCACTTCGACGGCATGCACATCGTCGAGCTGCCCGAGCTGCTTCGGAGTTGCGAGCTCGTCGTCACGAGCACCGGAGCGACCGACACCATCGGCAAGGCGTCCTTCAAGGACCTCAAGGACGGGGCGACGCTCGCCAACGTCGGCTGCTTCCGCAACGAGCTGCCCTTGGCCGAGCTGCGCGAGGCGGCCGTCTCCGTGTCCCAGCCCCGGCCGGGGATCGACTCGTATCACATGGCGGACAAGACGATCCACCTGCTCAAGAGCGGGGAGCTGGTCAACATCGCCTTCGGCGGCGGCTGGCCGACGGAGTACATCGACCTGACCTTCGCGCTCTCGACGCTGTGCTTCGGCTGGCTGCACAACAGCCGCAACACGCACAACAGCGGGATCGTCCGCGTGCCTGACGAGTTGGAGAACCTGGCCTTGCGCTGGTTCCTCGAGAGAGCCGCCACGAAAGCCTAATCGGAGGATACGACCGGACCGTCCTGGACGCTATTCCGGGGCGGTCCGGGCCCCCAATCATGAAACATTCCAACGAAATTCCGGGCGCGGCGGCTCTGACGATCCTTGTCTTCCTGGCGGCCGCCGCGGTGCTGGTCGCCGTCACGCATCCAACGATCGCCGCCGTCATCGGCAGCGCCGAGCTGAGCGTCTTGGGAATCCCGCAGCTCGTCAAGAACTTCAGGGAGCGGGCCTCAGCCAAGGACGTCTCCCTGGAGACCACGCTGATCTGGTTCTTCGTGGCATTCTTCCTGTCCCTGGTCTCCTGGATCAGGCTGTCGAGCGGCTGGTACATCCTGCTCAACGTCGCCGGGGTGGTCGAGAGCGCCGCGCTGTTGGCTCAGGTCGCCGCCTACGCGCGTCTCGAGGGCGCCATCAAAAAGTGCGCGCTGAGCGCGGTGGCCGCCGCCCTGTCGGGCATCCTGGCGCTGGGCGGCCTGCTCGTTGGGAGGACGACGTGGGCCTACCTTCTCTTCCCGGCGGCGATGGGGCTCCTGATCGTGATGAACGTGCCCCAGATCATCAAGACCTACGACCTCTACAGGAGAGAAGGAACGCCGCCGAAGATAACGCCTCTTTATCCGGCCCTGGTCGTGAGCGGAAGCTTCCTGCACCTGATCGTCGCCATGAAGCTCGGCGATTCGTTCTGGGCCTTCAACAGCGTGGTCGCCGTTGCGTCGGCGTCTTTGATCCTGGGGCAGATCCTGCTACCAGACACGACCAATCTGGTCGTCGGCCAAGTCGTGGAGCTGGTGAGGCCGTTGAGGTCGGAATGGGCATGAAGGTCTCGGGCCGGCTCGCCGGCAAGGTGGCCTGGGTCACGGGCGGGGGAGAGGGCATTGGCGCCGCGATCGCGCGGGCCTTCGCGCGCGAGGAGGCGGCCGTCGTAGTCACCGGACGCCGCAAGGCGCCGCTTGCGCGAGTTGTCGCGGAGATCAAACGGGAAGGGGGGAAGGCCCGAGCTGTCGCCGGCAGCGTGACGGATGAGCACCACGTCCGGGCGGTCGTCTCTGCTGCCCGGCGGGCCTTCGGCGGCCTGAACGTCGTCGTCAACAACGCCGCGCGCGGGCTGTTCGACACGCCGCTCCATAAGACCTCAGATCGGGACTGGCGCGAGCTGCTGGACGTCAACGTCACCGGAGTCTTTCGCGTGACGCGCGCAGCCGTCCCAGAGATGCTCAAGCGCCGCGGCGGATCGGTCATCAACATCTCATCTTCGGGAGGCCTCGTCGCGGTGCCGGGAGGCGCCGCCTACAGCGCGACGAAGGGGGCGCTCAACGCGTTGACTCGGAGTCTCGCCGTTGACTATGCTAAGCAGGGCATCCGCTTCAATGCCGTGTGCCCAGGGCTCGTGGATACACAGATGGCGGCCTCTCTGCTCAACGACCGGAAGCGCGCGGCGCCGGTGCTCGCGACGTGCCCCCTCGGCCGACCTGGGACGCCCGACGAGATAGCCGCGCTGGCCGTTTACCTTGCATCGGACGAATCATCCTGGGTTACCGGCGGCATCTTCTCCATCGATGGCGGGCTGACGGCGCAATAATGGCGAAGATCTCAACGGTCTCGGCAGCGATCGAGTTCATCAAACGCGCCCACAAGGGACAGAAGGACATAGGCGGCAAACCCTATTGGCGGCATCCCGTGCGCGTCATGGCGCGCCTCGGGCGTACGGCGCCGATGATCGAAAAGCATGCTGCGCTCCTGCACGACGTCGTAGAGGACACCGCGACGAGCTTTGCTGATCTCAAGAAGGCGGGGTTTCACGCGGAGGTCCTCATCGCGGTCCGCCTGCTCACCCGGCCTACCAGGCTCACGTATCGCCGCTATATCAGGCGTCTGGTCCAATCGGGGAACGTCGCCGCGATGCGGGTCAAACTCGCGGATCTTCTCGACAACCTGGACGGTCGGAGGGTCATCGCCGACGCGAAGCTGCACGCGCAGTTGTTCAACCGCCATCGGCAAGCGGAACGGGTTATTCGGGAACACTTGCCGCGAGCGCTTCATCCCTAAGAGCGTAGGCGCGGTTGCTTACAGCCTGCCTTGCCACGAGAACGCCGTCCTCCAACGCCTGCGCGCGCGTGTAGACCGAAATGATCTCCGCGTCCTCCCACAGCCCCGTCGGTTCCCTCTCTTGCTCGTTCATGTGATTGTCTCCTCGTTAAGATGCCGCCAGTTGTCCGCGCAAAGCCGCCCGCGCCCAGAAGATGCGCGAGCGGACCGTCCCCACTGAAACGCCAAGGCTCCGCGCGACCTCTTCGTATGCCATGCCGCCCATGTCGCACAGCTCCAAGACCGCCCGATGCTCTCGCGTCAACCCCCTCATGGCCCGCCTTACCGTCTGGGCCGTCTCGACGCGCTCCAGGCTCTCCGGGATGCCTTCCGCGCCGTCGGGGATAATGCCCTCGAACGACGCGCCGTCCTCGTCCTCCAGAGGCAGGTCCAACGACACGACCTTGCGCCGCTCGAATCGCCGTCGCGAGTCAAGGAAGGCGTTGCGCAGGACCGTGAAGAACCAAGAACTCACCGGCCTCGACGGCTGAAAGCTCTTCCAACTCCGCGCGAGACGATAGCAGGTCTCTTGCACAAGCTCCCGCGCCTCGTCGCTGTTGCCCGAGAGGTCGTAGGCGAAGCGATACGCCTTGTCGCCCGCATCCCGGATGAAGCTCTCCAGAGTCTCGTTCCTGGCCGCCGTGCCGTTGCCGTCCTTGCTGAACCGTTTTGCGCCGCCGTAGGTCTTTTCCATGGTCCACCTCCGCCCACCCGAAGGGCGAAGGCGCCCGAGGAAGATCCGTCGAGCGAGGATCAAATGGCTGGGGCCCCACAGGACGACCGCCCTCGGCACAGCCGAGCCGGCGGCCTCGCGGCAGAGAGCAGTCCGGAAATTAGGGGCTACGGCGGGGGTTGGGCCAAATTTTCGGATCGTCGGAGGGGGTAACCGTTTCAGCCGCAGCGAGGTGGACTTCACTCCTGGGGCCTGAGGTGGGGTGGAACATGAAAAGCCGAGGAGGCGAGAGCGGGAAGTCGGCAAGGACGACGCCGTGCGAAAGAAGTAGAGAAGAACCCGCCGCCGCCAGCGGTGGGTACGGTGAATTGCGGGGTCCCTGCCGCCGTCCGCAGGGAGGATCGCCGGCGGAACGCACCGCCCCCGCAGGCCGCAATTCAAGCGCCTGTGGGCGGAGTGCGTCGATGCCGAAGGCTCGTCCACGCCGTCCATAGGCGCGGCGGTATCACCGCGTCGTAGACCCGCTCACTCTGGCCCACCCGGTCGCCCGGATGGGCCAGGTCAACGGGCCTCTTACTTGGTCGCGGCTACCTCCTTCTCCTCGGGCTTCTCGGCCTTGGCCTTGAGGGCCTGCTCCCACTCGGCCAGCGCCGCCTTGCGGGCCTCTCTGCGGACCTTCGGAACGCTCACGCCGATCTCCTCGAACTCCTCGTCGAGGTTGTAGGCGTCGATGGCGCACAGGTAGGCCAGCCGCAGGAGGTCTTTCTCCGACAGCTTCGCCAGCGCTGCCGGGAGGTTCTCCGCTTGCGCCACGCCGATAGCCTCGTAGGCGGCGTCCGTGCCGGGCAGAGCCAGGACGATGCCGATCAGGTGCTTTTTCTTGATGCTCTTGAGGACTCGCGCTCCTTCGGCGAACAGCGCCCGGACCTTGGCCTCTTCGAGGAACTGCTCGCGCTCCCGATCCTCCTGCGTCAGCGGTCGCTCGCCGCTCTCGGCGGGCTTGCGGATTTCCTTGTCGAGAAGCTCCCTGTCCTGGCAGACCAGGACCGCGCTCGGAGCCTTCGCGCCGCTGTAGGCCGACGGCTTGACCACGGCGAAGCCGAACTTTTCGGGCTCCTTGTCGATCATCGCCTTGACCTTCGGGCTCTTCGCCTCCTCGGCGGTCAGCACGACGGCTCCTTTGACCTCGCGCAAGCCGTTCCATCCCGCCGAGCCCATGCCGACGCACTTGAGGCCGTTGAACTGCTTGACCGCTTTCTCCTTGAACTCCTTCAAGAAGAGGTTGGTTTTCTTCGTGAAGCACCCGCTGTTGGTGCATTTGCCCGCCGTCGCGCCTTCGAAGAGGACGTTCTGATTGCCGGTGTTGAACGGGCAGGCCAAGCAAGCCGTCTGGCCTGCGTACTCCCGGTCCTTCGGAAAGCAAGCCTTCGCCAGGTCCTTCTCGACCCGGTTCTCGATCTCGGAGACCAGCTCGTGGATGGTGCGCATGACGCCGCCCCACTTGGGCGTCAGCGCGTACTCGACCAAGCTCTCGCGCCGATCCTCCGGGACGCGCAGGAGTTGGTGGCCATGCTCGGGCGTGATCGTGCCCTTCTCGATGGCCAGGACGGCCTTCTTCGGAAGCTCCAAGAGCCGGATGGAGCGCGTGACGTACTTGACCGACTTGTCCACTTGCTTCGCCAAGCCCTCGATGGTGTGTTTGCCGCCGTCGAGGAGCTTCTTGAAGGCGCGCGCCTCCTCGATGGGCCCGAGGTCGGCCCGGTGGAGGTTCTCCAGGACTTGCAACTCTTCGAGCTTGGCGGCGTCGGCCTCCACGATCTGCGCCGGGACGCTCTTCAAGTCCAGCGCCTTCGCTGCCCGCAAGCGGCGCTCCCCTGCGATGAGGCGGTAGACGCCGGGCTTGCCGTTCTTGGCCAGGAGCAAGGGCACAAGGATGCCGTTGTGCCGGATGCTCTCGGTCAGTTCCTTCATGGCGGCGGCGTCGAAGTGCTTGCGGACGTTCTCGACGATCTCGATCTTCTCGATGGCCACGCTTTCGAGCGCGACCTCCTTGACGGCGACGGCTTCCTGCTTCGTTTCTTGGTTGGTCATCGTGTTCTCCATGTGTTTTGATTCCGGGCCTGACCCGGCGCGGGCCCTCCGAGTCGCCTCGAAGGGCCCTGGTCGATTCAGGCCGTCGCGGCGACCTCCGCGCCGTCCCGCGCTTGCCGGATCGCGGCCTTGGCCACCTCGGAGTAGGCGCTCCCGTCGAAGCCGTAGCGCTCGGCCACGGCCTTGAACTCCTCCCAGGTCATCGCCGTCAGGTCCTCGGCGTAGGCCGAGCCCATCTCATGCTCGAAGCCCCAGACCTCGCAACACGGCGCGAACGAGTGCACGTCGCTGATGATGATGCCGGGGAACGCCCCGGTGTGAACGAAGTCGCCCTTCTTGAAGCCCAACGCCTTTCCGGTTTTCATCGGTGATGCCTCCATGCGTTTGATTTCCGGGCCTGACCCGGCTCGGACCCTCGGAGCCGAAACCCCGAGGGCCCTGGTCGAATCAGGCGGTCGCGGAAGCCTCCTTGCCGGAGTGCTTGGCCTGGAAGGCCTTTATCTCCTCGACGTGCGCGAGGATGAGCCCCGCCTTCGACAGCCCGAACTTGAGCGGGTACGTGTCGTCCGCGCTCCGGTAGAGTCCGAGGACCGGCTTGCCCTTGAACTCCTCCTCCCGAGCCTGGCTGTCCTTCTTCGCTTCGTTCTTCTTGCTCATGGTTTTCTCCTTGGTGGTCATGTTCAACCTCAGCGCCAGACGTAGCCGCTCAGCATCGCCTTCGCGGCCCTTCCGGCCCCGTCGTGCTTGATCGGTTCGAGCGTTCCAAGCTTCCGTTGCGCCGTCAGCCATTCCGCCTTCCCGAACCGTTTTGCGCTCTCGCAGGTCTTTTTCATTTGCCACCCCCGCACTCCCGGAGGGCGAAGGAACCCCGAGGAAGATCCGTTGAGCGAGGATTCAAATGGTGGGTCCCCACCGGGCGACCGCCGCCGATTCCATCGGCCTGGCGGCCCGCGGCAGCGAGCAGTCCGAAAATTTGGGGCTACGGCGGGGGTTGGGCCGAATTTTCGGATCGCCGGAGGGGGTGACCGTTTCAGCCGCAGCGATCGGGTCTTCGCTCCTGGGGTCCTGAGGCGAGGGGGCAAATGAAAAAGACCTGCGAGAGCGGAAAAGGGAAGTCGGGAAGGAGGAATGGCGCCGTGGGGGAAGAAGCAGAAGGAAACCGCCGCCGTCGGCGGTGGGTACGGTGGGCAACGCGGTCCCCGCGGCCTCATGCGGGGAGGATCGTCGGCGGAACGCGCCGCCCCCGCAGGGGCGTTGTCCAAGCTCCTGTGGGCAGAGTGGGCGGGTCGAAGAGCCGTCCAAGCGCAGCGGCGCTGTCCACAGGAGCGGCGGTATCCACCGCTTCACGTAAAGCCCGTTGGGTATCGAGTCCGCATGGTCAGGCAGGCACGATCTCGAGCTCGATGTCGGCCGGATCGATTCGGAAGCCGTCGGCCGTCAGATAGTAGCCTTGGGTCGCGTAGGCGGCGCGATGCTCTTCCGCTGCGGCCCAGGCCTCTTCCTTCGTCGCGAAGGTCCTCGGATCGAAGTAGACGCTATCGCTTGCGTTGTAGATCAGCCAGCCCTGGTCATCGCGTTTCATTGATCGCCTCCTAGAGCAGCCCGGCTTCCTTGAAGCTGAAGAACGACGTGTCCGAGACGATCACGTGGTCCAACAAGGGAACGCCGAGAAGCTCACCAGCACGGCGCAGCCGGTTCGTCGCGTCCTTGTCTTCCGGACTCGGCGTCGTCTCGCCCGAAGGGTGATTATGGATCGCGATAACGCCAGCCGTCGGCAAGACCAGCGCCGGCCGGAAGAATTCTCTCGGATGCACGAGGCTTGCCGAAAGGGTCCCGACCGAGACCGTGTCGACGGAAATCGGCTTTGACCTCGAATCGACATCAATCCGCCAGAAATGCTCCCGGTCGAGCCCGCGAGCCCGGCGCTTCATGAAGTTGAAGACCGCCAGCGGGTTGTTCAGTTCGGCCTTCGACGGCTTGCCCTCCCGCACGACCATCACGCGGATTTTCATCGGGCCGCCTCCTGGAACTTGAAGATATACGCCTGGGCGTCCGTGCTGTCGGCCCCCGACATCGTGCCCGCCCTAATGAGCCGGCAGACCTTGTGCAAGGCCTTCGCCGCCTCATCGCGCGTCGTGCCCTTGATCTGGATGGTCAAGAGCCAGCCGTCGTTTCCGAACCGCTTCGTGCTCCCGTAGTTTTTGTGCATGTTCGCACCTCCACCCCGCCCGGAGGGTGAGGGCCGCCGAGCAAGACGGCCGAAGCGAGGAATAAACAGTGGGTCCCCACGGGGCGATCGCCCGCGCGAAGCACGCTGGCGGCCTCGAGGATCGAGCCGTCCGAAAGTTTGGGGCACGGCGGGGGTTGGGCCGAACTTTCGGATCGCCGGAGGGGGTTGACTCGTTTATGCCGCAGCGCGGCCGGCTTGGCTCCTGGCCGGCCCGAAGGGAGGTGCGAACATCATCGAAAACGGAGAGAGCACGAAGAGGAAGTCGGAATCAGCCGGACGAAGCGGAGAGAACCGCCACCGTCGGCGGTGGGTACGGTGAATTGCGTGGTCCCTGCGGCCGTAAGCAGGGAGGAGCGCCGGCGGAACGATCCGCCCCCGGCAGGGCGCAATTCAAGAGGCTGTGGGCGGGGTGCGTCAACGCGCGAGTGTTGTCCACGCCGTCCACAGCCGCGGCGGTATCCACCGTTGCATCTGAGATCGGCTCAAGTTGACGGGAGACGACCTGTCGGTATCTTGCTATTCGCGGCGCCGAGCCCAAGACAAGCAGCCGGCTTGCGCCAGCGCCACCAGGGCCTTTACGAGCGCGGCGCTCATTGACTTCCCGTCTCCACTTCCTCGTTCTTGAGCACCGTTTTCTCGAGTTTCTTGATCATCTCATCGCGCGCCTTTTGAAACGTCAGGAAAAGCAGGACCTCCCTCTTCTTTTGCTCGGCCTTCGAGAGCTTCTTGGCCGCCTTCTTGTTCTTCGTCACGACGAACCAGCGTCCCCAAATGTTCTTGCCGGTTCGCCCGCTGTAGAGATCTCCCTCGATGATGACGGGAGCATAATAGCGGTTGAACAAATACCCGCCTCCGAACCACTCGAACGCTTCTTGAACGACATCCTCGGCGGCGACGGCGGCCGCCGCCCAGACGTTCGCCGCCGCCTCGGCGACGACCACGCCCTGAGCCCCTCCTTCCACGAAGCTGGTCCCCCAGAGAAATAGCAGCCAGCTTTTCTTGATCCGTCCGTATCCATGAACCTTGACCCTCAAGACAGCGTCGGCATTCAGGTTTCGGGCGAGCTCTTGATACTGCGTGGGGGAAAGCGCCGCAGTCGTGCTGATGTTCAACGCCACCATGGCCCTTTCAACGTCGACGTGGGAGATCGGGCTGAGGATATAGCTCGACGACACCCGCAGCTCGAATGCCGCCGCAAGCTCTTCTTTGAGCCGCGCCTTGATTGCATCCGCCTGCCGCTTCTGTTCCGACTTCGCGACGGTCCCGGAAGAGACGACCGTCTCCAGGTCCGCTGGGCTCTTCACCTTGAAATCGAGGTCCAGGGGAAGGATCGCCACCCTCAGTTTCTGAGGTGGGGGGACGCGTACGCCGTGCTTCCGCCATGAGGCGCAGCCTGAGAAGATGACAAGAAGTAGAAGGCCGGGACAGATTCGGAGCATTGGCGCACAAGAGTCTGACAAATGCCGCGGCCTTGGAGCGACGGCAGCGTTGCGATCGTTCGCCGGATCGAGCGTGACGTAGAACGTAAATCGTCTTCTCGTCTACGATCGAGATGCCGATTGGTTCCATGAGAAGCCGGCGCGCGGGCTTGAAATTTGTCTCAGGCTGCCCCATCCTTGGCCATCGGAGGCGGGACGTGGGAGGCGTCATGGGGATATTGAAGATGTACCGCTGTCGCGACTGCGAGCTGGAGTTCAGTGATTTGCCGGAGGACGCTACATTCGCCGAGGTGGGCGATATCGACCCAGCTACCGGCAAGCTCAAGAATCCTAAGCCGATCCCTCAAGAGTGCCCAGATTGCGGCGGAATGAACACGGAGCCGGTGATGGAGGACGGGCGGCATAAGAACGCGTAGGTTTTTCGCACGGCGCGCGTGCTTGGTGCGGGCTTCCGATGCGGTCCTGAGCGTCGGTCGCCGAAGCTAGAGCTAAGCGAGGTAGGCGGCCAGTATCCCGGTGAGGATGATGCCGTCGAAGGTGCCGGCGCACGGGTCGAAGAGCCGTCCAAGCGCAGCGGCGCTGTCCACGAAGCGGCAGTGTCCACTGTTCTCGGTTCGGCCGCTACGGAGCGCCTATAGGGCGAGCCTCCGCAGCCTGAGAGCGTTTCCCACGACAGACAAGGAACTGAAGGTCATGGCCGCGGCCGCGATCATTGGGCTGAGCAGGATACCGAAGACCGGATAAAGCGCCCCCGCCGCGATGGGGATGCCGAGGCCGTTGTAGACGAAGGCCAAGAACAGGTTCTGCTTGATGTTTCTGAGCGTCGCGCGGCTAAGCCGGCGCGCGCGCGACAGCGCCCGCAGGTCGCCTTTGACGAGCGTGATCCCCGCGCTCTCGATGGCCACATCGGTGCCCGTACCCATGGCGACGCCCACGTCGGCCTGGGAGAGCGCGGGCGCGTCGTTGATCCCGTCGCCGGCCATGGCGACCTTGCGGCCCTGGCGCTGAAGCTCTTGGACGACGCGCGCCTTGTCCTGCGGCAGCACCTCGGCATGCACGTCGTCGATGCCGAGGCGCTTGGCCACCGCTTCGGCGCTCGCGGGATGATCGCCGGTCATCATGATGACGCGGACGCCCTCGCGGTGCAGAGCGGCGATCGCCTCCGCGCTGCTCTCCTTGACAGGGTCGGAGACGCCGAGCACGCCGGCGGGCTGTCCGTCCACGGCGACGAAAAGCGCGGTCTGGCCTTCGGCCCGCAGCTTGGCCGCCGCGTCGGCCATCGCGCGGTCGTCCACTCGGAGCTCGCGCATGAGCGCCGGGCTTCCGACCGCGACGCGCCGACCGTCGAGACGGCCGGTGATGCCCAGGCCCGTTCGGGACTCGAAGCCTTCAACGGAGCCCGGCCTGAGCTTTCGCCGCTCGGCTTCCGCAGCAATCGCTTGGCCGAGGGGATGCTCGCTGTAACGCTCGAGGCTTGCCGCCGCGCGCAGGGCCTCGTCGTCGGTGAACGGCGAGATCGGGGATACGGCGGTCAGCCGGGGCTTGCCTTCGGTCAGCGTTCCGGTCTTGTCGATGACGAGCGTGTCGATGCGGCCGAAGGTCTCGAGGGCTTCGGCGTCCTTGATGAGGATGCCTCGCGTGGCTCCAAGGCCCGTGCCGACCATGATGGACATGGGCGTGGCCAATCCTAGCGCGCACGGGCAGGCGATGAGAAGGACGGCGACGGCCGAGACCAGGCCGTGAAGCGCCTTGGGCGCGGGGCCGAAGAGCGTCCAGCCGATGAAAGCGGCAGCGGCCACAGCGACCACCGCCGGCACGAAGTACGACGCCGCGACGTCGGCTAGCCTCTGGATCGGTGCGCGGGAGCGCTGCGCTTCGCCCACCATTCGCACGATGTGGGCGAGCAGCGTCTCGCTGCCCACGTTCTCGGCGCGCATGAGGAAGCTCCCCGTCCCGTTGATCGTCCCAGCCTTGACCTGCTCTCCTTGGCCGTGCTCGGCTGGTATCGGCTCGCCCGTGATCATCGACTCGTCGATGGAGCTGCGCCCTTCGATGATGCAGCCGTCGACCGGGACGCGCTCACCCGGCCGAACCCGCAGCGTCTGGCCCTTGACGACCTCGGCGAGCGGCACGTTGCGCTCGCCCTGGGCCTCGACCAGGCGCGCCGTCTTCGGCGCCATGCCAAGCAGCGAGCGGATGGCGCTCGTCGTCCTGCTGCGCGCCTTGATCTCGAGGACCTGGCCCAAGAGCACGAGCGTCGTGATGACGGCTGCGGCCTCGAAGTAGACCGGCACCTGGCCTTCGGCCGTGCGGAAGGAGGGGGGAAACAGGCTCGGCGCGATGACGGCTCCCAGGCTGAACAGGTAGGCGGCGGCGGTGCCCATCGCGATCAGCGTGAACATGTTGAGATGACGGGTGACGACGGATGCCCAGCCGCGCTCGAAGAAGGGCTTTCCGCCCCAGAGCACCACCGGAGACGCGAGCGCCAGCTCTATGATCGAGCGCGGCCGCGCCGAAAGCGGCAAGCGCGTCGCCATGTCCGCCATGGCGAGCCCGACGAGCGGCACCGTGAGAGCGGCGCTGACGAAGAAGCGCCGGCGCATGTCGGCCAGTTCGGCGTTCTCCGGCTCCTCGACCGAGACTTCGAGCGGTTCGAGGGCCATGCCGCAAAGCGAGCAGGCGCCGGGGCCTTGCTGACGGACCTCGGGATGCATCGGGCACGTGTATTCGCCGCCCACTCGTGGCTCTGCCGGGCGTGCAGTTAGGAACCGCTCCGGAGCCGCTTGGAAGCGTTCCAGACAGCGCTTCCCGCAGAAGTAGCAATCGGAGCCGCCGTGCGCGAGCCGATAGGGTGTCGTCTTCGGATCAACGTTCATCCCGCACACGGGGTCCTTGGCCAATTGTCCAATCACTCCGCCCATTGAAGTCATTTCCCCAGAGCGCGGCGACGGCGAACGCGTGCCGGCCTCGTCACAATTCGGCGGCCCGGCTTTCGCCGGGCCGCGCTTCACGCCCTCCTGCCCACGCCGGCCGCCTGCAGCTTCTTGACGTCCACGCCACCCTGGCTGCAGCAGTCGAGCAGCTTGCCGTCGACCGCCACCGCCGGAAGGCGCTTGACGCCGTACTTCTCGCCCCTCTCGCGGCACTCGTTGGTCGCGCAACCCCGGTTGAGGTCGTATATCTTGACCTCGCAGTCCGGGCACGCGAGCGAGTTGACCTTTTTGACGGCGTCCTCACACACGGGACAGCCGGCCGTGAACACTTCCACCGTTCGCTTCGCCATCGCGTCACCTCCCTTCCGCGCAAGCGGGGCAGCTGTCGCGGCTTCGCTTGAGGCGCGGGAAAACGTTCCAGAACGACGCCGCCAAAAGCACCGCGATGCCGGCGAACTTGACGAGCGCCGACGCGATCAGGAACTGGCCCGCGTACATGGCTGCCGCGCCAAACCCGCCGAGCGCCAGAGGGCGATAGTCGCCGCCGCGCCGTCCTTCAAACCCGAGGCCGACCAACGCCGCGGCGAGCAGGACGAGAGTCAGCGGCGCGAGCAGCCGCTCGGCATAGGCGCCTAACCCGATCGCGCCGAGCAGTCCGCCCAGAGCCGGATAGCAGGCGGGGCAGAACGTGGCGGGCAGAAGACCGGCCAGCGCGGCCGGAAGCGGGGCGAGCATCGAGGACCAAGAACGGGCCTTGAGCGCCGCCGCGATCGGCCCGACGCCCGGCGCTCCCCCGAAGCGGCACGCGCTCTGACCCGGCTGCTCTTTCGCGCCGGTGAAGACATCTGCGCCGTCAACGAGCACGGTGGGGGAGGGGAATCCCCGCAATCGTGCCGGACAGCCGGCCGAGCGCAGGTCGACCTCCTCCCAGCGCGCGGCGAGTCCAACTCTCGCCAATGCCGCCCGCAGATTCGCGCGGGCTGTCTCCATGTTCGGGCAGCCTTCGAAACAAAGCAACTGTATCTTCATACTTCAATAATACAGCCTATACCTAAGTATAGAGTCAAGGGCATGATCACGAGATTTTTACTTGACTCTATACCATGGTCCTCGGTGTAAACTGTGCGCTATGCAAAAACCCTGGATCGCGATACCGTTGGCTGCATTCATTCTGTCCACGGGAGGCGCCGCCGTGGCGCAATCGAACGACAAACGAATATTGATCCACGTCAAGACCGCTCTGTCGAAGGACGACGCCCAGATTTGCGCCGCGCCCAACGTGGCCCTCGCGGAGCTCGCCAGCGGTCATAAGGTCACGATACTCTTCGACGCGAGCGCGGTCACCTCCGTGACACGGGGATACGGGCTTCTTCACAAGCGCTCGAAGACCGACGCGATGGACCGGGCGAAGCTCCCGGACCGGGAGCGGCAGAGCCTCGCGGAGCAGATGGGGCTGCCGCTCGAGCAAGTCCCGCATGACTATGGCGAGTACCTCGACTTCTTGAAGGGCAAAGGCGTCGAGATCTACGGGAACAAGACGATGATGCTGCTCTACAAGATCGATCCGGCCAAGGTGGCTCCGGCCGTGACGCCACTGCCGTTGAAGAAGATGGTCGAATTGTTCGATTCGGCCGACCGGATCATCGTCTACTGAGGTCCCTCAGACAGCAGAGCAGCATGATAAGGAGCGAGAGCACCGCCAGGACCCAGCCGCCTCTCATTTTCGGCGTGCCTCCGCTTGAATGGCCTTGACGGCCGCGGCGATGTTCCCGAGGCAGCAGGCCCCCTGGGGATTCTTGCGCTCGCAGTCGCAGCGGCCCTCGGCGATGCCTTTCTTGACCTGCTGCGGGATGTCGGTGCTTCCCTTCTGGACGAGGTCGCGCCGGATATCCGAACGCTTGAAGTTGAAGCAGTAGCAGACGTGGACGTCGTCGCTGGAGTCCTTCTGGGTGACGGGCAGCACGGTCTCGCCTCTCAAGGCGACAGCCTTACCGTCGAAGTAGACGACCGCGCATTTGGGATTTGGACAGAATCCAGCGAGTTGCCCGAAGCGGGCTCGCGCGGCAGGGGACAGATGGTGATCCAAAGTGACGCCGCCGACCTTGCGGCCCTGTTTCCCGCAACGGGGGCAGGTGTCTATTCCGGTCTGCGCCCGGCAAGCCCCGCCGACGGTCTTGCAACACGCCTCGTGGTCAAGAGCGGGGTTTTCCATTTGCACCCAGTCCGACGACGGTCGCCTGATAACCCGCCGATTTGACCGACGCGACGACCGCTCGGGGATCGGCCTTGCCGTCGGTGACGACCGTTGCCCGGGCGTGCTCGAAATCCACGCGCGCCGAGAGCACGCCTGGAACTCTCTCGACCGACTTCTCGATGCCCGGGGCGCAAGCGGCGCAGTCCATTCCGGAGACATTGAGCGTCAGGACCTGAGCGCCCGCCGGGATCACCGGCCCGCTTTTCCTCAGCGCGAGGGCCGACCAGTTCGGGAACGTCGCGACGGCGGCGGCCAAGGCTGTCGCCAGCCACAGGCCCGCCTTCGCCACGCGGCTCGCCGAGGCTACCCGGCAGCTTCCATCCGCGCATTGCACCGGACGTTTGCGATAGGCGAAGTAAAAGCCCGCCGCCAAGATCGCGCCGGTCAGCGCCAGGAAATAGCTCCGGTACCGGGCTAGACCCGCCGCCAGACGCAGGCTGCCTAAGCCCAGCGCCGTGACCAGCAGCGGCCCGACGCAGCATATGGAGGCTAACCCCGCGGACAGCACCGCGGATAGGCCGAGGATTCTGTTCTTGTTCATTTCTCTCCCTCGAGACTCTTCAGGATCGGGCACTCGTCCGTCCGGCCGCGCGTCTGGCAGGTCCGAATCAACTGCCGGAGCACCCGCTCCATGCCGCGCAGACGCGCGATGCGTTCGCGCACGTCCGCCGCATGCTTGGCCGCCCTGCGCCGGACCCGCTCGCACGACGCCGGGCCGCCGCTGCGCAGCCGCAGCAGCGAGCGGATCTCCTCGAGAGAAAATCCCAGCGCCTGCGCGTTCTTGATGAAGCGCAGCTTTCGCACCGCCTCTCCGGAATAGAGGCGATAGCCGGAATCAAGGCGCCTCGCCGGCTCGAGCAGGCGCCGGCGCTCGTAATAGCGCACCGTTTGTATGTTCACGCCCGCCGCCTTTGCCACGCTTCCGATCGTCACACTCTCGTTCATGTTCATCCTCATGTTACAGCCTATACCCAGGTATAGAGTCAAGACCTTTGCGCCCGTCGCGAGGACGTGACGGAGGGGAGACTCGTCCGCTACCGACCTTGGACCGTGGTACAGGCTATAAACTGGCGCTACAGGAGGACTCATGGCCGATGGGCGCAAGCTGGGCGTTTTCGCCGCGATCGCGGCGGGTGTGATCGCCATTGTGGGCGTCATCTGCTGCGCCTTCTTTCCCGCGCTGCTCGCGGGAGGAGCGGCGGGATTGGCCAGCGGACGCTGGTGGATCGGCGCCGTTCTGTTCGGGCTCGTGATCCTGGCGTTTTGGCTCTGGACGAGGAGGGAGCCTTGAGCTACGACTTGGCCATCATCGGGGGAGGGGGCGCGGCGTTCGCGGCCGCCGCGGCGGCCGACGAGCTTGGCTCGAAGACCGTCGTCTTCAACAAAGGCCTGCCGCTGGGCGGGACCTGCGTCAACGTGGGCTGCGTGCCGAGCAAAGTCCTGCTGGAGGCGGGCTTTGACCGCCGGCGCGTCCTCAAGCCGCGCTTCCGGGCCATCAAGTGCCGGGCACCGGAGTTCTCGTTTCCCGAGGCTATCGCCGAAAAGGAAGAGATCGTCCACGCTAGCCGCGAGGCCAAATACGAGAAGATCATGCGCGGCTTCAAGCACGTAGAGCTCGTCGAGAAGAGAGCGCGCCTGGACGGCCCCGGGCGGATCCGGGCGGACAACCGGCTCTTCGAGGCCGAATACGTGCTCCTCGCCACGGGTTCCTCGAACAAGCCGTTGCTCCTGCCCGGGCTGGAGACGTTGGCGCCCGGCTCGGTGCTCGACAACATCGCGGCCTTCGATTTGAGGGAAATGCCGAAGAGCATGATCGTTATCGGCGCCGGGCCGACCGGCCTCGAGGTCGCCCAGATGTTCGCCCGCTTCGGCACGAAGATCGCCTGCGTCGAGGCTCTCGACCGGCCGTTTTCGCTCACCGAGCCAGAGGTCTCGCGCGTGATCGAGGACGTCTTTAAGGAAGACGGCATCGAGCTGTGCGCCAAGATGACCCCCAAGGCCGTCCGTCAGGAAGGGCGGGAGGTCGTCTTGGCCGGGGAGGTGGACGGCAAGCCGCGCGAGTTCCGCGCCGAGAAGCTGTTTGTCGCCGTCGGGGTCAAAGGAAACTCCGAGGACCTGAACCTGTCCTCCGTGGGCCTCAAGGCGGACAAGAACGGCTTCGTCGAGGTCGACGAGACCCTGCGCACCCGCGCGGGCAACGTCTACGCGGCCGGAGACGTGGCCGGGCCGCCGTGGCTCGAGACCGTCGGCGCGCGCGAGGGCGCCAACGCCGTCAAGAACGCGTTGGGCGGCCAGAAGCTCACGATCAACTACGAGGCCGTGCCGGCCGCCGTCTTCACCGATCCGCAGATCGCCGTGGTCGGACTCACGGAGGCCCAGGCGATCGAGCGCTTCGGCGCTTGCGACTGCCGCGGCGTCGAGCTCAAGTACGTGTCCAAGGCCGCTATCACCAACGAGCTGCGCGGCTACGCGAAGATGGTGATCCATCCCAAGGACGGCAAGGTCCTGGGCTTTCACGTCATCTCGCCCAACGCCGCCGAGCTCATCCATGAGCCGGCCCTCGCCATCCAGCACGGCCTCAAGGCCTCCGACCTCATCGACCTGGTCCACGTTTTTCCGACCTACTCCGAGGTCGTCAAGATCGCCGCGCAAGCCTTTAAGCGCGACGTGCGCCACATGAGCTGCTGCGTGGAGTAAGCAACCCGCGCTCTGGAACGAATCCGCTGTAACGTTTGAGCGCCTTGAGGCACATAGGGCATGACCATGATACTCGTCGCGCTGACGCTGGGCCTGGCCTTCGCCAACGGCTCGAACGACGTTTCCAAGGGAATCGCCACTCTCGTGGGCAGCGGGGTTACGCGCATTCGGGCGGCCGTCGCCTGGGGGACGTTCTGGACCGTGGCGGGCGCCGTCGCCGCGGCCTTCGCGTCGCAGGGCCTCGTGGCCGCCTTCAGCGGCAAGGGCCTGCTCGTGCAGCCGACGCAAGACCCGCTGTTCCTGATCGCCGTGGCGATCGGGGCGTTCCTGTGGATCGCCTTCGCAAGCGCCACGGGGCTTCCGGTCTCGACCACGCATGCCCTGACCGGGGCCCTTTTCGGGGCCGGCCTCTACGCGGCGGGCGCAGGAGGGCTCAAGTGGGCCGCGCTCGGCAAGACCTTCGCGCTTCCCTTGTTGGCCAGCCCCGTCATGGCGCTCCTCCTGACGCTCGTCGTCTACCGCGGCATGCGCCGCGCGCTGTCGGTCTGCCAAGGCTACTGCGTCTGCGCGCAAGTGCGGCCGGCGCTCAAGCTCTCGCTGACGAGCGCGCCGGGCGCGGCCGCGGTGGCTATGGATGACGCCCAACCGGGACTCGTCGTCGACCGCGTCGAAGCTTGCCGGCCGTCGGCCGGCGTCGTCTCCGGCATCCGCCTGATCGACGGCATGCACTGGCTGACCTCGGGCCTGACGAGCTTCGCGCGCGGCCTGAACGACACGCCGAAGATCCTGGCCCTCGGAGTCGCCGTCGCCGCGGCCGGAGGATACGGGGGACTGAGGTTTTACGTCCTCGTGGCGGCTGCTATGGGCCTGGGAAGCTTCCTCGGTGGGCTGCGCGTCACCGAGACCCTCGCCAACAAGGTCACGCGCATCGAGCCGGAGGACGGCTTCGCGGCCAATCTCGTCACCTCGTTTCTTGTCGCCGTCGCCTCGCGCTTCGGGGTGCCCGTCTCGACGACGCATGTCTCCACCGGAGCGATCGTCGGGATCGGCCTTTCGGAGGGCGGCGGAAGCCTCCGCTGGAAGACGATCCGCGACATGGCGCTGGCATGGGTCGTGACGCTGCCCGTCGCCGCCGCCTTCGCGTACGCGTCTTTCGCCGCGCTGAGGAGGTTCTAGCGATCACGCTCGCCCTCGAGCTGTCGTTTCTCGCCAGTTGCGCCGCCTACAACATGCTTGGGCACGCGGGGCTTCCGCTGCCGCTGGCCTGGCTGTCGGTGTTCGCGACTCAGTGGTGCCTTCTCGCCGCCTTGGCGCCGCGGCTATCGAAGGCCTCCTTCGCGCGCCTTTTCGCCGTGGCCGTCCTCGCCCGGCTGCTCGTCCTCCCCTCGACGCCCGTCCTCGAGAACGATTATCTGCGCTATTTGTGGGACGGACGGGTTCTCGCGCACGGCGTCAACCCCTATCGCTACGCTCCGAACGCGCCCGAGCTCGACGCGGTGGCGACATCATACCGCGCGAGCATCGGCTGGAGCGCCATCCCGACGATCTATCCGCCGCTTGCCCAGGTTGTGTTCGCAGGCCTGCACTTGGCGTGGAGGGACTCGCTGCTCGCGCTCAAGCTGGTCTTCACGGCCTTCGACCTCGCAACTGGGGTACTGATCGCGAGCGCCTTGAGGCGTCGCAGCCTGCCGGCAACCGCAGCCGCATGGTATCTGCTCAATCCGCTCGTCCTCAAGGAGATCGCGAACTCGGCTCATCTCGATTCGATCGCCGTGTTCTTCTGCGCGGCCGCGGTTCTCGCCATGTCGGAGAGCGTAAGCTCGCGAGCCCGCCTGGGGGCCTGGGCTCTACTTGGCGCGGCGGTCGCGGCGAAGCTTTACCCGGTCTTGCTCGTGCCGCTGTTCTTCAAGATCGACGACCGGCGCTGGCGGGGCCTGGGCGTTCTAGGCGCCGTCCTCTTCCTCTTTTTCGCTCCTTTCGCAATGATCGGCAAGCCGTTGTTGGGAGGGCTCGGCGCTTATGCGCTCTACTGGCGCTTCAATCCGAGCGCGTTCGCCGTCATGGCCGGCGCGCTCGGCACGCCCTGGGCCAAGGCCTGCGCGGCCGTCGTCCTGACGGGCTGGATCGGAATGCAGTGCAGGGCATTGACGAGCCGCGACCGACTGCCGGCGGCGGCTCTCTCCTCGCTCGGGGCCCTGCTGCTGCTGTCACCGGTCGTCGATGCTTGGTACGCGCTTTGGCTGCTGCCCTTTGCCTGCCTGGAACGAAGCCGGGCTTGGCTCGCCTTCTCGGCTCTCGTGGGGCTCGCCTACCTATGGTTCTTCGACAAGCAGCTCGCCGTGACGGCGCGCGTGATCGAGTACGGCGCGCTCTTCGCGCTCTTGGCGCTCGATAAGAGGCGGAAAGCGTCCGCCGCCTCGGAATTGCGATGGGTGGCCGCATGACCCGGCTCTCGATCGTCGTCCCCGTCCTCAACGAAGCGCGAATCATCGAGGCCTCTCTGGAGCGGCTCGCGCGCGTTTGCCGCGACGCCGGCCCAGAGGCGGCTTGGGACGTCGCCGTCTGCGACGCCGGCAGCCGCGACGGCACCGTCGAGCTCGCTCGCCGTCTCTGTCGCCGCCATGGGTGGACCCTCGTGGAGGCAAATCTACGACAGCCGTCGATCGCCCGGACCATTCGGGCCGGACTTGCGGGCCGCTCCGGCGAGCAGGTGTTGATCCTGCCGTGCGACTGCGCCCTGGACGCGGCGGCGCTCGCGCAATGGCGGGAGGCGGCTGCCCACGGCGCCGCCTGTGGCGGCTTCGACAAGCGCTACCTCTCGCCCTCTTGGCTCATGCGCTTTTATGCCTTCCTCCAGAACGCGGTCCTGCTGCGCCGGGGCCGGCAGCTCGTCTGGACCAATGGAATGTTCTTCCGCCAGGAGCTCGCCGCCGAGCTCGGAGACCTCGGGTTTCTGGACGACGTCGTCTTCTCGGATTTCCTGGCCCGGCAGGAAGGCTGGAAGGCGTTGGTCGGGCCGATCGGCGTCTCGGCCCGACGCTACGAGCCGCGGCCGCTGCGCCGTATCGTCGTCAACGGGCTCATCTTGGCTGCTTACCGCGCCGGTCTGGCGGACGCCGCGACGCTTCGCCGCATCTATCTGACGGGATCACTATTCGCAAAAGGAGAGAACAATGAAGAAAGGTTGGGTGACGCTGGCGCTGTTCGCAGCGACGTTCGCCGCCGCGGGAATTTGCGCGGCTCAGGGCTCGGATACGGAGACGACGCCGCCGATGCAGGGCGGGACGATGGGTCAGGCGCCGAGCCGCGGGCCGCTCGACGGCACGAGGTTCGTCGGTAGGCTCACGGCCGAGGGCAAGAAGAAGGGCGACAAGGACACGCTCATCTTCAAGGACGGCACGTTCGACTCGGTCGCCTGCCGACACTACGGCTTCAAGCCCTCGCCCTACACGGCCGAAGCGGCCGGCGGCAAGAGGACGTTTCATTCCGTCGCCAAGAACGTCCGCGGCGAGACGATGGACTGGACGGGCGCGGTCGACGGCGATCAGATGACGGCCACGGCCCTCTACACGGACAAGCGCGGCAAGACGACGAAGTACGCGTTCCAATCCGGCGGCAGGAGCTGAGACAAGCCATGATGCAGGAAGCGAAGATCGGCGTCATCGGCGGAAGCGGGCTCTATGAGATCAGGGGCTTGAGCGAGGTCCGCCGGATCACGGTCGACACGCCGTTCGGCCCTCTGTCGGGCCCGGTAACCCTCGGGCTCCTCGGTGGCGTCGGCTGCGCGTTCTTGCCGCGCCATGGCCAGGGCCACGTGCTGCTGCCCTCGGAGATCAACTCGCGCGCGAACATCTGGGCGCTGAAGTCTCTGGGGGTGGAGCGCGTCGTGGCCGTCAGCGCCGTCGGCTCGCTCGCCGAGGATATCCCGCCCAGGCAGTTCGTCTTTCCCGATCAGCTTGTGGACCGGACGAAGGGCCGCGCGAGCACGTTCTTCGGCGGAGGCGTCGTGGCCCACGTCGCCTTCGACAGGCCCTTCTGCGGCGGCTTATCAGGGCTTATCGCCGAAAAGGCTCGGACCCTGGGCATCTCGGCGCGCTCGGGCGGCGCCTATCTCTGCATGGAGGGCCCGCAGTTCTCCACGAAGGCGGAATCGGCGCTCCACCGGAGCATCGGCTGCTCGATCATCGGCATGACGGCGCTGCCGGAGGCCAAGCTCGCGCGGGAGGCCGAGCTCTGCTACACGCTCGCCGGCCTCGTGACGGACTACGACTGCTGGAAGGAGGGCGAGGAGGTGGAGGCGGCGCGCGTCGTGGAGACACTCAACGCCAACGTGGCCGACGCGATCCGCCTGCTCGAGGTCGCCTTGCCGGCCGCGGCGTCGCAGCCGCGAACCTGTCGATGCGGCCGCGCGCTGGAGGGGGCCGTGTTCACGCGGCCGGACAAGATCAGCGCCGAAGCGGCCGCGAGACTCGGGTTGCTGATAGGACGATTCCTGCCCAAGGAACGCCGGGTGCCCGTGGCTTAAGACGCGCGACGCAGCCGCCGGCCGGCCCTCAGGGCTGTTATCGCCAAGGGAACAAGTGCATTAGGCCGGGGCGATCCCCTTGATCAAGCCGTCTCGCATCCAGCGTGAGAACCAGCGGCGCACGGCGGCGGGTCGCGTCGATGGCTCGGCCGACACGATGGCGGCGAGGGAATATCCCGCGAGGGCTCGCTCCAGAAGGACGCCCTCCGCGTAGGGCAGTTCCCTCACTCGGACCCAGCTCGGGGCGCGCCAGACGAGCAGGCGCCCGACGCGTTCGCGGCGCAGGCGCCATCCAGGAGCGTCTGCGGGCTTGTCGCGCGAGCGCCACAGTCTCGCCAGCGGCCACTTCGACCGAAGCAAGCGCGCGGTTGGATCAAAAACGAGGCGCGACCGCCCCCAGGCCTCAGGCCGCAGTCGCGCTACCACGCTCGGATCAAGCGGGGGGAGCCTGTCCGTGAGCAGCGCTACGAGCACGGCGCGCTCGAGCCGCGCGAGATCAGCGAGGAAGGGCCATCGGCGCGAGAAGCGGTGCCCCGTCAAGAACGCCGGCAAGCTGTCCCCGAAGTCCGCCAGCGATGAGGAGGCCGGCGGATGCCGCGTCCCGTACTCGGCGGCAAGCGCTCGGAAATCCCGCTCCCCAAGGGCTCGGCGAAGGGCCGGATAGTCAGCCGACAAGCAATCCAGCAGCCGCAGAAAATACCCGTCGCCGTAAACGCTCAGGCGCGTCGGCCGATCGAGAGGCGGCGCCTCCTGTATCCAGGCGAGCGCCTGAGGGCGCGCGGCGACGCCGGCGCGCGCGCCACGCGGGTCCGTGAGGACATCGTAGAGCGTCCTTTGCAGCGTTCTCAGCTCAGGCGACGGCGAGGACGGCATCCTGCACCTCCTGGGCGCGCGCGGCCTCGCGCTCCAAGCGCGCGAAGGCCGGTATCTTTTCATCCCACTCGATGAGAGCAGGGATGGCTCCAAAACGTCGGACAGCCTCGGCGTAAAGCGACCAGACGGGATCGGAGACGGGGTGGTCGTGCGTGTCGATCAGAAAGCCGTCGTGCGAAGAATAGCCCGCGAGATGAATCTCGCTCACCCGCGACGCCGGGATGCCGGCCAGGTAGTCCTGAGCGTCGAATCCGTGGTTGGTCGCGCTGACGTGGATGTTGTTGACGTCGAGCAGGATGCCGCAGTCGGCGCGCTCGGCGACTTCGGCCAGGAATTCCCACTCCTCCATCTTCGAATGGGAGTAGGATAGGTAGCTCGAGACGTTCTCGACCAAGAGCCGGCGGCCGAGTACATCCTGCGCCTGCCGGACGCGGGAGGCGACGTGACGCGCGGTCGCCTCGTCGTAGGGCAAGGGCAGCAGATCGTGCGTGTTCCGGCCTCTCACGCCCGTCCAGCACAGGTGATCCGAGACGCGCGCCGGCTCGATCTTGGCGATCAAGTCCTTGAGCCCGTTCAAATAGGCGCGATCCAGCGGATCGGCCGAGCCCAGATTCATCGACACGCCGTGAAGGGAAATCGGATAGTCCCGCCGAACCTCGAGCAGGACCTCGAGCGGACGCCCGCCCGAGCCGCCCCGCAGCCCCATGTAGTTCTCGGAGATCACCTCGAACCAAGGGACCGCGGGGCGGCCTTTGAGCGCGTGCTCGTAGTGGACCGGACGCAGGCCAAGCCCCACGCCCCGTGCCGCCGTCATGATGGAGTCCTTACGAGCCATGCGCTCGCGCGGCTACTTCTTCTCCATTGGAGCGGCGGCCTTCGGCTCAAGAGAGCCGCCTTCGATGTTCAGGCAGGAGTCCTTCGGCATCGGCAGCCAGCCCAGACCCTTGCAAGAGTTCTTGTCCTTGCCGTGGCCGGCGCACGAATTGACCCCGTAACACTTCACGTTCTCGTCCTTCGTCTTCTTCTTCGCCTTCGCGTCCTTGGCGAAGCTCGGCGTGGCCGCCACCGCCGCGCCCATCAATCCGGCGACGGCTGCCTTGACCAGCATGCTTCGTTTTTCCATTCGCTTGCGTCCTCCCTTGCATGTCTCGCTATTCTTCCGCCTCACCCATCAGGTGCGAAATAGGTCCGTCTTAGCGGGATTTTGTTACAGGCGGCTTCGACTCCAAAATCTTGTCCAGCGTGCCCGGATCGCTGGTGGGCAGATTACAAGCGTAGTCCACGCAGACGTAGGCGGTCGCCTTGCCCTTGAGGCGCGAGACGCCATTCATGAACGGCAGCCACCGCGTCAGCGCCGCCTGGTCCTTGCCGCCGTCGGCTAGCATCAAGATCTTGACCGGGATGAAGCGCGATTGGACGAGCCGCAGCATCCTCCGCGTGTCGGCTGCCTGCGGATCGCCCGCGATCACGATCTGCCGGGGCTTGGCGAGGTCGAAATCCAAGGCGACCAGCATCTGCAAGAGCGATTGGGGCTGCTCCTTCATCTGCTTGCCGAAGAGCGTCAGCGTCTTCTCGGCCATGGCGCGCAGCTCCTTGCGATCAGTGAACTGCGCCAAACGGAGCAGGTTCAGCGCGGCCACTGAGTTGGCGGAAGGCTCGACGTTGTCCGAATCCTGTTTGCTGCGGACCAACAGGTTCTTGTCCTGGCCCTGAGTCGTGGAGTAGAAGCCCCCGTCCTTGGCGTCGTAGAAGAGCTGGTCCTGCGTCTCGGTCAATTCGAGGGCCCATTGGAGCCATTGCGGATCGAACGAAGCTTCGTAGAGGTCGATGAGCCCCTGCGCGAGGAAGGCGTAGTCATCAGCGTTGCCCGGCACCTTGCGCTCTCCGTCGCGCCAGCGCCGGTAGAGCCGGCGGCTCTGGGCGTCGTAGAGCCGCTCGCGGACAAAGCGCGCCGCCTTCTCCGCGGCCTGCCGGTACCGCGCCTCATCCAGAACCTGGCTGCCCTTGGCCAGAGCGGAGATCATCAGGCCGTTCCAGGCCGCCAGGACCTTGTCGTCGCGCTGCGGGCGCGGACGCCGGGCGCGCGCCTCGAACAGCGTGCTTTTGGTCTCCCTTAACACACTTTCAATCTCCGCCGGCGTCCGGTGGAACCTCTTGGCCGTCTCGGGGATGGAATGGGCGACGTAGAGGATGTTCTTCTCGCGGAACTCGCCTTGGGGATCGGACTCGGCGTTGCCGTGCTCCTTGACGCCGTAGCGGTAGCTGAAGATCTCGCCGGCCTCGGCTCCGGCGAGCTTGAGGATCTCCGGCTTCTCCCAGACGTAGAAGGCGCCCTCGCCCTTCTCCTCGGCGCCGGGACGGAGGCTGTCGGCGTCCTCCGCCGAGAAGAAGCCGCCGTCCGGGTGCGTCATGTCGCGCAGCACGTAGTCGAGCGTCTCGCGCGCCACGCGCGCGAAGTCCGGGTCCTTGGTGAGCTGATAGGCCTCCAGATAGTTGACCGCCAACTGCGCGTTGTCGTAGAGCATCTTCTCGAAGTGCGGGATGTGCCAATGGTCGTCGGTGGAGTAGCGGTGAAAGCCACCGCCGACCTGATCGTAGAGGCCGCCAGCCGCCATTTGCCGCAGCGTGCGCGCGGTCATGTCGAGAGCCTTCTTGTTGCCCGTGCGGGCGTAGTAGCGCAGCAGGAAGTTATATTGGATCGGCATCGGGAACTTGGGCGCGCCGCCGAAGCCGCCCCGCGACGGGTCGAAGTTTTTCTCGAGCGACCTAAAGCCGTTGTCCAATGCGGCGGCGTCGAGCGGGCCGCTGCGTCCTTGGACGGCCATGTAGCCGGAGACCTTCTCGACGAGGTCGTCGCCCGACGCCACGATCTCGGCGCCGCGCGTCTTCCAGAGCTGCCCTATATGCTCGGCGGTCTCGGCTAGACCCGGCCGGCCCCAGCGGCTCTCGGGCGGAAAGTACGTTCCGCCGTAAAAGGGCTTGAGGCTGGGGGTGAGCCAAAGGTTGAGCGGCCAGCCGCCGCCCCATCCGGCGGCCTGGGCCAACGTCATGTAAAGGTTGTCGACGTCCGGCCGCTCCTCGCGGTCGACCTTCACCGACACGAAATACTTGTTCATGATGGCGGCGATCTTGGGGTCGGAGTAGCTCTCGCGCTCCATGACGTGGCACCAATGGCAGGTGGCGTAGCCGATGGACAGGAAGATCGGCTTGTTCTCGCGCCGGGCCTTCGCGAAGGCTTCGTCACCCCAGGGATACCAGTCCACCGGGTTGTAGGCGTGCTGCAGCAGGTAGGGGCTCTTCTCGTGGATGAGGTGGTTGGGCTTTCCCGTCTCGCCGGCTTGACCGAAAGCCGCGACGAGGAAGACCGAAACCGCCAGGACAGCTTTCATAGGAGCTCCTCCCGCCTCTCGACGCGCTGGTACAGATAGAGCCCGGTGACCAGGGTAAAAAGAAGCAGCGAGGTCAGCGCGGCGCCGAACGGCCAGTCCTGCGCCATCAAGAACTGGTTTTGTATCAGGTTCCCGAGCAGGTAGGTCCTCGGTCCGCCGAGAAAATCGGCGGTCAAGAAGTCTCCCATGCAGGGCACGAACGTGAGGATGCAGCCGGCGAACACGCCCGGCAACGAAAGCGGCAGCGTCACCTTCAGGAAGGTGCGCGTTTGACCCGCTCCGAGATCGTAGCTCGCCTCGAGATATTGGCGCGGGATTTTCTCAAGCGAGCCGAAGAGCGGCAACACCATGAAAGGGATATAGAAGTAGACCATGCCCAGCAGCACGGAGAACGGCGTGTTGAGGATATGCAAAGGCGAGCGAAGGACTCCCGCGCGCATGAGCATCGAGTTGAGCAGCCCCTCCCGGCCGAGGATGATCATCCACGAATACAACGCGACCAGTGCCGAGGTCCAAAACGGGATCATCAATGCCGCCAGCAGCAACTCGCGCTTGTCGCCGGCGTGGAAGCTCAGGTAGTAGGCGACTGGAAAGCCTAGCGTAAGACAGAGCGCTGTCGTCGCCGAGGCGTAGCCGATCGTCCGGACCAGGATGGGCAGATACTTGGGCTGGAGAGCGCGGGCGAAGTTGGCTGTCGTGAAGTGCCAGATTACCGCGCCGTAGGCGCCCCTCTGCGCCGCCGACATGGTGAGCAAAAACGCCACCGGCAGCACCAGAAAGAGAAGCAGCCATAACGCGGCGGGCGCCAAAAGAGCGTGGCTGGCCTTCTGCGAGCGCCCCGCGATGAGCCACGAAAGCACCCTGCTCATTAAGAGTTGCTTCTCAAGCGCTGCCGACCCTCTTGGCGATGGCTTCGAGCCTGCCCCGGTCGACGCCCGAGACGAAGATGTAGCCGATGTCGCCCTTCCGGCAGCAGGCGGCGTTGTAACCCTTGAGCGAGGCCAGCATGGCCTCGTGGCCAGCGGGAGCCTTGATGCCCGAGAAGTCGGCCACGAAGAGGGAGACGACTTCGTCGCCGCGTTTGTAGACGATGTAAGCCACGTCACGCCCCTTCAGTTGGCAGAGGCGGCCGCCGACAAGGTGATAACCTTCAGGCGAAATGTCGGGGACGTCGATACGAAACGGGAGCTTGCCCGAGAACCAGGCGGCCACTTTCCGCGGATGGCTGTTTTGAATCTCTGCCGGAAGCCTTCCCGACAAAGAGTTGATGTGGTTGAGGATGGCGGCCCTCGTCATGTCGTCGGCGGCCGGCCGGGGCCAGCGCCAGACCCCGAGGACGACAGCGGCCAAGAGGGCCGCGGCCACGACCGCCCGCCACCCCGACGGCCGTTTCTCGAGCAGCAGCTCCAGCTTGGCCAGCCGCGCCCTTTCGAGGACCTTCTCTCTCAGGTAATGCGAAGGCTGCTCGCGAGGGAAATGCTCTTTGAGCAGCGCGTCGGCCGCCCGCACATCGTTTAGGGCCTGCCGGCAGGCGTCGCAAATGGACAGGTGCTCTTCGATCGCCCGCCTGTCCTCGGCGGCCAGCTCGCTGTCGATGAGGCCCGACAACAGCACCTCGGCGTCTTTACAGTTCATCGTTCTTGAGATCCCGCGACTGTTCCAGCAGCTTCTTTCTCCCGGCATGGAGTCGCGACATCACCGTGCCGATGGGGCACTCCATGGCGCGCGCGATCTCCGCGTAGGAGAAGCCCTCCGCGTAAAAGAGGCTCAAGGCCAGACGCTGCTCCTCCGGAAGGGCGTCGAGCGTCCTTTCGACGCGCTCCGGCAGCTCGGTCGTCTTTCTCACCACGCGCGCGTCCGCCTCGATGGACCGCATGAGCTCGCGCTCCTTGGCTTTCCGGCGGTATCCGTTGATGAAGATGTTTCTCATGACCGTCAGCAGCCAAGCCCGGGCATTGGTCCCCGGCCGATAACGGTCGAAGTGGCGCAAGGCGCGGGCAGCCGTCTCCTGCACGAGATCCTCGGCTTCCAGTCGCTGGCGCGTCAACCGCAGGGCGCAGCGATACAGGAAATCCAGATGCTCGCGCAGCAGTTCCTCGAATGCCTCAGGCGATTGTCGAAACATGCTGTCTTCTCATTGAACAACAAACGAGGGGCCTCATTTATTCGGGCCGTCCTGGCTCGGCCGGGTGATGCGGTCGAGGTTGAGGCCGAGCAACGGCCACTTCGAGCCGGCGAAGATCGCCAGGTACTCGACCAACGGCCTATCCTCGACTGCGCGCTGGTAGCGCGCATGCCGTACGTAGAGGGTCCGGCCGCGGCGAATGAGCAGCACTTGGTGGGAGACCAGCACCGGCTTGTCGGGCCTGTCCTCGCGCACGAGGTTGGCGACGACGCCGGAGGGGATGTTCTGGAGCATCCGCGGAATGTCGGCGACGGGAACGTAGGGCAACTCCGCGCGCTGGTCGGGCATGGACCGGCCCAGCGCGCGCAAGCGCTCCAGCCGGCTTCGCCGCTCGGCTTGATCGGAAGGCCGCCAGCCCTTGAGGTCGTCCAACGTCTTGCCGGCGTACCAGGCACGCTTGGAGATCTCCTTGCCGGCGATCCGGGTCTTCGCTCCCGCCACGTCTCTGGTGATGTCGACGAGATAGCCCGCCGCGACGTTGTTGGGGACCCAGTCGGCGCTCGTGAAATGGTTGCGTGTTTCGTACGAGACATTCCCGTTGCGATAGCGGATCTTCCGAAGAGTCCGCTTCGCTTGGCCGAGGTCGGGATCGAGAGCCAGGGCCATGACCTCTTCAACGAAGGTCGTGCAGTCCACCTTGTCGAAACGCGTTAGCGGGTCGCGATCGAACTCCCCTGAAGGCCCTTCGCCCAGCGGGCCTAGCTTGTACGGCGTACCCAGGAAGCGGGCGCTGACCGCCTCCACGCGCGCCGAGAGCGAGCGATCGCGCTCCTGGATTTCCTTGAGGCTTGCGGCGATCGCGGGCTCGCTCATGGCATAAAACGGCCGAGAATCCCGCGAGCCGGCCGCGGCACATGAGCCGGTTAAAAGCGCCGCTCCAACCGCCATCGCAACCATGGTGCCCTTAGAATAACAAGCGGGAGGCGTTGGATATTCGCCATAGCCGCCGCCCGCGTCCCATGCGCGGGCGGCGGCCGACGACCCCATAGCTGTTCCTATCGATGCTCCAAGAACACCTCAACGTGCTTGGATGGGCGCCGCTCGAAGCCGGTGTCCTCGGTCTTGGAGACGACCGCGTAGTCCAAGCGGTAGTCACTGGACATCCGGACCCCGCCGCCCAGGGCAAGGTGAGCCACGGGAGTATCGCCCAGCATGACCTGCTTGCTTTGCGGGTCGACGCGAAGCTGCGGGAAGATGTAGACGAGCTGCCCGGGCGTGCATTGAGGCGTCGCCTCTTCCTCGGCCCACTCCTCGCATTTGCGGAATTGAACGCCGACGCGATCGCCGGCCGCGTTCACCGTCAGGTACGGGCCGAGATCGCTTGTGTCGCCGCCGGTAAAGCTATCCGAACCCACTGCCTTGGCTTCGATCTTCTCCTGCGCGCCCTGGGCCGCCGCACAACTCGCGCCAACCACCACGCAGACGAGCATCAACCCTGTCGCTGACATCTTTCTCATGATATTCCTCCTTGATTTACATTCCGGCCGCTATCTTGAGCTGCTCGACAGCGAGCCGCTCGGCCTCGCCCGCCCCCAAATCCTCCTCGGCGATCCGAAAATACATCCCTTGAGCGTCGCGCAGGTCGGCGAAGCTGCCGGCCTTGGTCAAGTAGCGCCGGCGGGCGAGCAGGTAGGCTTGCTCGACGGTGCGCTCCTCCTCGTCCAACCGCAGCCGCTTCTCGCGCGCGCCGGCGGCCCAGGCCGCCGCTGCTCTGACGTCGCGCGTCGCGGCTTGCTGCTCCACCGCGACGCGATACTCGGATTCTCGCGCGGCTTGCGCCGCCGCCTTCTCCTCGGACGCCAAGCGCAAGCCCTCGAAGAGCGGCAGCCGCAGGCCGACGCCCGCGCTCCACTCCTGCTTGGGCACGAGGCTCGTCTCGGAGAGAACGCCGGCGCTCGCCACGGCCGACAACACGGGCCAGCGTTCCCGGCCCGCCGCCCGCCAGCGCGCCTGCGCGGCGGCGGCCCGCAGCCGGGCGGCGGCGAGCTCGGGCCGGCGCGACAGGGCGGAGGACTCGTCGATGGCCGGGACCACGGGCGCGGCGGTATCCGAGACGCAGGAGAAGGAAACGGACCCGCTATGGCCCATGACAGCAGCGAGGTCCTCGCGCGCCACGGCCTCGAGCGCGCGCGCCTCCTGCCGGCGCGCTCCGATGCCCTCCAGCGTGGCCTTCATGAGCCCGAGCTCGACCGGGGTGCGCAGACCCGAGCGCACGTAGACCTCCAGCTCGCCCACGATCTTCGCCTGGTCGCTTCCCTGGCGCTCGAAGAGCGCGCCAAGGCCTTGAAGCTCGGCGCAACGGCAGTAAGCCTCGGCCGCCTTGGCGCGGACGTCGAGCTTCAAGCCCTCGACGTCGGCCCGCGCGGCCTCGAGCTGCTCCCGCGCCGCCTTGGCCCCGTAGGCGGTGCGTCCGAAGTCGTAGACGTTCCACGCCGCGTCCAGGCCGGCCGCCTCGCCCTTGCGGTAGGGAGAATTGACCAGACCAGTGATCCCCAGCGCCGAGGAGGAGCCGCCCATGCCTGACGAGTCGATCGCCGAGGCGGCAAGCCGCGGGTAGTAGGAGGCTTGCGCCGCCACGACCGCCGCCCGGGCCTGCTCCACCCTGGCCGCGGCGGCCAGCAGGCCAGGGTTGTCCTTGAGCGCCATGGCCAAGGCGTCGTCGTAGCTCAGCGCCCACGAGGCGGTTTCGGCCGAGGCCTTGGGCGCTGCGAATAGGATGAGCAACAATGCTGCGGTGGCCGCGGACCGGCCCCTCGGCCCCTTGAGCCTTTGCAGCCCGTTATAGAGCAGCGGCACGAGCAGCAGCACGAGGACGGTGGAGGCCATCATGCCGCCGATCACGGCGCGCGCCAGCGGCGCGTTCGCCTGCGCGCCGCGGCCGCCACCGACGGCCATGGGCAGAAGGCCCAACAGCGTAGCCAGCGAGGTCATCAGGATCGGGCGCAGGCGGACGGCCGCCGCCTCGATGACAGCCTCATCCGGGCTCTTCCCTCGCGCCAGCTCGCGGTTGGCGAACTCCACAAGCAGGATGCCGTTCGAGACGGCGATGCCGACCATGAAGATGACGCCCATGAACGACTGGATGTTGAAAGTCGTCCGGGTGGCCCAAAGCATCGCCAAGACGCCCGTCAGGCCCAGCGGCACGGCGAACAGGATCAGAAGCGGATCCAAGAAGGAGCGGAACTGGCCCGCCAGCACGAGATAGACGAGAGCGACGGCCAGCAGCAGCCCGAAGCCCAGGTTGGCGAAAGCCTCTCTCATTGACGAGACTTCGCCGCGCATCCTGATGCGATAGCCTTGCGGCAGCTCCTGGGGCTTTGGCAGCCGCCGCGCGATATCGGAGGCGACGCCGCCCACGTCGCGCCCGGACACGTTCGCGAAGACGTCGATCACGCGCTTGATGTCGAGGTGGCGTATTTCGGAAGGGGCGACCGTAGTCCGAAAGTCCGCGAGCTCGCCCAGTCTCACTGTTCGCTCCTGGTTGCTGCCAGTGACGCCGATCGCCTTGAGCGCGTCGAGGCTGCGGATCTCATCTTCGCGGTATTGGGCACCCAAGAAGTAATGGTTGCCGTTCTTGGGGTCGATCCAGAATGCGGGGGCGAAGTTGACGCTCGAATTGAGCGCCGTCACGACGCTCTTGACCACCTCATCGACGGTGAGTCCCAGGCGCGCGATCTTCGGGCGGTTAAGCTCGATAGCGATCTGCGGGTAGTCGACGCTCTCCTGGATGCCCACGTCGACGGCCCCCGGCACGCCCTTGACGCGATCGACGATCGAGCGCGCGATCTCGTGGGCGGCCTTGAGGTCCTGGCCTTCCACCTGGATATCGATCGGCGCGGCCAGCCCCATGTTCAGAGCCGCTGTGAGCATGCCGCCCGTCTCGATGCTGATCTCGACGTCCGGGAAACTCTTGCGAAAGTAGGCTCGAAGCGCGTCGGCGCAGCTCTGCGTAGAAAGGCGCCGGCCTTCGCCCACCTCCACCTCGAAGAACATGTCGCCGGGCCCGGAATTGGGAGTGTACGCGGCCGGCCAGTCGTTGAGGACGCCGATGTTGGCGATCACGAGCTTGAGGTCGTCCGAAGCCAGGACGTCCCTGAGACCGCGTTCGATCTGGGCCGCTTTGGCCTCGCTCAGCTCGATGCGAGTCCCCGTCGGCATGCGCGCGTGGATCGTCAGGTGGCCGACGTCGGCGGCCGGGAAAAGCTCCTTGCCGATCCGCGGGTATAAGAGAAGCGACAGCAGCAGCCCGCCAAACGCCCCGGCGATGATCCAGCCGCGCCGGGGCAGCGAGCGCGCGAGCAGGCGGCGATAGCCGCGGACAAAGCCCGCGTACGAGAGGGGCCATTCACGCGGCTCGGGCGCCAGCATGGCGACGCTGTCGACGGCCGCGCAGAGCTCGGGCGAGGCCAGCGGCGCGGGGAGGGGAACGCCGAACGAGCTCCTGACGAAGCGGACCGCCGGCTCGAGCCAACGCTCGACCGCAGGGATAGCTCGCTCGATAAGGACCCTTCGATCGGAGCTGGCCGTCCGCCGGGGCGGGCGCGCCTTGAGGAACTTGTCGCAGAACGCCGGCACGACGGTCATCGCCACGACGTAGGAGGCGCCGATCGAGAAGGCCACCGCCCTGGCCAGCGGCGCGAAGAGAAACTTGCCCATCCCCGTCAGGAAGAAGACCGGCAGAAAGACGATCAGCGTCGTGATGGTCGCGGCCAACACGGGCATGGCGACCTCATCGGCGGCGCTCAACGCCGCCTCGCGCGCCGTCGAGCCCGACTCGATGTGGCGCGTGATGTTCTCGAGCACCACGATCGAGTCGTCGATGAGTCGGCCCACGGCCAGGGCCAGTCCGCCTAGGGTCATCGCGTTGAGCGTGTCCCCGGTGGCGTAGAGCCCGATGAAGCAGGCGAAGATCGAGAGCGGCATCGCGAGGAAGATCGCCAGGGAAGAGCGCAGGCTACGGAGGAAGAGAAGCACCATCAAGGCCGCGAGCAGCCCGCCCAGGACCAGCTCATGCGACAGGCTCTCGACGGCGCGCCTCACGAAGACGGACTGGTCGGCGGCGACGTCCAACTTCATTCCCTGGGGCAGGCGCTCCAGGATCAGCGAGAGCGCCTTCTTGATCCCGTCGACGACAGCGATCGTGTTGGCGCCGGGCTGGCGGTAGATCGGGATGTAGACCTGACGCTTGCCGTTGATGCGGACGATGTTGGTCTGGATCTGGTGCGAGTCCTCGACCGTCGCCACGTCCTTCATCCTGACCTCGACGCCCTCGCGCGCCCGGATCGGGAAGTCGTTCATGCGCCCGACGTCGGGCACGAGAGCGTCCGTCACGACCTGCACGTCCTTGTCGCCGAGCTTGACGTCGCCGGTCGGGATCATCACGTTGGACTGGCGCAGGGCTTGCACGACGTCCAGGCTCGAGAGGTCGCGCGCGGCCATCTTCGCGGGGTCGACGTAGGCCAGGATGCGGCGCAGCTTCCCTCCATAGACCGCCGGAGCGATGACGCCGGGGATGCCTTGGAGCATGTTGCGCAGGTCGAAGTAGGCCACGTCGTAGAGCTTGGATTCGTCCATCCGCGGGTTTTGCACCGTGATGAGCGCCAAGGGCACGGCCGCCGTCGGATCGAACGGCATCACCATCGGCGGGATGGTCCCCGGCGGCAGGTAGAACAGGTCCGACATGGCGAAAGACGTCACCTGCGACATCGCCGTATTGGGATCGATGTCGGGACGGAAGAAGTCCTTGACGATCGAGACGCCGATCATGGACTTGGATTCTTGGCGGGCGATGCCGTTGGACTGCCCCGTCCAGCGCTCGAGCCTTGTCGTGATGTCCTTCTCCATGACCTCGGCCGGCATGCCGGGGTAGAAGGTGACAACCTGAACGGCCGAGGTCTTGAAGGTGGGCAGTATGTCTTTGGGCAGCAGGCTCAGGCAGACGCCGCCCAAGAGCGCTGTCATGAGCGTCAAGACGACGACCCAGTATGGGTTGTGAACGGCGATTCGCGCTAGGCGCATGGCTCTCCTCTCAGCGGGTTTCGACGATGGGGACTTGATGGCCTACGGACGGGGAGGAAGAGGGCGCGGCGAGACGGCGCCCTCGGGCTGGCGCTTAAATGAGGAGGGGAGTGACCAGAGGAGTAATGTGGGCAGCTAGCAGTCTATCGCCCGGCGGCCCAGGCGAGCGGCTCATGACGCGGCGTTCGATAAGGAACCCGCGCGTGACCGGCGGCGCCACCGGCGTCAGCGCCGTGGCAGCGCGTTTCAGAGCCTGAATAGACGCGTCAACGGGAACGACGCCTTCGGTGGGGTGGCAGCACATCCTGATGCCCACGACCGGGGCATTCTGGCGCGGCATCGACAAGGAGGCAGTCGGCTGGAGAACGGGCGGCTTCGCCATCTCCTCGCTGAGGCAGTGCAAGGGCGAGGCCAGCATGGCGAGCACGAGCGTCCAGATGACCTGTCTCCTTCTCATGGGTAAGCGTCATTCTATTCGGCGGGGCGTTAGCATCAAACAACGGCTGCGTAAAAGTTGAACGACGCTCCGCTCGACACCTGGTAAGAGGTGCACCTGTCCGCCTCCGGCCGCGGGAAGGGTAAAGTCGGACGCCGGCACTCCAAGGCCCGGCTACCTGCCGCCGAGTAGCTGCCGCCCGAAAACGCCGGCAGCGAGGATCACCACCAGCATCGGCGAGAGGTGCCAAACGAGCAGATGCGCGGCGTTGCCTCCCGGGCGCATATGAATCCAGCCGTGACCATAGGTTCTATTCGGCCGGACGGCACAAGACGGCGGAGCTTCTGCCGTACATCGCCGCGCAGCTTGCCGGCGCCGTCGCCGCGTCGCTCGTTCTGCGGTGGCTCTTCGCGGGACAACCGAACAACCTCGGCGTGACCCTGCCCGCCGGTTCCGAAGGCCAGAGCTTTCTGCTCGAGCTCATCATGAGTTTCATGCTCATGCTCACGATCATGGGCGTCGCCACCGATGACCGGGCGGAGGGTGCGATGGCGGGGATCGCGATCGGCGGTCTCATCGCGCTCGAAGCGGCGTTCGGTGGACCGATCTCGGGCGCTTCGATGAATCCGGCACGCTCGTTCGCGCCCGCGCTCGTGTCGCTGAACTTCGCGCATCATTGGCTGTATTGGGCAGCACCCATCGCGGGTACCGTGCTTGGAGCGCGGACTTATGCCTTGGTCCAAGCGCCTCCACCGGCGCATTGAATCGCGTACGCCCGTATACGATTCCTCGCCGTCGCTCCAGATGGCGTCGACGGCGAGGAGCCGCGTAGCAGAACTGAAAAAAGCTGGGGTCCCAGAAGGGATGTAGCGGGTAACAAACCCCTTTTGCAGCGGAGCGTTAAACCCGTTTTTTTCGTGTTTCCGGACCCGACACGCGCTTCTCTCGGCCAGCGCATTCGCTACATGCGGAAAAGCTTGGGGATGACCCAATGCGACTTGGCCAAGAAGAGCGGCGTCTGGGAGAGCATACTGACCCGCGTCGAGCGCGACAAGGTCAGGGTCCGGAGCATGCCTCGGATTCTCGGCAGGCTGCTCCCGGCGCTGAAAGGGCGCTTTACCCAAGCATTCCCGGAGACAAACGGCGACCCATACGACTTCGTCTTTCCTCCCAAAACCTTCGGGGGCTGGATGCGCAACCTCAGGACGCGCCGCGCCCTAAAGCTCAAAGAACTCGCCGCGATGCTTGCCGTGAAGCCGTTCACGATCATCCGCTACGAGGCCGACCTGAGCAAGCCCGACGCAAGGATCCAGCGCCGACTCCGGCGTCTGTTCAATCTCAACGACGAATTTGATCGCGTCATTGCGCAGGATTTGGGCAGCGTCGCCAAGCGTTGAAGACTCCATGCTGAAATGGTCCAATCTCCTGTCGGCAAGGGTCCGGATCATTTTCCGGAGGAACTGGGTGGTCGGGCCGCCATCCTGGCACGCTTGATCGTACCGATGTTCGCGTCCCTATGATCGACTATCGCGCGGCCGCTTCTTCCTTTTCGCTGATCTTCCTGGCCGAGCTGGCGGGAAAGACGACGCTGGCAACCATCGTGCTGGCCGCCGGTTCTCACCCGGGAGCGGTGTTCCTTGGGGCAGGCGTCGCGTTCACCATTCACGTCGGCATCGCGCTGGCCCTGGGAAAGCTGATAGCGCTGCTTCCTGCGAAGCTCGTTCACGGCGCCGTCGGCACGCTGTTTCTCGCTCTCGCCGTCTGGGCCTGGCGCCAGGCAGACGGAACCGAGCGTCCGATTAGAAAAGGTTCGGGCTTCGCAACAGCCTTCGGGATGATCTTTTTGACCCAATGGGGCGACCCCAGCCAATTGGCGACGGCCGCGCTCGCGGCGAAATACGGCGCCGGGACGGTCGCGGTTCCCGCAACTCTGGCGTTTTGGTCCATCGCCGGCCTTGCGTCATGGATCGGGCATTACTCGAAATCCCGGCTTCCAATGCACGCCCTTCACCGGGCGGCAGCGATCGTCTTCGCCGTCGTCGGAATTGGCTTCCTCGCGCGCCTGCTCTGCGCTGTACAATGAGCCGGTCAACTCAGCCGCGGACGAGAAAGAGGAGGCCGGCCGCCGCGAGCGTGATGTCGATGATGAGGACAAAAGCCTCCTCCGGCAGGGCGTCGACGATCTTCTTGCCGCAGAAGGAGCCGAAGACCATGATTGGGCCAAGAAGAAGCCCGATGAGGATGTTATGCCATTCCAAGAGATCCGACCGCCGATAAGCGATCAGCTTAAAGACGTGCATCACCACGGTGGCGAGGGCCTCCGTGCCGATATACGCTCCCTTGAGCAGGCCATACGCCAGGAAGAAAGGCGCCATCAGCGGGCCGACGCTGCCCAGGAGGGCCGACAGGAAGCTCGAGCAGGCTCCGATGAGCGCGAACTGACGCAGCGACGGCCTCGGCCACGCTAGACGCTTCCAATGCCGCAAGAGGACGATCACGAGCAGGAAAACTCCGAGCACCCTAGTGAGCGCCGCGAGTGGCGCGCGCGCGAAGAAGAAGCCGCCGGCCAGCGCCAGCGGCACGCCGCCGAGAGCGAACCAACCGACGACGCGATAGTCGATGAGCTTCCGGTTGAACCAGACTCGGCTTGCATTCCCGATCAGCTGGGCAACGGTCAAGATGGGGACGGCCTCGCGCAATCCGAAGACCCACACGAGCAGGGGAAGCAGCACGGCAGCGCCGCCAAACCCCGTGACGGCCGCCAAGGTCGACGCCAGCAGCGCGCCGCCCGCGAGCACGGCAATCTGGAGTGGATGCATCTGCCCGTGATGACCGCTCAGCGGTTCCGCTGCCCGCCAAACCGCTCGTAAAGAGCAGGAAGGACGACGAGATTGAGCAGCGTCGAGGTCAGCAGGCCGCCGATGATGACCACGGCCATGGGATGCTCGATCTCTTGACCGGGCTTGCCGCTTCCCACGACGAGCGGCAGGAGGGCGAGCGCCGCCGCCAAGGCGGTCATGAGGATCGGCGACAGCCTCTCCTCGGCCCCGCGCAGAATGAGCTCGCGGCCGAACGCCATGCCTTCCTGCTCCTCCAGGTGGCGGTAGTGCGTGACCAGCATGATGGCGTTGCGGACCGCGATCCCGAACAAGGTGACGAAGCCGACTAAGGAGCCGAGCGACACGCTGCCTCCCGTGATCACGACGGCCATGACTCCGCCGATCAGCGCGAAGGGCACGCTGAGCATGACCAAGGTGCTCAGCCGCGGCGAGTGGAAATCGAGATAGAGAAGCACGAAGATCCCGAAGAGCGCGACGACGCCAAGGGCCAGCATGCGGCGCTGACCTTGCCGCTGCGCCTCGAACTCGCCGCCGTACTCGACGTGGTAGCCTTGAGGCAGCGAAAGGCCATGCGCCAAGGCCCTTTCGATGTCCTTCGTAAGGCTGGCCACGTCGCGGCCGGCGCCGCAGGTGACGAGGATGCGCCGGAACGTGTTTTCATGGCTGATGACGTTCGGGCTGGGCAAGAACCGGACGTCGGCGACGGTCTCAAGCGGAACGCGCGCACCCGAGGGCGTGTCGATGAGCAGCTGCCGCACCGAGCCGAGCTGGGCGCGCGCCGTCTCGGGCGCGCGGACCACGATGTCGAAGAAGCGGTCACCTTCGAAGACCTCGCCCACGGTCCGGCCCAGGAACGCCGTCTGCACGGCGTCCTTCAGCGCGCCGGGCGTTAGACCGTATAGCGCGGCGGCTTGACGGCGAATGCCGACCTCGATCTGCGGAACCATCACCTGTTGCTCGACCTGCAAGTTCTGAACGCCCTGCATGGCCGCCATCAGCTTCGCCGCCTCCTGCGCCTTCTGGAGCAGCGTCTCGAGGTCGGGGCCGTAGATGCGGACGACGACAGGCGCGGTCACGCCGGAGATCACCTCCTCGATCCGCTCCCGGAGGAACTGCTTCACGCGCGAGACGACTCCCGGCGTCCCATCGAGAGCGTTTTGCACCCGCTTGAGAACGGTCTTGTAGTCGCGGCCCTTGGCGTCGATGGAGACGTACATCTCGCTGTAGTTGGTGCCCCAGGTGTCCTCGCCAAGCTCCGCGCGTCCAAGCTGTTGGGAGACGTTCGTGACCCCGCTGATCTTGAGCAGCCGCTCCGAAAGGGCGCTCCCGACGCGCAGCGATTCTTCCAGAGACGCGGAAGGACTCTCCGCCACATGGATGATGAAGTCCGGCTCGCGGAACTCGGGCAGGAACTCGCCGCCGAGGAATGGGATCGCGATCAAGGCCGCGGCCAGGGCGGCCGCGGCCGCTCCGAAGACCGCAGTCCGGCGGTCGAGGAGCCAGGGCAGCCAGCGGCGGTAAGGAACTTTAAGGCGCCGGACGAGGGGGCTGTCGTGCTCTTCTTCGTTGGGCAGGAGCCACAACGACATCGCCGGCGTCACGGTCAGCGCGACGAGCAGCGAGGCCATGATCGCGAGGATATAGGTGTAGCCGAGCGGAGCGAAGATCTTGCCGGAGACCCCGCCGAGAAAGAAGACCGGAAGGAAGACGAAAGAGACGATGAAGCTCGCGTAGACGACTGCGCTGCGGACCTCCAGCGAGGCGTCCAGGATCACCTGCTGGACCGGCAGCGGAGCCGCCGCCCTTCGGTTGAGCCTGATGCGCCGCCAGATGTTCTCCACGTCGATGATGGCGTCGTCGACCACCTCGCCGATGGCGATGGCGATACCGCCGAGGGTCATCGTGTTGATGCTCTGGCCGAAGAGCCTCAGCGTCATGATCGCGGCCAGCAGCGAAAGCGGGATCGCCGTCAAGCTGATGACGGCCGTGCGCCAGTCATAAAGGAACGCGATCAGGATGATGACCACCAACCCGCAGCCGAGCCAGATGGCGACCTTGAGGTTGCCGATCGCCTGCTCGATGAACGTCGCCTGCCGGAAGAGGTGGGGCTCTATCTCCACGCCTTTGGGAAGCGAAGCTCTGAGCCCGTCGATGGCCGCTTCGACGCTCCGCGTCACTTCGAGAGTGTTGGCCCCGAACTGCTTGTTGACCACGAGGATGACGCCGCTCCTTCCGTTGATCGTCGCGTCTCCGACCTTGATCGCCGAGCCAAAACGCACTTGCGCTACCTGATTGAGCGGGATCGGAGTGCCCTGCCGGAACGCGACCGGCGTGCGGCCAAGGTCGTCGAGCGCCTGGACGCCGCCGCTGGCCCGGATCGGCAGCCGCTGCTCGGGCGTGTCCAGGTAGCCCGCCCCGCCTACGGCGTTGGCCTCGCTGGCCGCCTTCAGCACTTCTTGAAGGGACACGCCGAGCAGCTTCATCTTTTCGGGTTGGAAAAGGACCTGATATTCCTTGGGGTCTCCGCCGAAGACGAGCACGCTCGCGACGCCGGGCACCGAGAGCAGCCGGCGCTTGAACGTCCAATCGGCGATGCTCCGTAGGTCCATCGGCGAGACCGTGTCGCTGGTCAGGCCGACCATGAGCACGCGGTCGCTGGCGCTGGTGAGGGGGAGCAGCGCCGGGGCCTGAGCGCCGCGCGGAAGATGCGCGCTTTCCGCCGAGAGTCTCTCGGCGACGAGCTGGCGCGCGCGGAAGATGTCGGTTCCATCCTCGAAAAGGGCCGTGATCACCGAGAGTCCGGGGATCGACGAGGACCTGAGATTCACGAGGCCCTGCGTGCCGTTGACGGCGTTCTCGATCGGCGTCGTGACCAAGCGCTCCACGTCGGCCGCCGGCAGGCCGGGCGCTTCGACCTGGACGACGACGCGCGGCGGCGCGAACTCGGGGAACACGTCCATCGAAGAAGTCGAGGCGACGTAGACGCCGCCGACGAGCAAGAGCGCCGCCAGAAGCAGCACGATGAGCCGAAACTTCAGCGAAAAGGCGATGAGGCGGCCGAGCATCTCAGTCCTTGTCGCCGCCTTCTTCGCCCTGCTCGCCGACGCTGATCTGCCCCTGGAACTCGCGGCCCCAGAGCTCTTGGGCTCCCTGGACGACGACCGTGTCGCCGGCCTTGAGGCCCTCCTTGACCACGAGCTGCCGGCCGGCCGGCGAGGGCAGGAGATCGACGCGCCGCCGGGAGTACGCGTGGGCGCCCGCCTGCACGTAGACCCAGCTCGCGCCCGCGGAGTCGTAAAGGACCGCGCTCGCGGGAACGACGAGTCTCTTCTCCTTAGAAGGCAGGAGGATGCGCGCCTCGACCGACATCCCCGGTCGCAGCTTGCCTTCGCCGTTGTCGACGTCCACCTGGGCGATCGCGGCGCGAGTCTGCGGGTTGATCTGAGGAGAGAAGCTCTCGATGGTCCCGGAGAACGGCTTGCCCGCGTAAGCCGTCACGGTCACCTCGACTCTCTGGCCGGCGTGGATCTTGGGGATCTGGTCCTCGTAAACGTCCAGATAGGCCGTGAGCCTCGACAAGTTTAGAAGGCTCAACAGCGGTTGCCCTGCGGCTACCGTGTCGCGCGCGCGAGCCTTGACGTCGGCCACGGTTCCTAGCGCCGGCGAGACCACCGCCTGGCCCGCGACGCGCGCCACCGCCTGCCCCTTGGCCACGGCGTCGCCCGGACCGACCTCCAGGCTGTCCAGCGAGCCGCTGGCGGGCGAGGAGACGACGGTCAAGGGCCGATCCCGTTCCGCGTCGAGACTACCGGTCACGGGAATGGCGTCGAACGCCGTGCCGAGCCCGACGGCCTGGGTCGCCAGACCGATCGCCCTTTCTCCGTCCTCGTTCAGCTTGATCGTCCCCGGCTCGGCCGCGGCCTGCGCTTGGGACTTTTCTTCGCCGGCTTCCCGCTCCTTCTCGCCCTTGCAGGCGCCGAGCAAAAAGAGGGACGCGGCGGCTAAGATCGCAAGTCGATTCATGTCAGCTCCTCATTCGAGCGAACGGCCTAATCTCCGCTCGATCTCGGCCAGGCTGCGGTGGGACTCCCAGAGAGCCTGCGCGTAGTCGTCCTTGGCTTGCAGAGACGTTCTGAGCACGTCGAGAAAATCGGTGAGACCGATCAGGCCCTGCTTGTAGGCCGACTGCGCCTGGACCATCACCTGAGCGGCTTGGTCGAGCAGGCCTCCTCGGAAGAGCTTGACCTGCTCCTGCGCCGCTTGATACGCGCTCAATTCCCGATGAAGGTCCTGGGCCAGGAGCGCCTGGGCGCCGCTGGCCTCAAATTGCGCCGCGTCGCGGCTCGCTTGGGAGGCGGCGACGGCTCGCTGGTTCAGGTTCCACAAGGGCAGAGGGAGCCCGACGTTGAAGCCGATCAGCCGCTCGTCTCCCGTGCCTCGCGAGTAGTTGGGCCCGGCCTTGAGGTCGGGAAGCCAAGCCTTTCGGGCGAAGCTCAACTCTGCGTCTTTGAGGTCGAGCGCTTTGCGCGCCGATTCGAGCGCGGGGCTTTGCTCGGCGGCCTCTTGAAGCCGTTCGATCGTCAATGAAGGGAAGGACGTCTCCAGGCTGCCTTGGACCTCCAGCGCGGCCGTCGCGGGGCGCAGAAGGATCATCTTGAGAGCGGCGACGGCGATCTCTTCGTCCGCGGCGGCTTGGCGGGTGGCTTTCTGCACGCCGGCCGCTTCGAGATCGATGCGGACGGTGTCGACGCTGTTCTTGAGGCCGGGCTGATAACGCTGTCCGACCTGAGCCTGCATCTTCAGAAGCGTCTGGGCTTGTCGCTTCAGGTAGTCTGCCCGCTGCCTCGCGAGAAGAAGCTGGTAGTACGCCTCCTCCACGTCGGCTTGCAGCTCGGCGCGTGCTTGAACGTATTTGGCGCGCGCAAGATCAGCTCCGCGCCGTCCGGTCTCGAGCCGGCTTCGGCGTTTACCAGGAAGCTCGAAGTCCTCACTCAAGCCCACCGTTTTTTCAACGGCATAGTCGTAGGTCAGGGTCGGATTGGGATAGATCGCCGCCTGCCTCGCCGCCTGCTCCGAGGCACGCGCTTGCTGCTCGGCGGCCTTCAGGGCCGGATTAGCGGCTTGAGCGAGCGCTGAAAGCCGTTCGAGCGTCAGTGCCTCTTCGGCGCGCAGCGGTGCCGCCACGAGCAGGGTGACGAGCAGAACCAGAGAGCTACCCACGGCGCCGTCCTTGCCGGGTAAGCCCGAAGATCCGATCGAGCGTCTTGAGCTTGTCCTTGGTTTGGCGCAGTTCTTCACGCCCTTTCTTGGAGATGCGATAGACGATCCGCCTCTTTCCCCCGACAACCTTGGTCTGCCGAAGGAGGTCGCCTTCTCGCAGCATGGCGTTGAGGTTTGGATAGAGGGTCCCCGGGCTCACGGCGAAGCCGCAGCGCCGCATGCGTTCGATGAGCCCCATACCGTAAAGCTCTTGCTCGGAAGCGCAGGACAGGATGCATATCTTGAGAAGCCCGCGCAGTATCTCTCGGTCGATCATAATATCGGAATCCGATATAATAGTAGCACATTGGACCGCAGAGGCGTGCCCGACGAACTGCCTCCTTGAGAATAGCTCGCGCTGCCGTTAAACTAGATTCGGCGAGGATTTAAGCTCCAACTTGGCCCCGGCCTACAGGGCGCCTAAAGCGGATGGGCAACTGCCTGCGCGATTTAGGCGCGGGCTTTTTGTTCTCGCCAGGAGGAAGCGATGGTCCGGAAAGAACTCACGGCGGATGAGGTGGCGAGGCTCGCCGGCTGCACGCGACGACAAGTGCTGCGCGCGATCTTGAGCGCGCGGCTGCGCGCGCGGAAAGTCGGACGCGAAGCGTTGATCTGGGCCGAGGACGCGAAAGCGTTTGCGGCCGTAGTCGCTCGCCGAAAAGATCGCGGCTCTTGACAGCATCTCGCCGCGAGGCAGCGCAGCGAGGGAACCTTAGCGGGTAACGAATCCCGATTTCTCGACGAGAAAAAGAAATCGGGAGACCATCGCGCGATGATCTCCCGATTTGCGTATTTTCAAATTAGGCTTATTTTATAAGCATAATTCACAAAGTGGGCCCCAGAAGGAATATAGCGGGTAACGAACCCTTTTTACAGCGGAAGGTTAAACCCGTTTATTTCGTCTTTCCGGACCCAACCAAGGCTTCTCTCGTGCAGCGCCTGCGCTACATGCGCAAGAGTTTGGGGATGACCCAGCGAGACCTATCGAAGAAGACCGGCGTCTGGGAGAGTATACTGACCCGCGTCGAGCGCGACAAGATCAGGGTCCGGCATATGCCTCGGCTTCTCGGCCGACTCCTCCCGGCGCTACAAGAGCGCTTCGCCGTGGCGTTTCCGGAGACCAACGGCGACCCTTACGACTTCGTCTTTCCTCCCACGTCCTTTGGAGGATGGATGCGCAACTTCAGGACACGACGCGCCCTTAAGCTGCGGGACCTCGCGGAGATCCTTAGCGTGAAGCCGTTCACCATCATCCGCTACGAATCCGATGTGTCGAGGCCGGAACCCGCGGTGCGAAAACAACTGCGAAGGCTCTTCGGGCTCAATGGCGAGCTAGACCGGTTCTTCGGAAAGTAGGCACGGGCGTTCGCTGCGATATTGATTATTACACCATTGTGTGTAATACTTATGCAGTGAGCCGATCGAATCCAGGATGCAATCCCAAGCCGGCGCTCACCGCGCGGCCCTTGATCGACCCTCGCCAGTCCTCGGGCTTGGAGGGATTGTTCAAGGTCCTCGCAAACGATACGCGTCTGCGGCTGCTGCACGCCCTCGCGCGCGAGAAGGAGCTTTGCGTCCTGGAACTGGCTCGGCGCATCGGGATGAAGCCGCAAGCCGTGTCGAATCAGCTTCAGCGCCTCGCGGTCAAGCGGATCGTCGCGGCGCGCCGCGAGGGCCTCCAGATCTTCTACCGGATCGTCGACCCGTGCGTTACCGAACTGCTCGACCGCGGCTTGTGCCTGCTCGAGGACGCGCGAGGGGGAAGGTGATGAAACGCGGCGAGCTCGACTCCGTCCTAGGGCAGCTCAGGGACGCCGTCAAATACAAAAAATGCTGGACCTGCGGCTGCCAGCAATCGTTCGCGCAGACGCTGCGGGAGAATCTTCACGAGTTGTCGGAGGCCGAGCGCGCCGAAATCGAGCCGCTCCTGCGCCAATCGGAGGCGACGTTCCGTCCGGTCGAATACGACTGCCTCGGCTGTAAGGTGTGCTTCCCGGCGATCGCCACGAATGCCTTGGCGGGCGCTCACCCGGCGTTCGCCGGAGGGGACAGTTGCGCGGTCAGCGCGGGCGACAAAGAACGCGCAGGCTGGCCGCCACTGCCGGGCGACTATCATGTCCTCCGTTACCGCGCGCCGGTGGCGGTCTGCACGCTCAACTCCGCCTCACTGGCGGCGGAGCTGACCGCGAGCCGACAAGAAGGCTTGGCCATCGTCGGCAGCCTCCATACCGAGAACCTCGGCATCGAACGGCTCATCAAAAACGTGGTCGCCAACGGGAACATCCGCTTTCTGCTCCTTTGCGGCGAGGACTCTCGCCAACGAATCGGCCATCTGCCGGGACAGTCTCTCGTCAGCTTGTTTGAGAACGGGATTGACGAGCGCGGCCGGATCATCGGCGCGCAAGGCAAGCGTCCTTACCTCAAGAACGTGGACCGGGAGACCGTGGCGCATTTTCAGAAGCAGGTCCGATTGGTCTCGAAGCTCGGCTGCACCGAAGCCGCGGCGATCCTGGACGCCGCCCGCCACTGCGCGGAGGAGGGCCTTGCTCCATTCGAGGCGGCCGCATCGGGCGCGCATGTACCGGTACTTGAGACGGCGGAGCGAGCACCCTTGGTCCTCGATCCGAACGGCTACTTCGTGATCTTCGCCGACAAGGCGCGCCAGCGGCTCGTGGTCGAACACTATACTAACGAAGGCGTGCTCGATACGATCCTGGAAGGCGACGACATCGGCGCCATTTATGCGGCGGCTGTCGAGCAGAAGCTCGTGAGTCGGCTCGATCACGCCTGCTATCTGGGCCAGGAGCTAGCTCGCGCCGAAAGCGCGCTCAAGACGGGCGGCGAATACGTCCAGGATGAGGCGCCCGAGTCGCGCTGCGCGAAATCGCCGTGCTCGAAGGAAGGGTGCTCATGAACAAGCGGAGTTTTATCTTGGCGCTCGTCGCGACAGCCGTCGCGGCGGTGATGGCCGCGAAGCACATGCGGCAGGAAGCGGTCGCGCCGCCCACCACGTATGAGGAGCGGACGGCCGGTCCCGCGCTCTATCTCTTTCTCAATGACCGCGACCACGACGCCGACTGCGAGCGCGTTTACGGCGCTTTCGAAGCCGCCAAGGCCGGCCTTCCGGCCGGCTTCGAGGCTAAGCGCGTCGACGTCGAGCGCGAGTCGACTCTGGCTGAGAAGCTTGGCGTCCGAATGCTGCCGACCATCCTGCTGATTGACCGCAACGGCGCGGTCACTGATCGCGTCGAGGGCGAGGGAGAAGAAGCGGAGAGCAAGGTTCGGGAGCTCGTTTCGCGGATTTCGAGGGGGAAGTGAGCGCGATCAGCCACCTCGTCGCATCGGCCGTCTCTTCCGGCGGTTTCGTCGCGTTCCCGCTGGTGCTTCTCGGCGGCGTCATCAGCGCGCTCAACCCGTGCTGCTTGTCGATGACGCCAGCCGTCGTCGCCATGGTGGGCTTGAGCCCGGCGCGCAACGCGCGGACGGCCGCATTGCTATCGGCCTTGTTCGTCTGCGGCTTTGCGGTCATGACGGCGGCGATGGGCGCGGCCACCGCCGCGCTCGGCGTAATCTTCGGACATTGGGGACGCCCAATCACCTATTTGATCGCCGCGATTCCCATCGCGATGGCGCTCAAGCTCTGGGGTGTCATCGAGCTTCCGGTGCCGCACTTCCGGACCGAGACGGTCGACGGCCGCTTCGGCGCCACGGCCGCGGGGGCGGGCTTCGCTCTCGTGATCGCGCCCTGCGCGACTCCGATCCTGGCGGCGATCCTCGCCTTCGCGGCAACCACCCACAGCGTCCTTTACGGAACAGCCCTTCTGTTCGTCTATGGTGTCGGCCTCGGGGCGCCGCTGATCGCGCTGGGCTCCTTCATCGGCTCGCTTCACGTTCTAAGCAGGCTTCGACCCGTGATCAACACGCTGGCCGGCTGCTGCCTCACCGCGCTCGGGCTTTACCTGCTCTGGACCGCTTAAACTAGGCTTGCGCTGCTCGCCTCTACGTCGCCAGCGGCCGCCACGAGGCTTCGGCATAGTCATCATCGCGCAGCAGCGCGTACTCGACGACTTGGCGCTGCGGCGCCGCGCCCTCGAGACGGAGTTCGACGACGCGGGGGCCCTTTGGCTTGTTCGGCTTCCAGGCCGCCACAGCAGAGTCGGGCCAGCCGTCGAACCTCAACAGGACGCCGCGCTCGGGTGAGAGGTCGGCGGCGGCCCACCGTGCAGCGGCCGCTGCCAAAAGCTCCCGTGCAAGGTCAGAGTCCAGCGATCGTTGTTGGGTTCTCAGCCATACCAGGATCTGCGCGTGAAGCTCCCAACCCATCGAAAGCCGCCGCGTGGCCGCATGCTCCAGGAACGGCCCTAGCACGCTCCACCCGTCCGGCGAAGCGGACTTGAGCAAGAGGGGACAGGCGTCGAAGACGAGATGCCAGAGTTGCCTCATCGCAAGCCTGGCGAGAGAGCGCTCCTTGGAGCCGGCCGGCAATGCCTTGGCCGCTGAAGGCGACAGCAGTGCGTCCAGGTTCACGCCAGCGCCTTGCGCGCCGCGGCGAGGTCCTCGAGCCAGGCCATTCGGTCGAGATTGGCGTCACGCTCGATCGAAAGCGACGACGCGCCGCTGTCGCGAAGGAGCGCCTTGCTCTGCCTCATAAACGTCAGCGTCTCCAAAGATAGCACGGTGTCGTGCGAATCGCGCACGATCGCGGGTTCTGTATCGGAGACTCGGTAGCCCGCCGCATGAAAATGCTCCGCATCCGCGATCACCGGCGACCAGACTGCGAGCGCTACGCCGCAGTTTCGGCTGGCGACAACGGCGTTCGAGAAGTCGAACAGCACTCGTGAACCTGTCTCTGCGCAGAGGCGTTGGAGGAACTCTGGTTGCTCGCGTCCTTCGTCAAATATGGACGGGAAGTTCTCGAGGTGGAGCGCGACGCCGAGGAGCTCTTGCCATCTGGCGACGCGCTCCCGCACGCGCGCGAAGTCACTGGCATATGCCAGCTCCATGAGGAACGGTAAGAGCCGACCTTTATGCGAAAAGACGCCCATATGGTCCGAGACATACATCGGTTTAAGAACAACGGCGGCGGCCCGGATCGCCGAAGCTAGCGGCGCGAGTTCGCTGTCACCGCGTTCGAGAAAACGCGAGTTCATCACGTGGAAAGCCACCGGGCGGCCTTCAAAGGCGGCCGCCAGCCGCTCGGGAGGGACCTGAAGGAAGTTGTCGATCAATATCTCGCAGAAGTCAACTGAGCCATCCGCGAGCAGCGAACGGACGAGCGGGAGGTCGGTAGGAGAGGTCCAATTGACGCCGAGCTTCATGGAAGCAAACGACCCGACGCCTCGCGGGCGCCGGGTCGTCCAGACACGCGGCGGGCTAGAGGATGTCGTTGCCGCAGTGGGCCGGCTTGACGTGCACGGGCAACTCGCGGATTTCGGTGGCACTCATTTAGCTCCTCCTCTAGTTGAAGATGCGCCGATTCTAGAACATGCTGATCCCGGCGCACAACCTTCTTAGATCGCGGAAGGGACGTGGGCAAAGAATGCTGGCAGAATTCGGCCAGATCAGGGAGACAGGGCCGCCTGGACGGACTTGGTTATGCTCTCGGCGGTCGCGTCGGAGTGAAAGAGATCCTCGACTCTTCCACGTCCGTTGATGAGGTAGACCATGTCGGAATGGTTGTAGAGATAGCCCAGCGCGGAGCGGGTCTCAACTTTGACGTAGCTCGCCCCGTAAGTGCGCATGACAGCGTCGACTTCGGCTTGGCTGCCCGTCAGCCCCACGCCGTTGACGCCGAAGTAGGAGAGGTACTGCTTGAGCTTCTCTGGGGCATCGCGGCGCGTGTCGAATGAAACGAAGGCCGTCAGCACCCTCGGCTTCAACGCGGAGCCGAGGCTGGAGTAGACCGCGGCCAGCTTAGAGAGGGTCGAAGGGCAGACGTCGGGACAAGAGAGATAGCCGAAGAACAGTAAGACGACCTGTCCCCGGTGATCGCTGAGGTGGAAGGGCTTGCCGTCCTGATCCGTCAGCGTGAAGTCGGCCCGCGGGTTGAGCGTGCCGTAGCGCGCCTGGCGCTCTTGCCGGTCGTTGCCGCGGCCGCAGGCGCCAGCAGCCAGAGTGACCGCGACAAGGGCCGCGACGGCCGCCGCCCAGCGATGAGGATATCTCATCGGCCGCCCATTCCCATCTTCGCGCCATCCATCTTCATTCCGCCGTCAGAGGCCGCTTCGCGCACGGGCGCGACCACCGTCAGCCTGCGGTTGCCGCGGCAGGTCAGTGTCAGCCTCACCCTGTCGCCGGGCTTGAGGGGCTTCTTGAGGCCGATCAGCATGATGTGAGCGCCGCCGGGCGCCAGAACGGCGCGTCCGTGCGCCGGAATCGTCAAGGAGCCGATCATTTTCATCGTCATCATGCCCTTGCTGTGGCCCATCTCATGCAGCTCCGCCTGCTTCGCGACGCTGGCCCGCGCCGACTCCAGGACAACGGGCTTGTCGGAGGCGTTCTCGATGATCATGTAGGCCGCGCTGGTCGAGGCCGACGGCGGGACAGCGAGCACCCAGGCGTCGTGCGCGGCGAGCGGCTGTTTGGGCGCGGGCGCTGCGGCCACGACAACGGGCATCGCGGAAGTCAGCGTCAGGAACGCCAGTACGAGCTTCTTCATAAGTGTTCTCCTTGGCCGTGACCGGCCTGCTGCAACGACACGAGATAGTCCGCCAGGGCGTCGAGTTCCTCTGGCGTCAGGTGTTCGAACGAGGGCATACGGCTGTTCTCTCCCAAGAGTCCCCAGCGGATGGACTGGCGGATGCTGGCAATGTCGCTGCCGGACTCGTAGGCCGAGGCGTCGCGCAAGTCAGTGGGCGGCGGCAGGAAGCCACGCCCCACCATGCCCTTGCCGTCGCCCGAGGCGCCGTGGCAGGCCGCGCAGCCGTAGGCGAGATAGAGCGCGCGACCCGAAGCGGCGGAAGGGCTTCTCCTCGCGTGCTCTCGACGGACGATGAAGCCGGCCAGCTCCGCCGTACCCCAAGCGGAGACAACGGCGGCCAGAGCCATGCTCGCGGCGCGTAATCGAGCCGGACGGGCGGGCCTCACCGGCGCCCCTCGGAGGCGACGTGCTGCACGGCCCAGTCGCGCGGTCGCAGAAGCTCCTCCATACGCGCCTCGGGCGAGCCTGGCTCGAAGCTCGGGTCGTAGATCCACGCCGCCTCCGGCGGAAGGCTAGCAAGAACGCTCTCCACGCGCGCGCCGGACTCTAGGCCGAAGCGCGTGCCGCGGTCGTGCAGCAAATTGAACTCGGCGTAGCGCGCGCGCCGGTGGAGCTGATAGCGGCGCTCTCGCTCGCCGTAGGGCTGCGCGCGTCTCCGCACGAGCAACTCCTCATAAAGGGCGGGCCAGGCGTCGATCAGCCTCTCGACGAAGCGCTCGGCTCGATCGAGCGTCTTCAGGGGGCTCGCGCCCTCGCGCCAGTGGTCGAAGAATATCCCTCCGATCCCGCGCGCTTGGCCGCGGTGCGCATTGACGAAGTAGCGGTCGCAGTCGGCCTTGGCCCGGGCATAGAGGCCCCGGCCATGCTCGTCGCAGAGCGCTTTTAAGCGGGCGTGGAAGAGCGCGAAGTCCTGCGGGGAAGGGTACGTGGGATTGAGGTCGACGCCACCGCCGAACCAGGCATCGCAGACGCGGCCTCGCCCGTCCTCGAGCTCGAAGTAGCGGGCGTTGAAATGGATCCCGGGCACGAGCGGGCTGTTGGGATGCACGATCACGCTGACGCCTGTGGCGAAGAAGCGGCGGGCTCCCGGCGGCAGCAACAGCGACGCCTTCATCGATGGCGTCAACGCCCCGAACACCGCCGAACGCCCGGCGGCTGCCTTCTCCCAAACATCGCCGTTCAGGAAGACGCGCGTCAGGCCGCCGCCGCTTGAGGACAGGGACCAGGGGTCTTCCCGGAACTCGGAGGCCGGGTCGAGACGGCGGAAAAATTCGCGCAGTGAGTCATGCGTGCGCCGCGTCAGCGCCTCCATTCGTTGGCGCCGCGCGGTCGCAACGGCCAGGGTCGCGCTCATGTGAAGTCTCCCTGCTAGCAGCCGCGGCGCGCGACCGCAGCCACAAGCGACGTGACCAAGAGTAAAAGCGGAACGCCAAAGCAGAAACTGAGCATGAATCCTCCCGAGATTGCGAACCCTGGAACGACCCGCCGGAAAGGGCGCGGCGGGGCGCTGGCGCGTCTAGGCCGTTAGCGAGACGGTCAGCCTGGGAGGAGGAGCTTGGGGATACGGGATGGTAACGGCCGCCTCGGCCTTGATCGCAACGTCGACAAAGCCGCGGAGCAGCGCGTCGTCAAGAGGTGAGATGGTGCCGTAGGCGAAATCGACACGAGTAGTGAGACCAGCTCTGATGCTCGGTCCCGAGGCCATTTTTCGGACGGCGAGACAATAGCGGCACGGGCGCTTTCCGTCAAAGGTCTCGGCGATGGTCTGTGCTAAAGAGGCATGTCGCGAGTTGCGCCAGAGCATGGACGACCAAGCGTAGGCCTGGACTAATGACAACGCCGCATTCATGCCGGCAAACAAGATCGTAGCCAGACTCAGACGCAGCAAGCGCGAGGGCATCACGGACTTTATAGCAAGCCACCCTGCGTGTCGTCCATTCCAACGCTCTCTCCACAGATCACGGCAAAGGCAAGTGCCCACGCGTCTAGGCGCGGGGTTTCTCGCCGGGAGGATGCGATGATCCGCAAGGAACTCATGGCGGACGCAGTTGCGAAATTCGCCGGCTGCGCACGAGGCCGAGTGATTCGCGTGATTCTCAGCGCGAAGCTGCGCGCGAGAAAAGTCGGACGCGCGGCGCTGATCTGAGACGAGGACGCGAAGGGGTTTGCGGCCATACTCGCTTGCCGAAAAAATCGCGGCTCTTGACAGCATCTCGCCTCGAGGCTGTAGCAGCTAGCAGGTAACGAACCGGGACTAAACCGGCGGATTAAACCCAATGCCGGTCACTTAAGCCGGTTCTCCGACGAGAATCGAAATTGCTAAGGTCTC